>JADBKA010000340.1 GCA_014896635.1 Ktedonobacteraceae bacterium
GCTCTACTTTGGTCTCGCCGCAGCGCTCTTCCTGGGCCTGTCAGTTGCGCATTCGATGCTGCCGCTTGGCGGGTAAGTTGAGCTGGTGGTGATACGTCGTGTGATGAAAATTGACCATTAGGATTGGTAAGATCCCTCTCCCAGGGCGCCCGCAAGGGGCGCCCCTACTATAGACGGTTATTTATTTTTACCGACTATGATTATTAAATGTCATCATGTAGCGTATTACTCTTTTGCTTATGATTGTTTGCTTCTCACCTCTACGCCGGTCATCTGTTCCAGCACTTTGAGCAGCGCCGTATAATCGTCCCGCCCGTAGCCTGCCGCGCGCGCCATTTCAAAGAGCTGGCGCGACAGCGCCGTCATAGCGACCGGCACCTGGAGTTCTGCCGCCAGGTCAAGCGCCAGACCCAGATCTTTGTGCAAGAGATCGGTCATGAAGCCGGGCTTGAAGCTGCCGTTGAAGGCGCGCAGCGGAAACTGGTTGGCGAGCTGCCAGCTCGCGCCGGAGCTAACACCGATAATCTTCGCCATCGTCTCCACATCGGCCCCGGCCTTTACGCCGAGCACCAGTGCTTCAGCGATAGAAGCAGCGATGGTGCCAACGAGCATATTATTAATGAGCTTAACGACTTCGCCTGAACCGCTCGGCCCGATATAGAAAATATTCTCTTTTTTGCCCATCGCCTCCAGCACTGGCAATGCCTGTTCAAAAACCTCGCGTTCCCCGCCGACCATGATCGTCAAGGTGCCGTTGACGGCTCCCTGTGATCCGCCGCTGACCGGGGCATCGAGAAAATGCACGCCCTTCTCTGCTGCTAGCGCCGCCATTTTGCGCGTGGTAGAGGGTGCGATGGTGCTCATGTCAATGATTATCAGGCCCTTGCGCGAGCCTTCGAGTAGCCCGCGTGGACCCGTGACTACCTCTTCAACCTGAGGCGAGTTAGGCACCATCGTGATTACTATTTCGGATGCCATTGCGACAGCTCGTGCTGAGGGCGCCAGTTTCGCGCCGGCATTGATAACTTCCTGCACTTCCGGTTTCTCCGGGTGACGAGCGAAAACTGTGACTTCGTGACCTGCTTTGAGCAGATTGAGCGTCATGGGCCGGCCCATGACGCCGATGCCGATAAAACCAAGCTGCATCTGAGTCGTTCCTTTCCTGTGCAATTATTCCATCTCGACCAGGACCGCGCCGCCGGGGACAACTTCCCCTTCGCTATAGTGTATACGCTGCACTTTGCCAGCGGAGGGCGCGGTGATCGAGTGCTCCATTTTCATCGCACTGAGAATGACAAGCACCTGCTGCGCCTCTACCTCTTCACCTTCGTGGACGCGCACCTTGACAATAGTGCCGGCCATTGGCGCTTTCAGTGAACGCTGGATGTGCAGTGTCCCGCCACTATGCGCGGTTAGCTCGATGTCGGGCGGCTGGCGGCGTTGCAGGTGGTAGAGTGAGCCGGCACAGGCAACCTGAATTTCACCGTTTTGCTGCCAGACATGTACCTGTATCTGCCTGTTCCCTTGCCTGAGCAAGAGCAGATTATCCTGGCCAGCCATGCAGATTACCTCTTCACCCTGCTCGCTGTTGACCTGGACCCACCAGGCTGTCGTGTTTGCCAGAGTCGGTCTGAGCCGCACGATATACTCCTGCTCCTGCCAGGTATAGGTGAGCGTGCGCGCCTCACCGATCATACGCCAGGGTCCGAGCGCCTGCCAGGGATTGGCGCGGGTGGAGGAGGACGGCAGAGAGCCGTTCTGTGTTCCCCGGAGAAGATCTGTTTCTCTCAGTGTTTCATAGAGTGCCGCTGCCACAGCCACCTCGCGTGGGAGATCTGCCTCTGCCGGTGTCTGAGGCTCAAGCAGGGCATGTTCTTGCAAGAAGTGTGTATGTGTCTGGCCCGCCTCAAAAGCTGGATGATGGCTAATGGCATGCAGCAGTGCGATATTGGTGGTGACGCCAAAGACAGCGCACTCTTGCAGCGCACGGCGCAGGCGCGCTACGGCTGCCGGCCTGTCCTCGCCATAGACGATCAATTTAGCGATCATTGGATCGTAATACTGGCTGATCTCGTCGCCGCTCTCGATGCCGCTGTCAACGCGCACGCCGGGGCCTGCCGGCGCATGAAAGAGCGCGACATTGCCGGTTGAGGGCAGGAATTGGCGGGCGGGATCTTCGGCGTAGAGGCGTACCTCGATGGCATGGCCGCGCTGGTAAATCTGTTCCTGAGAGAGCGCGAGTGGCTCGCCGGCGGCGATCAACAACTGGTGGCGCACGAGATCCACGCCGGTAACGAATTCTGTTACCGGGTGCTCGACCTGGAGGCGGGTATTCATTTCCAGAAAATAGAAGTGTCCATCATCATCGAGCATGAATTCGAGCGTGCCGGCATTCATATAGCCCGCTTTCCGGGCGAGGCGCACTGCTGCCTCGCTCATCTCCGCGCGTATTGCTGGCGTCAGGGCGACCGAAGGGCTTTCCTCGACAATCTTCTGGTGGCGGCGTTGGATCGAGCATTCGCGCTCTCCCAGGTGGATGATATGGCCGTAGTGGTCGCCGAGCACCTGAATTTCGATATGGCGTGGCCGCGCGATTAGCCGTTCGAGAAAGACGGTCGCGTCGCCGAAAGCGGCCAGGGCTTCGCGGCGCGCACCTGCCAGTTGCTCCATGAAGTCGCCTGCTGAAAGGACGGTACGCATGCCTTTGCCGCCGCCGCCTGCTGATGCCTTGATTAAAAGAGGAAAGCCGATGCGTTCCGCCTCGCGTAGCATCGCCGTATCGTCTTGCTCTGCTCCATCGTAGCCGGGAACCGTCGGCACGCCTACTGCCTGCGCGAGTCGCCGGGCTGCAATTTTCGATCCCATCAGCCGCATGGCCGGTGCCGGTGGTCCAATAAAGACCAGGCCGGCCCGTTCGCTCGCTTCGGCAAAATCGGCGTTTTCGGCAAGGAAGCCGTAGCCGGGGTGAATGGCTTCAGCTCCGCATTGTCTTGCCGCCTCGATGATTCTTTCACCGTTCAAATAACTTTGCGCGGCAGGAGCCGGGCCGATGCAGCAGGCTTCGTCGGCCTCGCGCACATGCCTGGCGGAGCTATCGGCTTCCGAGTAGACAGCGACGGTGCGTATACCCATCTCGCGGCAGGTTGCCATGATGCGTACAGCGATCTCGCCGCGATTGGCGATCAAAATTTTCGTAAACATAAAGGATTACCAGCGTTCGCTTGTGTGATGTGATGCTCAGTGCGTGTGAATGATCCAGCGCGCCCTGCGTTTCTCCAGGAACGCGCTCAATCCTTCCTGAGCCTCTTCGCCTGCTCGCAGAGCAGTAATCGTTTCAGCCGTGAACTGGCGCGCCTGCTCAAGACTCATCCCGCCGACGGTTGTTGCCAGTTGCTTGCATACGCGCAAAGCGTGCGGCGCGCTGGTCAGCAGTTCGTTGATGGCTCCCTGTACAGCCTCATCCAGGTGTTGTGCGGGAACGACGGCGTGCAGCAGACCAATGGCCTGAGCGCGAGCGGCACTGAAACGCTCGCCGGTCACAAATAACGCGCGCGCGTTCGTCTCGCCGATCTTGCGGATGACATAGGGTGAGATCATCGCGGGCGCGATGCCGAGCTTGACCTCGCTGAAGGCAAAACGCGCGTGCTCGGCAGCAATCGCAATGTCAGAGACGGCCACCAGGCCCAGACCACCGCCCATCGCCGTCCCGTTGACACGCGCAATCACCGGGCAGGGACACGTATTAATCGTGTGCAACAGATTGGTGAGGCGCAGCGCATCGTTGAGATTCTGCTCCTCCGTCAATGTTCCTGCCTCTTTCATCGCCTGGATATCAGCTCCCGCGCTGAAAGAGGCACCCTCACCGGTCAGCACAATGCCATGCAGCCTGTCGTCGTGACCGAGGTCGGTAAAAGCCGTCTGCAAGTCCTGGATGACCTGGGTGTTAAAGGCGT
>JADBKA010000341.1 GCA_014896635.1 Ktedonobacteraceae bacterium
ACCCGGCGCAACGCCGTTTACAGACCTTCTGCGCGGGGATGGGAACGTGCCGGATGTGAAGATCAATACGCAAGAGGACGTGGTCGTCTTGCCCTATTCCAGTGGCACCACCGGCCTGGCGAAAGGCGTTATGCTCACCCATCGCAATCTGGTGGCGAACCTGTGCCAGATGGCTCCCATTTGTTTTGTCCGAGAGCAAGATACCGTGATCGGCGTTCTGCCTTTTTACCATATCTATGGCCTGACCGTAATTGTAAGCTTGAGCCTGGCGAATGGGGCGACCGTCGTCTCGATGCCGCGCTTTGACCTTCTACAGTTTTTGCAAGCTTTGCAAGACTATAAGGTGACGGTAGGCAACATGGTTCCCCCCATCATGCTGGCACTCGCTAAACAGCCTGTGGTCGATAACTACGATCTCTCGCACATGCGCGTGATCCTCTCTGCCGCCGCACCGCTGGGCAAGGAACTGCAAGAAGCCTGCGCCTCTCGTCTGAACTGCCTGGTCGTGCAGGCGTGGGGCATGACAGAAACCAGCCCTGATGTGACCTTCCATCCACTGACACCTGGAGCTATCAAGTGGGGTTCCGTCGGGGTCTGCGTGGCAAATTCCGAATGCAAAGTCGTTGATCTTCGTACCGGCGAGGAGTTAGCTGCTAATCAGCCGGGAGAGATTTGCGCACGTGGCCCGCAGATTATGAAAGGCTATCTGAACAATCCTGCTGCGACCGCCGCTACCCTGGAGACCGATGGCTGGCTACATACTGGCGATATTGGCTATTTTGATGAGGATGGCTATCTCTATATTGTGGATCGCTTGAAGGAACTGATCAAGTACAAAGGCATGCAGGTTGCCCCGGCAGAACTGGAGGCGCTGCTGCTGACGCATCCTGCTATTGCGGATGCCGCCGTCGTCGCAGCTTCCGACGAAGAAGCTGGCGAGGTTCCCAAAGCGTTTGTAGTGCGCAAACCCGAAGTGGAAGTGACAGCAGAAGAGATCATGGCATATGTGGCTGCGCGAGTGGCACCACACAAGAAAATTCGCCGCCTGGAGTTCATCGACCAGATTCCCAAATCGGCCTCAGGTAAAATCCTTCGCCGCCTCTTGTCTTTTCAATCTACGGCAAGATGATCGCTCTTCCCCTCACGTGGAGGTGCGCACCAGATCGCGTAGTGGTCGGTAGCCGATAACCTGTACACCCACCTGTCGTATATAATCGCGCACCTCCCGGCTCGACAGCGCCTCGTAATTGGCTACCCGTGACGGCCAGTCGGGGGCGCAGGCTCTTAATTCTGGCGTATCTACTGCCGGGTGCAACACCAGGTAGGTGAGACCAGGTTGCAAGGCATCTACGAGGGCTTTTGTCCTGGCAATATGATCGGTGGTACCGTCCAGCGGCAGTAGCATCACCGCATCGAACAGCGGGATGCCACGCTCCTCCAACTCGCCCGCGACGTGCATATAGTGTTCTTGCTGGTCGGCATCGAGGCCAAATTGAACCAGGAAAGCGGAAGAGGCCCTTAGCAGGGCGAGTGGCAAGCGATATGCAAGGGCGAGATCGATATAGAACTGCAAGAAGGGCGGCATCGTCGCCGCGAGCATATGAGAGTCTATATGCGTCACATCGATACCCGCTGCCAGCGCCCGCTCCAACTGCGCCCGTAACTCTGTGGCAACATCAGCGGGGCGAGCCTGTTGAACCGTTTCTCCGGGATGTGAGAAAAAATACCCCTGTTCATCGAGCAGACCCGACGCCCTATCGCGCGTAGAAATCGGCCCCCAGCGATAGGTTTCCCATTCAGAGTTGAGTGTGAGATGCACACCCATATCTACGCGGTCATGGGTACGGCAAAAGCGCACCACAGCAGGGAACCAGGGACACGGCACCATCGTGGAAGCCGAGGAAACTAAGCCAAAGTCAAGTAAGTGTTCGTAAGCGGTGATGGTGGACTGGCACATTCCGATGTCGTCAGTATGAATGATGACGACGCGGTCTTGTTCACCAAAGCCAAGTTTCTTCAGTGCAGGGTTCATGCGTTTCTCCTCAAGGTACCACTAGAGAAAGTACATCTTCCGAACAACCGACCGATACGACGTGACACGTGGCTTGCCGCCTGATGACATGCTGTCTTGCATTAAACAAGCAGGACAGCATGTCATATATAATGAAATATATTTCAATTATAAGTTTATCTATTCTATCTCAGTGTCTCCCGTCCAAACCGCAATGGCCAGAGCGCGGCAGGAAGCTTTTCCGTCTGTACCGCCTCGGCCAGCATCCGACCAATGAGCATACTAAAGGGCATCCCGTGACCCGAAAGACCCGCTACAAACCACGCATGTTCGATCCCTGGTACCCGATCTACAATTGGAATGCAATCGGGCGTGAAATCCATCAACCCGGCCCAGCGCTGCACCACTTGTAACCTGGGTAACTGCGGGAAGAGGCGTGGCAAAATCTGCTCAAGAGCTTCCTGCACGTCCGGCGTTGGTACAGCTTCCCACACACCCATGTCGCGCCCCGGAGCAAGCGCCCGGCAACCGCCTAACACAATCGAGCCGTCCGGTGTCTGTTGCCAGTACTCCTCAGTCGCGGTGAGCGCGGCAAATACCGCCGTTGTAAAGATCGGCTCAACCGGTGCATAGAGCGCCGGTCAAGAATTCACGTAGAGAGGGCTTCTTTCCAAAATCAAGCGTCAGCAAAATGAAAGTGGTGCAATGCCGCCCCTGACTTTCTCAGGTTGCCACAACAGGTAGCTCCCATCGATGATGAATCCCCATCTCATCCCCAGACTTGACACATCTGCTTGAATTGGTTATCATTGTAATGAATGAACATTCAATTATATGCTTGGCTATTCGATCACAACAACACAAGACAAGAGAGCCTCTGCCTCTGAAGGATCTGGCCATCAACGCGCCTGTCCGTAGCATCTCTCTTGAGAAAGGAACAGCACATGGAATTTCCTCCTTTTCAGTCAAGACAAGAGGTGGTGATTCATGCACCTCTCCAAGTCGTCTGGGAATTTAATCAAGACTTGACGAACATCGCTGTCTACCATCCGAGGGTCAAGAGGGTCGACCTCATTTCAGGGAAACGTCAGAGAGGCAATGGGGTCGCCTATCGGTGCTACCTCACAGATGGGAAAAATACGTGTGTGGAGAAAGATCTCGAAGTGGTTCCCATGGAAAGGATCGTCACGGCTTTACCTGAAGATACTATGGGCATTGCCAAAATGCTGCCAGATTATCTTGTTGAAGCGAGACTTACACCTGTGGCTTCGCATGAGACAAAAGTGGAATTTAGCCATTATTACTCAACGAAGTCTCTCAAGACAAAATTATTCAATGTCATCGTAAAAAGAAAGATTGCGAGAGACGCACAAAACACGCTTGAGGCTATGAAAAGAACGATTGAACAAGATGCGTCGTCTTCCTTCGAGGGGCAAAAGGAGCATGCAGCCTATGACCAAGACGCCTGATCCCATTCAAGAACTGGTAACGGCTGCCCGGCGCAAGCAGATCCTGGATGCAGCCACCCAGGTGTTTGCCGAAAAAGGCTTTCATCGCGCCACGGTCAAAGACATCGCCCGCGTGGCCGGCATCGCCGATGGCACGATCTACACCTACTTTGCCAGTAAAACGGAGGTATTGTTAGGGATTCTCCATCGCCTCAATGAGTCAACGGAACGCGAGCAGCAACTCACGCCGGAGCGCGAGCAGGATCTGCGCTCTTTTTTCACCACGTACCTGCGCCAGCGCATGGCCCTGTTGTGGCCCAATGCGGAGGTCTTCCAGGCAGTCCTGCCGGAAATGCTCGTCAATGAGGAATTACGCGCATTGTATTACCAGCAGGTGCTGGTGCCCACCTTCACCGTCGCCGAACACTCCTTGCAGACACAGCGTGGAGCAGGACAAGTACAAAGCCTCGATGTGTCT
>JADBKA010000342.1 GCA_014896635.1 Ktedonobacteraceae bacterium
ACTCATGAGAATGTGAATGTGAATTATGACCCCGGCTCTCATTTGCTGGTCTGCCCGGCGCATGGGGCAATCTTTGACCCGGCGAATGGCGGTAAGGTGATACAGGGTCCGGCGACCAGGCCCGTTGCCAGCGTCAAGCTTCGCGTCAATGCTGATGGCAGTGTCTCTACCGTCTAAGCACAGGATAGCTGGCAACGATCAAGAGCATTTAAAGAAGGTCCGGCGATCTGGATGATCACCGGGCCTTCTCACTTCTTCTGGGAAGGCTTTACACATCGTCTACAATAGACAAAAAGATTTTTCTTTGTAGGGGAGAAATAACTGTATGGCAATGAACAATTCTCATGCTTTTTCTATCCAGAAAGAACCGGATATCCAGACTCTCTCATTCGAGGAACGTGTGCAGTTTGGCGCTGAAAATGCTGTGCGTTGTATGGGCGTTGGTCTACAGGATCGCGTCTTTATCCTCACAGATTATGCGCGCGAAAATATTGCGCGTGAAGTGGCTGCCGCAGTGCTGGCCCGGCATGCCGATGTTACCGTCCGTTTCCTCGAACATTACGGTGAGCGGCCCCTGACCGCTTTTCCCGCTGAGTTGCGTGCGGACCTTGTCGCTGCCCGGCCAACCGTCTCGTATTACATTGCAACGGCTCAGCCAGGGGAAATCGCGTTCCGTATTCCTTTGCTGCCTTTTCTGGTCAACGAACTCAAGGTGCGGCATGGGCATATGATTGGCATTGACGAGCGACTGATGGCTGAAGGCATGTGTGCCGATTATGATGAAGTGTTTGATCTAACCAACCGTGTGTACGAGCTGGTGCGTGATGCGCACACTATTCATGTCACTTCGGCAAAAGGGAGCGATGTGACCGCCACTTTTCACCGGCAGTGGCGCTGGATTCCCTGTCACGGGCGCTACCATGAGCAGGGCAAATGGGGCAACCTGCCCGAAGGGGAAGTTTTCACCGCTCCGGCCAGCGTCGATGGCGTGCTGGTCTGTGATGTACTGGGCGATTACTTCTCTGAGAAATACGGCGTGCTGGCGCATCCTCTGACCATCAAAGTAAAAGACGGCTATGTGACCGGCGTAAGTTGCCAGGACACTGCTATTGCCGATGAAGTGCGCGATTACCTGTTCTCTGTGCCGAATGGCAACCGCGTGGGAGAGTTCGCCATAGGGACGCTCACCAGCCTCAAGCAGCTCAGTGGCAATCTGCTACAGGATGAGAAAATGCCCGGCCTGCACGTCGCGTTCGGCAATCCCTATCCAGAGTTTACGGGAGCCGACTGGGATGCGCAGATCCATGTTGATGTTATTCCTACCAACTGCACAATCGAGGTGGATGGCCATGTAATTATGCGTGATGGTGGCGTGTTCAGCATTTAGCAGTTGGAATTTGCTTCAGCAGCAACGTATAATTTGTTAGGGGTGAGCAAGAAGTTACTATTGGCGGAATTGTGGGTGGGATGCGTTCTCTCTGGAGAAGCAAGAGAGGAGTTTCGTTGTGACCAGGGCCAGGGGACATGGGGAAGCCAGGGGGCAGCATCTGATTGGCAAGGTGCTTGGTTCCTGTGAATTACAAAAGTTGCTAGGCTATGGTGGATCGAGCGCGGTGTACCTTGCGCAGCAGAGAGAACCGGCGCGAGAAGTGGCCGTCAAAGTTTTTCTGCCGCGCACACACATGGATAAACGCATGCAGCGCGAGTTTTATCTGCGCTTCCTGCGCGAGGCCGAAGCCGCCAGTAAGCTCGATCATCCCAATATTCTACCCATTTACGCCTATGGTGAGCAGGATGGCCTGCCCTATATTGTTATGCCCTACATGCCGGGGGGGACGCTTTCCGAGTATCTGTCCAGGCATGGCCCTCTCTCGCTTGAAGAGGCCCAGTGGTATCTTGAGCAGATGGCCCTGGCGCTGGATTATGCCCATCAGCAAGGCTGCATTCACTGCGATATCAAGCCTGCCAATATGCTGCTGGATAGCGAAGGCCATATCTTGCTCTGCGATTTTGGCATCGCTCGCCTCATGCAAAGCGATGATGCAACCGAACGTATAGAGCCAGAGGCGCAGAGAGCGATCATGGGAACGCCCGACTATATCTCTCATGAACAGGCGCTTGGGCGCCACCTCGATGGACGTTCAGACGTTTACTCGCTTGGGATAACGCTGTTCTATCTGTTGACCAGGCATCTTCCGTTCAAGGGCGACACGCCGATAGCTCTGGCCCTGATGCAGGTACACGAAGACCCGCCCTCTCTCATCTCGTTGCGATCTGATATTCCTCCTGCGATAGATGCTGTTGTGCGTAAGGCTCTGGCAAAAAACCCTGATGACCGTTTCCAAACTGCCGGGCAGTTTTATCAGGCTTTCGCCAGCGCTGTTGCCGCTGCTACCTTCTTCCTCCCTGCCACTGTCGATTCGCAGGTTGTGCGCGCCGTCTATACGCCAGTCAGAACCGCTCCAGGCACAGGACGCGCTCGTCTGCGGCTCTTTGGGATTGCTGTCGCACTCCTGGCAGTAATCTTCGCTGTCTTTTTTTCCAGCAACTACCTGGCAGCGATCTGGGGAAGAAACCCGCCTGTTACTACTGATCCCACGCCTCCACCTGGTACTGTTCCTTCTACGCCAGGTAGCCGTATAGAGACTGATCTACTCTCTTTTCGGGAAAACTGGCCTGTAAGTAATACATTCTTCTATGATACGCAAACATCGAGCTACCATGTTTTAAATAAATCACCCGACCGTGTCGCGCTTGCGCTGTATAGTGGGCGGCGCTTTGGTGACTTCCGTCTCAGTGTCACCATGCAGGAATTGCACAGTCTGGGCAACGGAGCCGACTACTATGGCGTCGTCTTTCGCTGCTCTACCGATCAATCGAGCTACTATCTTTTTGAGATTGTTACTTCTAGAGTCGGGCAGTATGTGTTTATGCGTTATAGCGGCTCGCACGGAAAAGCTCTAGCTGCCGGCCAGTCTTCTGCGATCAAAACCGGGCCGAAGCAAAACAATACGATTGTGATTCAGGCACAAGCAAATACTTTCACATTTCACATCAATGATGTACAACTCGGTGAGCCTGTAGCCGATGATCCCGCCCGCTTTCTCTCCGCTGGGCTTGTGGGCCTCTATGTTGAGGATCAGGGGGTTGAGGTGGTCTTCTCGCGCCTCTATATTGATGATTTGAGATAAAAGCCAGGTCCGGGGGAGATGATTCTCGCGCTACCCCTTGACCCAGCGCACAAAATTGCGCAGCAGGCGCAGGCCAATTTCGCCGCTTTTTTCGGGATGGAACTGCGTCCCCCAGACCTGCTCGGTGACGATGACGCTACAATAGGGCGAGCCATAATCGGTCACGGCAGCCACGCCGCTCTGGTCCTGTGGCTCGACGTAGTACGAATGGGCAAAGTAGAAGTAGGCGTCAGGAGGAATATCGGTGAAAATGGGCAATCCTTCGCGCAACGGTTTAACCTGATTCCATCCCATCTCCGGGATCTTCGGTCCATCTGGAATACGCCGCACTGCGCCCCGGAAGAGGCAGAGTCCCTCAACTTCGCCCTCAGCATGGTGGTCAGCCAGCAGTTGCATGCCCAGACAGATGCCCAGAAACGGCTTGCCCTGCTGCGTGGCCTCACGAATCGCCTCGTCCAGCCCGCGCTCACGCATGCGCGCCATCGCCGTCCCGCCGGCTCCCACGCCCGGCAGTACCACCGCGCGCGCATGCTCCACAACGGCGGGATCGTCGGTGACCTGCACGCCAGCCCCGACATGTTCTAACGCTCTGGCAATACTGTGAATATTGGCCGCGCCATAATCAATAATCGCTATCATATGCCTTCCCCTTCTAGTAACGAGAACATGCTCATCTGCATCGCCTGCGACAGACCAAGCCAGGCAAGCGAGGCCGCATGCCGCTGCATATCAAGCAGGTTGAC
>JADBKA010000343.1 GCA_014896635.1 Ktedonobacteraceae bacterium
AGCAGTTCCTGCGCCATTTCCGGTCGCGGTGGGCGGACATCTGGCACAATTCCTGGATTTGCAGGACTCGGTCTTAGAGCAAGCGCCACTCATCGTCGGAACGGTTATCCTGACAACACTGGTGCTTTTCTTCTTGATGAGTGGGAGCTTGTTGTTGCCGCTCAAGGCCATCATGCTCAACTTTTTAAGTCTCTCAGCTGCCTTTGGCGCAATTGTCTGGATATTCCAGGACGGCCATCTCTCCGATCTCCTCGGTTTCACCGCAACTGGAGGATTGGATGTGAGAACCGTCGTGCTCATGTTCTGCTTCGCTTTCGGTCTATCGATGGACTACGAGATGTTCATCATCGGACGCATTAAGGAAGAGTATGATCGAACGGGAGACAATATCCATTCGGTAGCGATGGGTATGGAGCGCAGTGGCCCTCTGATCAGTGCTGCGGCCGGCCTGCTGGCCATCGTTTTCGCGGCCGTCGGCACTTCTGAGGTGGTCCTTTTCAAAATGCTGGGTGTTGGAATGACACTGATCGTGCTGATGGACGCTACCCTTATTCGTGCTCTGCTGGTCCCTGCCTTTCTGCGCCTGATGGGTCAGGCCAACTGGTGGGTACCTCCGGCGCTACAACGCTTGCAACAACGGATCGGTCTCAGCGAGTCAGAAACGGCCTGATAGTTGTCAGTTCGTGATCGTGATGAAATTGAATCGAAAGGAGAAGATTGCTATGACCAGTCAGACGCATGACCTTCCTCAAACGGTCATTCTCACAGGAGGTACCTCTGGATTGGGGTATGTGGCTGCACGCATGATCGCCGTATCTCAACCCAACTGGCACGTCATCCTTGCCAGCCGTAACCGGCAGCAAGGGACCCAGGCGGCTAACATCCTGAAGCGCCAGACCAGCAATCCGCATATCGAGTGGCTGCCTCTGAACCTGGCATCTCTGGCCTCAGTGCGTGCGTTTGCCGGTGAGGTGACTCTCCGAGAATTGCCTCCCTTGCATGCCGTCGTCTGTAATGCAGGCGTGCAAATCGTTTCGGGTACGGCCTACACCCAGGATGGCTTCGAGATGACCTTTGGCGTCAACTGCCTGGGTCATTTTTTGCTAGTGAACTTGTTGCTGCGCCAACTCGTGGCCCCGGCGCGCATCGTCTTTGTGAGCAGCGATGCGCACGACCCCGCATATAGAAGCTCAATGAACCGCTTTGTACATATGCCCCCACCACGCTACCGCAATGCGCGAGCCTTAGCGTGGCCGGAACAATATCCTGATGAGCAGGCGAGCCGCGAGACCCCGCAGAGCGTGGGAATGCGCCGCTACAGCACCTCCAAGCTGTGTAACGTGTTCTACGCCTACGAACTGGCTCGGCGTCTTCAGGCACAAGGACTCAGCACACCTGAGCAGCCCATCACCGTCAACGCCTATAATCCAGGGCCAACTCCTGGCACAGGGTTGGTGCGCGATACCAGCGCCTTCCAGCGCTTCGGCTGGAAAGTGCTCTTACCGCTGATGCGGCCTCTGTTTCCTGATCTCTCCACTCCAGAAGCCTCTGGCAAAGCACTGGCTCGCCTGGTGCTCGATCCTGCCCTGGAGCAGACTACCGGCAAATATATTGAAAGAATGCACGAGCGAGCTTCTTCACAGGAATCTTACGATGAGCACAAAGCAGCGGAACTCTGGGAATCCAGTGCCGAACTGGTAAAGCTTCGGCCTGACGAGACCATCTTGATAGTACACGGAGAAGAAGGTGCATCGACAGATAAGACCACGTTTCGGTGAAAAGAGTCATATAGATGGGTAACAAATAATAACTGTGAAAGCAGCGATTTTTCCGCGATTGCTCCGATACTTAAGCGCTGCCAGCCAGGCGAGCGTGACTGCTGCCTATCCAAGCGCCACCTACACTCGCCTGGCTAGCATCAAGGCAATCTATGACCCTGACAACGTCTTCAACCAGAACCAGAATGTCAAGCCTGATACAATAACTCAGTTTTGAACAACAGATCCATAAGCGTTAGGTAGGGGAGTGTCCTCTGTAAAGGCGCTATCAGCAGTGAGCGGCACATTCCGCCGCCCACCAGACTACTAAGCCAGTTCCCATCGAGCATGAGAGAAAAAGGTTCGGGAATACGGTGACGATATTCCCGAACCTTCTTTTAATCGGCGATAAGCCCTCTTAATAGTTGTTGTCCTGGTCGTTTTGATACCAGCCTGGTATCACAGGTCTGGCACGGATTTCTTCTGCACAAGGTTCCCAGGCAGAGAGGTCAGGGTAAAAGACATGGGCAAGCCAACCCAGGCAATAACCGGCATTCCCTGAGGCAGAAGCACGCAGGTCATGCATATTGGTATACAGGAAATTGGTGATGAGTCTGCCGGTGATCGGGGCCTGCTTGATAATGGAAGCAGTATTCCAGCCAGCCGCAATAGAAGCCGTCATGGAACTCATCACTGGCAGGAAGTTGAGATTGCTCATGGTATGGAAGAGGGCGGCGACGAAGACGCTCTTGCCTGTATTGTTGTAGAGCCAGGTGATGATGACTCGCGTTGCCACTGTACCCAGGGACCACCAGCCGATGAACGCCAGTGAGCGGTGCGCTTCTAGCAGCGGGATGCAATGCCAGACACTCCACACTACCCCGATCAGGAGAGCAGCGCGCAGAGCGCCAAAGCGCGCCTGCAACGGATCGATAGCGTATCCTGTCCAGCTCTTCTCCCAGGGCGCTGATGAAAAATACCACGAACAAAGCGAGAATCGTTCCAACCGAAAACTGTGGGACTGGGACCGGCACTCCCATCAAGCGTATTGCACCATACGACAGGGCCATGATGCAAGGCATGAGAAGGATGATTGGTCATAGAAATCCTCACACACCGGAAGAGACACACGCTATGGGATCTCTTCCAGCTTATGCAGTTGCGATTGTGCGATGAGTGTACCATACACTGATAAAAGGGGCAAGCTCTCAGATGAACAGTTCAGGTCCAGTGGTGGTATACTTGGGAAAGGAAAAGAACAGCGCCGGCATCTCTCTAGAGAAACTGAATGGAGGAAAGACGTATGCCTGTCTCTGTCACTCACTCCCGTCTGATCTACGATGCCCTCAAGGCTTGCGACATCCGGGTCATCTCGGCTCTGCCGGAAACCTGGCTGGTCCACTTAATTCGTATGGCTGAGGAAGATCCAGAGGTTATCCTGGTCCGGCTCGCCAGAGAAGAGGAAGGAATAGGGATCTCTGCTGGAGCGCACCTGGCCGGTGTCAACTCGGCACTGCTGATGCAGAATCACGGCTTTCTGGCAGCCATCAATCCTATCGTCTCGCTGGCCCTGCTCTACAAAATTCCTCTGTTGATGCTCATTAGCCATCGTGGCTCCTTTGGTGAGAAGGATACCTGGCAAACTCAGGGTGGCCTGCTCACCGAACCGATTCTACGAGCCTTGAATATCCCCGTCTGGCACCTCACTAATCCTCAAGAGGTGCAGCGACGCATCAAAGATGCACAGACGCTGGCGCACGCTTCGTTGCACCCGGTGGCTATTCTCTTATCACGCGAACTGATGTGGGAGGACTGACATGTTACGTGCAGAGGCCTTGCAGGCTATTTATCCTGACATCGAGGACAAGATCGTCGTGACCATCATGGGTGCGGTCGCCGCCGAACTCTATGCACTGGGACACAAAGAGCACTTTTTCTACCTGGAGCACGCTATGGGGCTGGCTTCCTCTATGGGGCTGGGTATCGCCCTTTCTCTCCCCAGGCAGAAAGTCGTTGTCCTGGACGGCGATGGCTCACTGCTCATGAACCTGGGAACCCTGAGCACGATGGCCCGCTACAAACCAGGCAACTTGCTGCATATCGTCTTCGACAATGAGAGTTTGCTCTCCGTTGGAGGGTTCCCAACGGCTACCAGCACCG
>JADBKA010000344.1 GCA_014896635.1 Ktedonobacteraceae bacterium
CCTGGCGAAAGTGTACCATTCAGGGCATGCTTATTCAAAGTCAGCAGTTTCTCTGCCAGTGCGGTATTGCGCTGCGCAACGCGATCATTGCGCACTGCCAGCTCCAGTGCGTACGGCTGGCCCACCAGCACGCAGAAGCGCCGCGCGCGCGTGATGGCCGTGTAGAGCAAGTTGCGCTGGAGCAGCATGCGATGCTCCCTCACCAGCGGAATCACCACCGCCGGGTACTCGCTGCCCTGGCTCTTATGCACCGTCACCGCATACGCCAGCACCAGCTCATCCAGCTCATGAAAATCGTAGCTGACAAAGAGAGGCCCGGCCTCTTCCACAAACTCGACTTTGACGGTGGCTTTCTCTCCGTCAATAGCGCGAATCCTGCCCACGTCCCCATTGAATACACCCTTGTCGTAGTTATTGCGCGTCTGCATAACTTTATCGCCCACACGGAACGTATGCCCACCCCACCCGACCTGCGCAAAAGCGTGCGGATTCAGGCGTTGTTGCAATTTCTCGTTTAAGATGCTCACACCAAGCGGGCCGCGATACATGGGTGAGAGCACCTGGATATCCGTCACAGGATCGAAGCCATAGCGCGTGGGCAGGCGCCGCTCCACCAGATCAAGCACCAGTTGCTGAGCGCGCAGCGGATCGTCCTCTTTCATAAAGAAGAAATCGCTACTGGCCTGGATGCGCAGGTCGGGCATCTGCCCGGCATTGATACGATGCGCATTGACGATGATCTTGCTCTGCTGTGCCTGGCGAAAGAGTTCGGTCAGGCGCACCGTTGGAATCGCCTCGCTTCTCAACAGATCGCGCAGCGCATTGCCCGGCCCTACCGAGGGCAACTGATCAGCGTCTCCTACCAGCAGCAGATGCGCCTCGCGCGGCAGAGCCTTGAGCAGGTGGTAAAAGAGCAGGATATCGACCATCGAGAACTCATCGACGATCACAAACTGGTAAGGCAGGGGATTGTCCTCGTTGCGCAGGTAACTATTGTCATGGGGAGCGTACTCCAGCAGGCGGTGTAGCGTCTTCGCCTGCGCGCCAGTGGCCTCGCTGAGCCTTTTGGCGGCTCGCCCGGTCGGCGCGGCCAGCGCCACATCAATCTTGCGCATGCGCAATAGCATCAACAGCGCGCGAATCGAGGTCGATTTTCCCGTCCCCGGCCCACCTGTCAGAATACTGACCTTTTCGTTGTATGCCTTCTGTACAGCCTCGCGCTGCCGTTCGGTCAAATGCATATTGCGCTTCTGCCTGAGCAGGTGAAAGACGGTCTCCCACTGCTGCTGTGTCGTCGGCGGCAGACAACTGCGTGTGCGTTGTAAAACTCGTAGCAGGCGCGCCGAGCCGCTCTCAGCGTACCAGAACGGAGCAAAATACATACGCTCCTGCGCGGGCAACTCCTCTTCTCCTGCCGGTTCGCCCGGCTGCTCGATAAATACATCCTGATCGCTGCCCAGTTGCTCCACAGCCTGCGCCAGCATTTCAGGAGCAGCCTGCAACACATCGGCAGCACGGCGTAACAGGTCATCGTGGTACAGGAAACAGTGGCCGTCCTCATTAGCTGCCTGCGCCAGCACATATTTCAGCCCGCTCGCCAGCCTCGGCATACTATCGTAGGGCAGTCCGAGTTTGACCGCTATATCATCTGCGGTACGAAAGCCAATACCATACACCTCTTGCGCCAGTTGATAGGGATTCTCACGAATCACCCTGATGGAATCTTTCCCATACTGCTTATAAATGCGCGTCGCCACATTGATCGAAACATCGTGCGATTGTAAAAAGAGATGCAATTCTTTTATCTCGCTCTGCTCGATCCACGCCTTGATAATACAGTCGCGGTCCTTCGCGCTGATTCCTTTGACCTCGCTCAACCGCTCTGGTTGCTGCTCGATAATCGCCAGCGTCTGCTCACCGAAATGCTCAACGATTTTCTGCGCCTTGCGGGGTCCAATACCCTTGATCAGACCTGAACTCAGATAACGTACGATCCCTTCAGTGGAAGCGGGCAAACGTTGCACAAAGCTTGTCACGTGTAACTGGCGTCCATAGCGTGGATCGTTTTCCCATTCGCCTTCTACCGACAGCAACTCTCCCGGCTGAATGCCTGGCAGCGAGCCGACAATCGTCGCCAACTCATCACGAAAAAGACGCCCGCTCCCGTTCAAGCGAAAGCGCGCCACTGTATAATGATTATCTTCGTTGCGAAAGACGATACTCTCGACTGACCCTTCAAGCGTTGCCATGATAGTTTATTCTTCCGGCTCCCCCTCAAAATGGAATAGCAGCCCTTCCATCTTACCATACTGTATCCCCTTTGTTGAGACAGCAACCGCGCATAAAAAATCCGGGGTTGCTGGCAAAGCAGCCCCTTTCTAAGGAGGTGGACAGAACGAATGAGAAGCGGGGTCCAGGGGCGCCAGCCCCTGGCGGGGCATGGGGTGTCCCCATTCCCCCTTTTTCTCAATTCTAAGGTCCACTACTTAGTGTGGAGCAAACGGGCCAGACGGTTGTTATCGTTACACAGGCGGGTTATAATGTCCACAGAGTTGTTCTCTGTCTCTCTACCGAAGCCTGATGTGCGGATAGGCGGTATGCAGAATGATGAAGAGCAAAGTCACCTATCGCCAGCAGTACACACGATGCGGCAAGCAGCGATGCCGTAAGTGCCGGGAGGGTCCTGGGCATGGGCCATACTGGTATGCCTACTGGCATGAAAAAGGGCGTACGGTCAGCAAATATATTGGCACACATCTGCCCGAGGAGATCAGTGGTCAGCGGAGTGCTGGCGAAGCTGAAAGGGCGAGCGTCACCCATGTCGCCACGCAAAACGGCACATTGCCGATCTTGCGTATTTATTTGCTTGGTCAGTTTCGCATTGAGCGTAAGATTCGCGGTGAGTGGCGGTCTGACGAGGGTCGCCATTGGCATCGTCGTCGCGCGCGTTCTCTACTCGGCTGTTTGCTCAGCAGTCCTGGCCGGCGCCTGAGCCGTGAGCAGATCATGGAACAGCTCTGGCCTGAATTGAGCATTGATGTGGCAGCTAACCGTTTAAACGGAGCGGTTCACGAATTACGTCAGATTCTCGAACCCGATAATCCACGTCCAGCGGCATCGCGTCTGTTGCGCCTGGAGCATGATATTCTTGAGTTGGCCGATCATTCACAGATCTGGGTTGACGCCGAGGCTTTTGAGCAACTGATCCAGGCTGCTAACGCCTCAACCGATGTGGGCAGGACGCTTAGCCTGCTGGAAGAGGCAACTGCGCTCTACCGGGGGAGTTATTTGCTGGAAGAACTCTACTCCGAATGGGCTATCCCGCGCCGTGACGCTTTGCAGCGAGCGTGGGTAGGTCTGTTGCTCCGCCTGGCCGAACTACGAGCCGACCAGAAGAATTACAGTGGCGCCATCGAAATTCTGGACAGGCTACGGATCGCCGAACCGACCAATGAAACAGCCTTACAGCGCCTGATGCTCCTGCTTACTCATCTTGACAGGCGAGGAGAGGCATTGCATGCTTATCAACAGTACGTCGCCATGCTCAAACGGGACTACGACGGTGAGCCTTTCCCCGAAACGGTCAGACTGTACGAGCAATTGCGCCAGGGATTTACGCCTTTTGCTGATACTTCTCGCACTTCTGCTTCTCCTGTTACAACAGATACTCCTGCCGCACCCGGCGAACCGATAGCAGGGCAACCGGCATCATCAGCGCCCTCTGTCTCGCCCGATTCTCCTCTCGCTTCTTCGCCTGCTCGCGCACAAAAAACGCCGGAGCAGGACTTCTCCTTTACCCGGCCAGATTGCCAGATCGGGCGCCCGAACCAGAGTCCGTTGATCGGGCGTGACAAAGAACTGGCCCTCATGCGTCGCGTGCTACTTGAAGCCGAAAGTGTGAGCAGCACCTCCCCGTC
>JADBKA010000345.1 GCA_014896635.1 Ktedonobacteraceae bacterium
TAGCAAAGGATATCCCCTGCAACAGAGATACTTGTGAGCGTTCATATCTCATAGAGATGAGAACCGCTCGTCAGGGAAAAGTTATTCCCTGACGAGCCTGGTTTACATTTCTTTGTATTCACCCTCGATAGTGTCGTCCCGGGGCGCCTCGCTGCCGCCAGCCTGTGGCCCACCACCGGGTGTACCGGCGGAAGCACCGGCTGCGGCTCCCTGGCGATAGATGGACTCGCTGATCTTATAGAAAGCCTGCTCCAGCGCCTCACGGGATGAGCGGATACGGCTGATATCATCGGTGGCAAGAGCCGCTCGCACATCGGCGATCTTCGCTTCCAGTTCGCTCTTCTGTTCTGAAGAGAGCCGATCACCCAGTTCATTGAGGCTCTTTTCCGAACGATAGGCCGCGCTGTCGGCCAGATTACGCTCTTCGACCTCTTCCTTGCGCCGCTTATCTTCGGCGGCATGGCTCTCGGCCTCGCGCACCATGCGGTCGATCTGATCCTTCGAGAGGCCGCTCGACGGCACGATCTGGATCTTCTGCTCACGTCCTGTCCCCTTATCGCGGGCCGACACGTTTACGATACCGTTGGCGTCGATATCGAACGTCACTTCGATCTGCGGCACGCCGCGCGGAGCCGGCGGGATGCCGTCCAGGATGAAGCTACCGAGCGAGCGATTGTCTTTGGCAAATTCGCGCTCACCCTGGAGCACGTGGATCTCCACGCTCGGCTGGTTGTCGCTAGCGGTCGAGAAGATCTGGCTCTTCTGTGTCGGGATTGTCGTGTTGCGCTCGATCAGGCGTGTGAAGACACCGCCAAGCGTTTCGATACCCAGGGAGAGCGGGGTAACGTCCAGCAGCAGCACATCTTTAACGTCACCGGTCAGCACGCCGGCCTGGATTGCGGCGCCGACGGCCACTACCTCGTCAGGGTTCACGCCGCGATGCGGGTCACGGTCGAAAATGCGGCGTACCAATGTCTGCACGGCGGGCATACGGGTCTGGCCACCGACTAGCACGACTTCCTGGACCTCGCCGGGGCGGATGCCCGCATCGGACAGCGCTTTCATGACAGGGCCGCGCGACTTCTCGATCAGGTCCTCGACCAGTTGCTCCAGCTTAGAGCGGCTGAGCGACATGGTCAGGTGCTTGGGTCCGCTGGCATCGGCGGTAATAAACGGCAGGTTAATCTCCGTCTGCATCGAGCTGGACAGCTCTTTCTTTGCTTTCTCAGCCGCCTCTTTCAGACGCTGCAACGCCATGCGGTCCTGGCGCAGGTCGATGCCATTCTCGCGGCGGAACTCGTCAGCCATCCAGTTAATGATGCGCTGGTCAAAATCATCGCCGCCCAGGTGCGTATCACCGTTGGTACTCTTGACCTCGAAAACACCGTCACCGAGTTCGAGGATCGAGATATCGAACGTGCCACCTCCCAGATCATAGACGGCGATGCGCTCATCCTTCTTCTTGTCGAGACCGTAGGCCAGCGAAGCGGCGGTCGGCTCATTGATGATGCGTAATACTTCGAGACCGGCGATCTTGCCGGCGTCTTTGGTGGCCTGGCGCTGAGCGTCGTTAAAGTAGGCCGGGACGGTGATCACGGCCTGTGTCACACGTTCGCCGAGATAGGCTTCCGCGTCGGTCTTCAGCTTCTGAAGAATCATCGCAGAAATCTCAGGCGGGCTGTACTGGCGGCCCTGGACTTCCACCCAGGCATCACCATTGCTGGCGCGGACAACCTTATATGGGACGATACGCCGGTCGCGGTCTACTTCTGGATCATCATATTTGCGACCCATAAATCGTTTGATTGAGAAAACGGTATTTTCGGGATTTGTGATAGCCTGGCGTTTGGCGACTTCGCCGACGAGACGTTCGCCATTTTTGTTAATTGCCACGATGGAAGGAGTAGTGCGCGACCCCTCAGCGTTGGGGATAACGACGGGTTCGCCGCCCTCCATGACGGCCACACAGGAATTGGTTGTTCCCAGATCAATACCAATAACCTTTGGCACGGTTGCCTCCTAAAAACAGAGATCTACTTTTACGACTCAAGTACAAGTAGTTGAGGATTGTTTTATTCAAAACCGTAGAGTTCAGAGAGCAGTTCATTCATCACCTGTGTCATGTAGCGCACAACGGCGATGGCGCGCCCATACTGCATGCGCGTCGGGCCGACAATGCCGAGCAGGCCACCTATCTTGCCCTCCTGGCCGTAGCGAGCCACTACCAGGCTGACATCTTTCATCGCGTCCCAGCGGTTCTCCCCGCCGATGATAACCTGCACTCCACTGGCAGAGGAAAGCTGCGAGGCCAGTGCCGGCAAAAAGCGATTCTGCTCCAGCACCTCCAGAATTTTGCGCACACGCTCATTGCGTTCCTCCTCCGGCCCCATACGGCTGTACTCCGGTTGCTCCAGAATATTTAAGACGCCTTCGCGGTAGAAGACATCGCCAAACAGGTCGCCATGCTGCTCCAGGATACGCGCAATCGTCGTCGCTACAAGCCGCTCGACGGGCAGGAAATCGCCACTCAGCAGCAACTTGTTGATCTCTGCCGCTGTTTTGTTATGAAACAGCCTGTTCAGGCGTGTTGACAGGCTGCTCAGTTCGTCTTGCTGCACAGGCGTCTCTAGCAGAAGACGCTGCTGCTTGACAGTGCCATCGGTCAGCACCAGCACCATATGGGCCGAAAGCTCAGTCACCGAAAGCACCTCAAAGTGCTTGAGTCGTCCCTCATATGAGCGGGGGGGCGTCATTACAGCAGCACTATGCAACAGGCGAGCCATGACCGATGCGGTCAGGCGTACCCACTGATCAAGCTCATCTTGCACCTGGTAAAACTGGTGCCGGATAAGGCGCTGTTCATCGAGCGAGAGCGTCGATTCTTCCATGAGGTACTCGACAAAGTAGCGATACCCCAGGTCGGTGGGAACGCGCCCGGCTGAAGTATGCGGCTGGTAGATCAGGTTTGCCTCTTCCAGTCCCGCCAGCTCGTGCCGCACAGTGGCCGAACTGAAGGGAAGACCGTATTTACGCACCAGCGTCTCGGATGCGACCGGCGTAGCCGTATAAATGTATTCTTCGACCAGCGCCCGCAGAATGCGCTGCTTGCGCTGACTGAGTGGAGTCATGGCTGCGCTTTCCTCTATCGCTGGCGTCTTTCTCCTGCGAATCTCTGAGTTCGCAGGATCATGCCAGCATGATACAACATTTGTCAACTATGATTGCTAGCAGTCTCGATACGAGACTGCAAGTACAGCATAGCACTCGCAGTCGGGGATTGTCAAGAGGAATCATAGAAAGACCTGGCGGAAGGGCTACCAGGCGGATCTTTGTAAAAATGAGTTTTTATACTTTTGGAAAAATCTCACCAAAAACTATTGACATCGCCAGAAAGCTATGGCATAATTGCCAGCGTCGCCGATGTGAACGGGCTAGAGAAGGCAATTGAGAGAATCTCTCAGAACTTCTGCTCAATTCTATCGGTTATGCTCGGTAAGGAAAACTTACCAGGTGAGTGAAGCGCGGACAGCTACAGACAGCTACAGTCCTAGAACGAGAATTGTAAGGTGTCTGTGTTTTTCCGTCACTAACCGGTACCTGAACAACTGAAGAGTGGAAAGCAGACAGCATCACGGGTCAGAAGGCATGGTTGCTCCCTGCTGGTTTGAGCCTCACCTCTGCCGTCTCGCTTCTTCTATCGAGAAGCTGTGCGTCGGGAGAGGCAAATACCAGCCGGTGAGCCACTCCTCCTTGACTCTTGAGATGCGATTTTCCCTGATAAGCGAAGCAAACACGCCAGTTCCTTTTTCTCTGGTTATCAGACCAGAGAGGAAGACCGTATACATGAAACCATAACAGCATGGCGAGTTTGATCCTGGCTCAGGACAAACGCTGGCGGCGTGCCTAACACATGC
>JADBKA010000346.1 GCA_014896635.1 Ktedonobacteraceae bacterium
AAGGGAGATCTGGGGACACCCCAAACCCCGCCAGGGGAGCGCCCCTGGACCCCCTATGCCGGCGGGAAAAGGGAGATCTGGGGACACCCCAAACCCCGCCAGGGGAGCGCCCCTGGACCCCCTTTCCGGTCTGACCTGCCCTCGTTATAACGATTCTGCCGCCATGAAAATATCGCGGTCGTCGATAATCACGCTGCCTTTTGCTCTGACGATTAGCTTACCAAAAGGATCTTGAATACGCAAGAGGCGCGGCACTGATTTTGCGCACTCGAAGACGACGTAGAGCCAGTAGCGATCTCGCAGATTACAGGCTCTAATATACTCGTTCTCGCTCATCTCGATCTGGCCGATGCCGGCGCGGCCTTTGACCTCGATAGCCAGCTCTTCACCTGTGGGACGGCGTGAAAGCAGGTCAAAGCCGGGCCACTCGCTCAGGCCCGCTGCCAGCGCGCCGTGCGGCGTGGAGACATCGCGCACCGACGCGCCGAGCGCTTCCTCGAAGGCGCGCGCCCACCTCACGGCTGTCGCTTCGACCTCTGCATCAAAGCGCCGCTGTTCCTCTGCATCGTCTGATGGAAGAACAAGCGCGTGGGCCAGAAACGTCACGGCGCCGGGAACGATCAGTTCCGGCTCTCGTCTTACCACTGCTAACGCTTCAGCTTTTTTCGCCTGTAATTCTTTCTGGCGCGCCTTGATCTTCGTCAGCTCGCCCCTGGCGTACGAATCGCCGTTGTTGGCGCGTTCGGTCAGGCGTGAGCGGATCTGGGCGAGTTCTGCCGCCTGGTACGTGAAACCGTGTTCAATGAATCTTTCACGCTCTGCAAGCGTAGAGCGCAGCGCCTGGCGGTGCCGTTCCGCGCTGGCCTCGGCGATGTAGGAGAGCGCGAAGGCGGCGGCCTGTGTGCGCGACGTTGCCACTGTGCGGGCAAAGGACGCGACGGACGGCGGCAATGTGGGAAACGGAGCCGAGCTTTTGCGCAGCAGCAGCAGGTGTTCTACCGGACATTCGACGATCTCCCCACCTTCCATATGCTTGAGCGCCGCCAGCCGGCACTCAAGCGTCTCGGCTCGTCTGAGCGCGCGCAGGTCCGTGTCGGCCTGTCTGACCACCACCATCTGCACAAGATGATAAAAATAGGGACGGTCCGCCATCGGATCAATGAAAATCGCTCCGCGCAGCGCCTGCGGCGAGAACGTGGCGCAGATGAAAGAGCGCAGGCGGTCAAAGATCGGCTCACCCGGATGCAAGAAGATCGCCTGCTCGCCATTGCGTGGAGCAGAGAGCGTATAGCAATCACGCACTTCTGGCGGGTACGTCTCCAGCAGCGGCAGTAGCCAGTCCATCGCCCCGGCCCTGAGCGGGCGCAGGCTGAAGAGATCGTCAGTATGCCCCTCGATGCCGATGTGGACGAGCGGGGCCGCCTGCTCGATAAAGTGGCGCATGGTGCCGGGCAGCAGTTTGTGATAGGCTTCCTGCTCCAGACTGGCGCGCAGGCGTGGCAGCTCGCGCCGCACAGAGCCGCCTTCACCGAACAGCACACGCTCGCGTTCCTGGAGTGCGCGTACCTGTTCCTGCGTCAATGTGCCGTTGATGTGGCCTTCGACCTGTTTCAGCGTTGTCTCATCGCCGCCGATTGCCACCTGTTCCATATAATCGCGCAGCGAGACGCCTTCAAAGAGCTGCCCGATCACATCGAACACTTTATCGGACCCCAGTTCTTTACGAATGCGCTCCAGCTTCTCCAGCAACGTCGCCATCACACGGCCCTCACGGGTTTTGCCGGCTACCAGATTGAGGATATAGACAGGATCGTGCTTCTGGCCGTAGCGATGGATGCGTCCCATACGCTGCTCCAGGCGGGCCGGATTCCAGGGCAGGTCGTAGTTGATCATCAGGCGGCACACCTGGAGATTGATACCCTCGCCCGCCGCGTCGGTCGCTACTAAATAGAGCGCGCCGCCTTCGCTTACTGGCCGGCGGAAGGCCGCGACCTGTCTTTCGCGCTCCTGGTAATCCATGCCGCCGTGAATCTGCGCCACCTGGTCGGTGAAGCCGATGCTTTCCAGGCGATGCAGCAGGAATTGCAGCGTATCGCGGTGCTCGGTAAAGATGATCATTTTCTCATGCTGGTACGCCGGATCGGAAAGGATGGCGCGTAGCCTGGCAAATTTGGACTCTTCGCCGGAAGCGTAGACGCGGCGGGCCAGGTCGAGCAATGCTGTCACCTGGTGCAACTCTTCCTGTAACTCGACGAGAGACGCCGCCAGGACACCTTCCAGGAGCAGGTCCTCGCTGCGTTCGTGCTCTTCCTGACCGGCGATGGCCTCTTCCTCATCGGCGGTCTTCTCATCGAGCACATCCTCGATCTCATCGAGTTTGCGCTGTGAGAGCGCGACCTGCGCCCAGTTGAGCCGCCCGGCGTAGATATCGCCGATCATCTTCTGGAGCTTCTCGGCTCGCCGCTCGAACGAGCGCAGCAGGGCATAGGTCGAACTGGCTAAGCGGCGCTGAAAGACGCTCATCGCCAGGCGAGCTGCCGAGCGGTTGAGCAAGCGTGCGCGGTTGTAGGACGTCTGGATGTAGGCGGTGGTGGCGTCGTAGAGGCGCTGCTCGCTAACCTCGCCCTGGCTGAGATCGTAGCTCAGCGTATTGGAGATGCGTGTCGGGTAAATCGGGCGTCCATCAAAATAGACCAGTTCTTCTTTTGTGCGGCGGATGAAGTGGCGGCGGCGCGCATCCGGCGGATAGGCGTTGAAAGCGTCGATGGTGGAGAGCGCATCGGGTTCCAGCAGTCGCCACAGGCTGTAGTAAGGGAAGTCCTTGCCCATATGCGGCGTCGCAGTCAATAGGAGCAGATGGTGGCAGTGCCAGGATAGCGACCAGCGGGCATCCTCGCTGGAGATGCCCGCGAGCGCCTCGGCCAGGCGATAGCGGTCGGTGCGCCGCACGCGAAAATCAGGGCCGCGATAGGCCGTCAGTTTGTGCGCCTCGTCGAAGACGGCCAGGTCGTAGGGGTCGGTGTCAGCTTCCTGGAGTCGGGAGAACATGCGCTCACCGGCCAGCGTATCGACGCTCACGATCAGCAGATCGCTGCCGGGGCCGGTGAAAGGATTGTTCTGGCGCGCGTCGCTGCCGCTGACGATGCGAAACGGGAGATTGAAGAGACTGCGCAGTTCGTGTTCCCAGTTGCCGACCAGGCCGGCGGGGGGGACGATCAGGATGCGCGAGATCAGCCGGCGCGCCAGCATTTCGCGGATGTAGAGGCCGGTCATGATTGTTTTGCCGGCGCCCGCGTCGTCTGCCAGCAGGAAGCGCAGGCGCGTCTGTCGTAGCATATGATCGTAGACGGCGATGCGCTGGTGTGGCAGCGGATCGATCAGCGAAATTTCGGCGGCGAAGGTCGGGTTAAAAAGATGTCCGTAGGCCAGGCGTTCTCCCTCGACCACCGTGCTCACAATGTCGGGATGGGCCAGAAAATCCGGCGCCGGGGTGGTCATTTCCATGACAGACGGTTCCCTATTCCAGCAGTTTCTCCTCTTGAGGTTTTGATTATACAGGAATTGTTGAGCGGGCGTCAAATCGCAGTCTGCTCTCAGGTTTCTTCCTTCTTGTCGCCAGGAATAGCATGATCTTGCCCACTGCAAGCAAGAGAAGATGCAACCGAATCGTGGGTACTCGCCATGAAAATCTTTTTCCTTGTTGACAGGATCATCTCTCTGCTGGTATTCTTCTGAAAGAAGAATACGCTCGTTTTTCGGGAGATTTTGGCATCTATGTCAGTGTGCTATCTAACTCCGTCCTGTTTCCTGTTCTAAACCAGGGAAACAGCTACCATCATTCTTGTTCCCATCGCTCATGTGGCTCTCATCGAGCATGAGTAAGTAGTTGATTCCCTC
>JADBKA010000026.1 GCA_014896635.1 Ktedonobacteraceae bacterium
ACTTCAGTACCTTTGCGGTTCACCACCATCCCGATAGAGCCTTCGGCCAGCGAGCCATCTTTAGCAGTGCCGACCTGTTTGCCATTCACCGTAAAAGTGAACGTATCACCTTTCGTCGTCACTTTGACGGTATTTTTGTTCTGCGGTCCATGCCCGGCGTGATATTCGTTACCAGCTTTCTGGGACCAGAGATCCGTCCAGGGATTGACCTTCTGTCCATAGCTATCATCGTACTTGCTGAATGCGTACTTCTTCGATTCAGGGATGAGGCGGAACGCATAGAACATCTTATGCCCATTACGTTCGTTATAGCGCAGGAACACCCCATACCAGTTCAGATAAGAGTCATCTTCGCCTTTCACCTCCCAGAGCGACACGCTATAGCCCAGTTGCTTGCCGAAAGACTGGTTGGGGTAAATGGCAAAGGCCATATGCTGTGGATCGTTCACAGCCAGATGATAGGCGCCGTCCTTAAAGATATAGGTCACGGGACCTTTCTCGGCAACAGGCCAGTTGTTAGCGTTCTCTTTCAGCGCATCGGTCAGGATAATATTAGCCTGTGCGGTGGCGGTAGCCTGTGCGAAAACGGTGGCCGTTGCATTGGGGGTGAGCGCGAGCTTTTTCGTCGGCGTAGCCGTCTGCTGGTGCGAGAGCGTCAGCCAGGCGCCGAGCGAGCCGAGGAGCATGAGCACAACCAGCGCCGCCGCGATGACAGCATTCCTGTTGCGCTGGAGCTTTTGCTTGAGCGGCTCAGCAGGCTCAGATGCAGGAGCAGCGGGTGTAACGGGCAGCAGACCTGTCATATAGCGTCCGGGCTGGCCCGCAACAGGCACTTTTACCACCCTGACAGACTGAGTTAAGCGCATGGTTGTGGTATTGCCCGCCTCGTCGGTCTGGCCAGGGACCATGAAAGCACTCGTAGTGCCGGAAGAGAGGGCCTCAGGAGAACTCACCACCGGCAGATAGCCTGTGCCTGTCTGGGCAGACTCAGCGGCATTGCTGGTCTCTTCGAGCGTCTGTGTCACATTGCCCACCGGCAGTAGAAAGCCAGTCATACCGGTTCCCTGGCTGGCCTGTGGCTGCGGCGCACCGGATGCATTGGGATCGCCAAGAACTCGTGTGACATTGCCAGTAAGGGGAGAGAAGATTTGCTGTCCCTGTCCTGACTCCTGCCCTTGTTGTCTCTGCTCCTGGGACATACTTGCTTTATTAAACACGCCAGTTGTATCCTCTGCTTTCAAAGGCGAGACCGACTTCACCCGCTCGGTCGAATCGTCCATATTCGTTAGCAATGATGTGGGTTGCCGCCGGACAGCGGCAACGTCATTATTACCCACAGGTTGCTGCTGCTCAGTCATGCCACCAACATTTTCAACCTGGTTTTCAGGCTGGTGCGGGTTGAAGACAGCGCCATTCGCCGGGCCGGCCTGGACGGTATTACGCGCTATCTGCTGTGCGTCATCTGTCCTGTCCAGAGTCCCACCGGCCAATCGTATTCTTTTATTGCGTAGCAGGCCAATCTGCTGTGCCGGGGCAACCGCTACAGGCTGTGGCGAGGGCTGCTCAACCTGCGCAGATCGAGAGGGCGCGCCCGGTTCGACAGATTCAGAAACTTCGGGTATTTTCTCAGCAGAGATTGAGAGCATTTTCGGCCTGTGAAAAACGCTAGCAATCCTCGTCTTTGACGGACGCACAGGCTGCGGCGCCGCAGGCATTACAGGAATGGGTGTATGTGTCTGCGCCGGTGGCACTGGTGGTGAGCATACCTCCTGTACCTCTACCTGGGGAGCCGGAGTCTCTTTGTTCGGCGCTGCGGGTTGAGGAGCGAGAAAGTTCGAGAGCGTAGGCAGAGTCATACGAGTCTTGGCAACGATATCATGTGCTCCCTGCCTTTGCTGCGCCAGACTTTCACCCATGAGCGTGAGGCCCCCTTTTTGCTGCCGCCACATAGGATCGAAGAGGCTGCGCCGTTTGAAAGCTCGTCCCTCCTTCAGCTCAACAACCGGAACAGCAGTCGTGGCGTCATTGGCCAACTGCACACCGGCTGCGACCAGTGCCTGGCGAAAAGCGTCAGCGAGATCCTGAGCATAGGCAAAACGCTCATCAGGACGTTTTGCCAGTGCGCGCCAGATGACCTGCTCGGCGGATTCCGGCAGATCGGAACGCAACGAGCGTGGGGGAGGTGGCAGCATATGCATGTGCTGCATTGCAATCTGCATGGGCATATCGCCTTTAAACGGCACCGTTCCTGTGACCATCTGGTAGAGGATCACGCCGAGCGAATAGAGATCGGCCCGCTGATCTATTTCCGCGCCCATTGCCTGTTCGGGGGCCATATAGTCTGGCGTCCCCATCGGCACGCCGATGCCAGTGAGGCGGGCCAGTGGAGCCTGACCCTCAGCAACTATCTTGACCAGGCCAAAATCGGTCAGCAGCAAGCGGCCTTCGAGAGTTTTAAGGATATTAGCTGGTTTGATGTCACGGTGAATCACTCCGCGATCATGGGCAAAGTCGAGTGCCGCAGCCATCTGGTCGAGATAATACATCACCTTTGCCAGCGGCATTGCCCCCTCGCGCTCCAATTCGTCGCGCAGCGTCCCGCCGGCAATATAGGGCATCACCAGGTAGGCCAGACCATCATCTTCGCCATACTCATGGACAGGCACGATATTAGGATGAACAAGCGAGGCAGCCGCGTCAGTCTCGCGCCGAAACCGCTCTAAAAACGCCGCCTGCTGGTTGGGGGCCAGGGGATGGAGCGGCAGCAATACCTTGACAGCAACCTGGCGCCGGGGGCGGGACTGCTGCGCCAGAAACACGGCTCCCATTCCTCCCTGCCCAATCAACTGCTGCAAGGTACAAGTCCCCAGCACCTTGCCAATCAGAGCTTCAGCGTTCATCAAATATTTAACCTCTAAAAGGGGATTCATACGATGGCACTGATCCCGGAATTCTTTCCCACAGGTTTTTTGGGATGGATCAGTTACGTGTGACTGCCAGATCCTTGAAGGCCACTTCCGTTCCATTCAAGTTAACGATCATCCCCACCTTACCCTCTGGATACGAACCATCTTTGATGGTCGCGTTCACCTTCTGGTTGTTGACCGAGAAGGTAAAGGTATCTTTGTTCATGTAGATCTTAAATGTATTGACAGCCTGCGCTCCCTGCCCCTGGTGAAATTCCTTACCAAAGGGGGCATGCCAGAGTTCCTTCCAGGCATCTGGCCCATTGCCCTTGCTACTGTCATACTTCCAGAAGTGGTAGTTGCCGCCTTTGACATTTTCCACTTCCAGACTATAGAACGTATTGACGACGGTATTGCCCTGTTTTTTCTCGGAGTAGCGGAAGATCATGCCAAAGGTATTATTCCCGGCATTGTCGTTCCCCTTGATCTCCTGCATGGTCAGCGAATAGACCATTGGCTCGCCACCGAAATTCATATTAGGGAGCACAGCGCCACCGCCTTTATTGCCCTGAACGGAGATATGGTAGGCGCCATCTTTAAACGAGTAGAGTTCGGGCGGCGTGACAGGCCAGCCATTTGTGTTATGATCGAGTGGATCACGGAAGAGCACGTTGGCCTGCACAGTTGCCGTTGCCTGGGCGTTGGCAGTGGCGCGCACATCAGGCGTGCCTGCCGATTGCAGGACGCTGCTCGCCCCTTTCTGCTTCGCCTGCTGGCCCATCTGCGAACGCAAGGCCAGGAAGCTCAGAGCGCCACCCAGGACGATCAGCACAACGACAGCAATAGAAACCCATTTCAACCAGCCCTTCGCACGCTTTATCTTTCCCGTTTCGGCAGGCAGTTCGACGGAGAGCGACGACTGCTGCTCCTGATCATCCAGAGAGGTGACGGGGAGCAACCCGGTAATGTAGCGACCGGGCTGGCCTGCAACAGGCACCTGCACCACCTTTACCGGGCCTGACAATTTCATCATAGAGGGGCCGGTGGTCTGCATAGCCGATTCCGACGCAGCCGTGAACAAAGCGGCTCTGTCCTCTTTAGCGAAAGCAGAAGGAGGTCCCAGAATATCGTCGGCGGTGGGCATTTTCGCCGCAGACAGTGCGCCAGTGGATGCCGCATTCTCGACTTTCTCAGCATTCCCCAGACGCCCGCTGTGAGTGGGGGGGACGGGGAATTGGCCGCTGGCGGGCGAAACGGCAGAAAGTTGCGCCGTTATTTTCCCGATCTGCGGGAATTTGCCGGTGCGTGAAAGCAGGCCGCCACCACTGCCGGGAATTGCATTGGCAGGACCGGGCGGGATAGCGGCGGGCATTGCGCCCGTCACCCTGGGCATCATGCCGGTATGCAGGCGTGAGCTATCACCGGCATCGCCAGCCCCACCGTTATCCCTCTTTACAGCGGAAAAAGGCGAGGTTGACCTGTTTACAGCGGTCATGGTAGATGTCGGCCTGTTCAGGTCCAGGCTTCCTTTTTGGACGAAAAGGCGACCAGTTGCACCGGATGGCGGCACAACAGGTAGACCGCCTGTGCCTGTGACCAGGGGAATACCGGCTCCCGCCAGAGCTGCGCGGAACGCGAGCGCCAGGTCCTGAGCACGCGCATAACGGTCGGCGGGTCGCTTGGCAAGAGCGCGCAAGATGACTTGCTCTGCCTCAATAGGCAGGTCGGGGCGTAACATCTGAGGCGAAGGAGGTGGGATCTGCAAATGCTGCGCGGCAATTTGCATGGGCGATTCGCCCTGGAAAGGGGTAGTCCCCGTGACCATCTGGTAGAGGATCACACCGAGCGAATAGAGGTCAGCGCGTGTATCAACTTCTTCCCCGATCACCTGTTCGGGCGCCATATAGTCGGGTGTGCCAACGGGCGCGCCAGGACCGGTCAGGCGTATCTGTGGTATACGGCCCTCGGCTGTGATTTTGACCAGGCCGAAATCGGTCAGCAGCAGGCGCCCTTCAGGTGTCACCATGATGTTCGCCGGCTTGATATCGCGGTGTACTACTCCACGTTCGTGGGCCGCATCAATGGCCGACGTCAGTTGGTCCAGGTAGTTGACCACCCTGTCCAGCGGCAACTGTCCCTCGCGCTCAAACAGGTCGCGCAAGGTTCCACCACTGATATAGGGCATAACCAGATATGCCAGCCCGTCGCGCTCACCATATTCATGGACGGGCATAATATTCGGATGGTCCAGCGATGCCGCCGCATCCGTTTCACGCCGGAATCGCTCCAGAAATGCTGCAAGCTGATTGGGACTCAAAGGCGTCATCGGTAACAGCACTTTTACGGCTACCTGACGACGCGGACGCGATTGCTGGGCCAGGTAGACCGCCCCCATACCGCCCTGACCGATCAGCTTTTGCAGGGTACAGGTACCCAATACTGTTCCAATCAATGCCTCTGCGTTCATCAATCAATCTCTACCCTTCTCTTGCCGCTGATGCTTCTTAATTTATCGCTATGTCCTGTTTTTCCTCTCCCACCGTCGCCCGATACACGTAATACCTGACTACATATTAGTCGAACTGATCACATCTGGCAATGCATGAGCCGTACAGGCATGACTAAAGTAATGTTCGTGGTTATCAATAAAGGTCCAGGTGAGCGGGGACATGTCATACTTCGCCGGCGAAGGCTTCGGGATCGTGGAGACCAGCGGGGTCGCGGTCCTCTTCGGCATCGAGCGGGACGACTTCGTCGCCGATACGCGCAGTCATAGAGGGCAGAGTACGGCTCTGAACGATGATACCATGCAGCAGTAAAGCGGCTCCCTGGGCAAGCGCCGGGCGCAGGCGTGCGAGTCGCTCGCGCTGGGCGCGTATCTGTTCAGCACGTGCCTCGGCGCGCGCAGCGGCGGTGCGCCTGTTAGAGCCTTCAGTGAGTACAGGAGGCACATATTCCCAGACCGATGGATCGTCAAGTACCTGGCCAACAGCAGCCTGGACCTGCTGCACCAGATCGATAGTCTGGTTCAGCAACATGAGGATATCGCCTTCAGCAAGGTCGATGCGCTTGATGAGGCCACCGAGAGTGGTGTTGCGCGACCAGGAGAGGGCAAGACCGTGAAATTCGGGGACGATGCCTGGCGTGAAGGCGATACCGGCCCGCTCCTCAATGCCCCGGATATGTTCGGCGATGTACCAGAATTCGCGCCTGACCTTTTGCAGGCGGCTGTTAAGCACGTGACGATTGTGCAGGCGGCGGTCGCTGTCGTATGTGAACCAGCTACAGACTTCGGCCAGTTCGCCCGGTGAAAGCTCGTCAAGCAGGCCAGCGGTAATCATTTCGACGATGGCAAGGCCCGCTGGATGGAAGATACCGCGCAGCAGGCGACCTTTGAGCGTCAGTTGATCATCCTGGCCGATGTAGCCGAGCGCGCGCAGGGCGAAGATCGTGCCGTCGAGTTCGGCGGCACCCGCGCGGCTGAGCGGGTACGCGCCAATTCTGGCGCGGCGCTTCTCGAACTCTTCCCAGGCGCTCTCGGCGCGCACCATCTTCTTACGTGACTTCCTGGCCTTCCTGAAACGTCGCTCCAGACTATAGAGTTCATTCAACTCCCAGAGGCGATAACGCTGGTATTCGCGCAAGCTGGAAGCGCAGATGCGGCGCAGGTACTGGACATCGCCGGGTCGCCAGAGGTTAAGTACCGAGTTATAGCGAATGACGAACGACGAGGTGACGGGATGGAGTTCGCCGGTAATGTGCTCGAAGGATGCTTCAAACGGCTCCCAGGGCGAGTAAGGGATGACAGCCGCGCCGCGCGTGTCCATGCCTCGCCGCCCGGCGCGGCCAGTCAACTGGCTATATTCGTTGGGCGTGAGCAGACGCATCTCCTGGCCGTCGAATTTGCTGAGGCTGCCGACAACGACCGAGCGCGCGGGCATATTGATGCCGAGGGCCAGCGTATCGGTAGCAAAGACGGCCCGCAGATATCCCCTGGCAAAGAGCGTTTCAACCAGCACTTTGAGACCAGGCAGGAGTCCTGCATGATGAAAAGCCAGACCGCGCGGGAGCAGGCCAAGCAGCATATGTACCTGCTGGAGATTGCGGTCCTCTTTTGGCAGGTGCTCAAGCCAGATGCCGATTTCTTCACGAATAAAGGCTTCTTCTTCGCTCGTGGTGAAGAGGTGCCTGGCGGCGCCCATTGCAGCTTCTTCGACGACACGGCGTCCTGGCAGGAAGTAGAGGCAGGGCAGCAGGTCGGCGTCGCGCAGGGCGGTGAGCACTTCAGCAGGTGCGGGTGCCTCGCGCCGGGGTCGCTTTTGTTTCGCAGCAGGCTTCTCCTCCTCTCCTTCACGAGCCGGAACACTGGCAGCAGTATTAGACGCTTCACCGCTGGTACTGCTCTGCGGTTCCTCGCCTCCGGCCTCGCTCCGTTCGGATGCAGCGCGGCGCCTGCTCGCACGCACTTTGCGCCCATCCCGCTGGCGTTCCTGCCAGGTATCACTGTCGAGATCGTCTTCGCTTTCCTCTTCCTCAGCGGCTTCATACAGGCGACCCCGCCGGGCCAGCCGCGCCTCGCCGCCGATGTCGGGAAAGCGTTCAATGCGATTGCCGGCGGCATCCTGCACAAGACGGAGTTTGCCATCGAGAAAGTAGTAGTGCTCCAGGGGAACAGCGCGCTCTTCGTGTACAACAAGCGAGATCGGACGGTGTACGCGACTGATCCAGCTTGCCAGGTCTTCAGCATTGCTGATCGTGGCTGAGAGGCCAACGAGTTGCACGGTAGGAGGAGAACAGATAATAGCCTCTTCCCAGACGGGTCCACGTGAGAAGTCGCTCAGATAGTGCAATTCGTCAAAGACGACGAATCCGACCGTATCGAGTGTGGTGCGCGAGAGACGGCGCTCGCTGCCCTCTTCCAGCAGCATATTGCGATAGACCTCAGTAGTCATAATGACTATCGGGGCGCTGCTACGCTCGACAATATCGCCGGTGACGAGGCCAACCGCTTCCTGACCATAGAGCTGGCGCAGATCGCGGTATTTCTGATTAGAAAGCGCCTTGAGCGGCGTGGTGTAGATGACACGCAGGCCGCGCTGCCGCGCCCGCCAGATAGCGTATTCGGCGACGACAGTTTTGCCGGTACCAGTCGGCGCTGCGACAAGAACCGATTGTCCCTCAGCCAGGTGCCTGATCGCCTCTAGCTGAAACGGGTCAAAGGGAAAAGGGTAGCGTTCTACAAATTGCTGAATGTCTGCCGACTTCTTTGAAGTATCTGGTATTTCCGATATTTCCTGTTTTTCTGATTTTTCTGCTGGTTCTCGCCCGAAAGCCACATCTTCTTCCATGCTTTTTACTTCTCTTTTCTTCTTAGCCTGACCGCTGCTGGTTTGCCTTCCTTCTTCCTTTCTCTTTTCTTGAGGCTAAAAAGGGTTTTCGGGGGACACCCCGATCCCCGCCAGGGGACTGGCCGTCCCCTGGACCCCTGCTTTTCCTTCCTTCTTCCTTTCTCTTCCTTTGAGGCTAAAAAGGGTTTTCGGGGGACACCCCGATCCCCGCCAGGGGACTGGCCGTCCCCTGGACCCCTGCTTTTCCTTCCTTCTTCCTTTCTCTTTTCTTGAGACTAAAAAGGGTTTTCGGGGGACACCCCGCTTCACTCATTTTTTAGCTACATTGTAGCCTACCCGGCTACTTCTCGCCAGGGGGACGTGAGAATCATCAGGGCTTGACCTTGCGAGCCGGGAGCATTATGATAGCAGTCAGAATTTCTAAGGTCCGTTTTTTTTTTGTACACCCTGAGAAAGGCAGCTTCGATCATAACCTCATGCCAAAGACGACAAAACGTAGAGAGACCAGGCGCGCGGCAAAAATCGCCAGAGCGCACGCTACCAGACCACCAGAGGTGGAGAAAAAAGAGCCGAAGGCGCGTCCCGCTGCCCGCAGTTATAAAGCGCCGGCTCGTGGAATTGCCCGTTATCCCTGGGCTACTGCTATCATTATCCTTCTGATCGCCCTGGGCGTCTATGCGCTTTATGCCAACCATATCTGGCCTTTTACACTACCGCCGGTGAAGCCAAAGCCAGCCGCCGTTTCTCCCTGTCTCAATAATAACATACTCAAGCAGATTACCAACACTTCAGCTCCATTAAGCGATGCACAGATTGCAGCGATCAACCGTACATATAAAGAAGCGCCGGCTATGTCGATTGATAGCAAAAAAACGTATTGTGCAGGCATCAATACCAATCGCGGTCTCATTGTGGTAGAACTCGATCCGAAACTGGCGCCCAACACAGTGAACAACTTCGTCTTTCTGGCACAGAAGCATTTCTACGATGGCCTGGTTTTCCACCGCGTGATTAACGACGGCAACGGTATTCACATCATCCAGACGGGTGATCCTAACGGCAAAGATCCCGCTAAGCGCGGTTCGGGTGGTCCCGGCTACAAGTTCAACGACGAGCCAGTAAAGGGCGATTATACCGCCGGCACAGTGGCGATGGCGAACAGCGGTCCCAATACGAACGGTAGCCAGTTCTTCATCAATACAGCAGACAACAAGAGTCTACCAAAGCAGTACACGATCTTTGGACATGTCGTGAAAGGGCTGGATATCGCGCAAAAAATTCAGGGTCCTAGAGGAACCAACGACCCTGATGCAGAGAAGTACAAAGATACGAAGCCTGATGTCATCAACTATCTGGTGGTGGTTGCGGCATAGCAGCTTTCTCCATTTCGCTGAAAGCGGAGGGGCTGTTCGTGGCTGATATAATAGGTTCTGGGCGGCCCATGTGCGGTCGTCCAGAAACATCTAGGGAGGATATTTTGGCTAAGCAATATAGCACACTGCCGGCTATGCAGATTGACCCAAATAAGAAGTACATGGCCGTGCTGCATACCAGCAAAGGTGATATTCGCATTAACCTGTTCGCTTCACAGGCTCCTGTAACCGTTAACAACTTCGTCTTTCTGGCGCGAGACGGCTTTTACAACAATACGACATTTCATCGAGTAATTGCCGGATTCATGGTGCAGGGTGGCGACCCGACTGGCACAGGCACAGGTGGGCCGGGCTACAAATTCAACGATGAGCCGGCGGCGCTCGCGCTCAGGCATGACAGCGAGGGCATTCTCTCGATGGCAAATGCCGGGCGCAATACCAACGGCTCGCAGTTCTTTATCACTTACGGACCACAGCCTCACCTTAACGGCAAGCATGCTGTTTTTGGCAAAGTGGCAGACGCACAAAGCATCCAGGTACTGCGCTCTATCCGCCCGCGCGATCCACAGCGTGATCCCCGTCCCGGCGATGCGCTGGTCGGCGTTGACATTATCGAGGGCTAGAGCGATTCCCGACCAGCAGGCTCTTCAGAACCCTCGCGTACCTTCTTTCCCCTTTCGACCGTGTAATGTCAGAGGGACAACACAGTTCTGGGAAAGAAGGTTGTTTTATGAGTCCCGTTAAACTGGTACAGACTTTTGTGACGGCGCTACAATCGGGAGATATGACCCTGGCGTCCAACCTCACAACCGATGATTTCATGTTGATCGGCCTGTTGCCACACAGACTTGGGAAGAGTGAAGCTCTGGCTGTGCAGAGCGCGCTGCTGGCGGCCTTTCCTGATTTTTCTTATGACCTTGACGATGTGCGTCAGGAAAATGGGAACGTCGGGGCGCTGGTCAGTGTGGCAGGGACGCATACCGGCACGCTCTCGCTCCCAGGAGGAGAGGTGCCGGAGGTTCGCGCCAGCGGGCTGGCCATCAGGCTGCCACAGATGCGGGTGGTCTATCGCATTGCTGGCGATAGAGTTGCCGCGATGCTCCTGGAATCTCCGCCGGGTGGCGCTCTTAACGGATTGCTACAACAGGTAGCAACCGAGTTGCGCGTTGCCCGGCGTGAAAGAATTGTCTCGGACCCCGCCTACGAAGAAGGCAGCGGACGTCTACCTGACGTTGAAGGCTAACAGCAAGCAGACGGTGGGTTGCTCTATCAAAACTGCGTTCTATTCCTCCGCCTGCTGCGTATAGTAGGGATGCCGGCGCGTGGCAGTTGTCGCGCCCCACAGGCCGATCAGGCCATAGATGCCGGCAATCGTCAGCAGCAGGACCAGCGAGAAAAGCAGCCCGCCGGTAAATGCTCCGACGCTCGGCGTGGGCCGATTGATGGCGCTATTCGGAAAGCCAGGAATCAGGTTTGTGATAAAGTTGCCCAGATAGATAACCACGCCGACCAGTATACCGGCGTAGAGGCCGAACGCGCGCCGCACGGCGATTTTTCCTACCAGGAAGCCCGCGAAGAAGCTGATGAGCAGGTTAACAATGTTATCCAGACACCAGAAGCCCGTAAGAGCATAGGCCAGGTTCAGATTCCCCGGCTCCGCCGCTGCCTGACGGTAAAGTGGGCTGTTGAGCATGGTCAGGACAATGCCAAACAGCGAGCCGAGTATGCCGCCCCCAATGCCGATAGCGAGCGCAAGCCAGAGCCTGTTCTCAGGTGGGGTAACCACTTTGGCTTCCTCTTCTTCCTCGAATTCTTCAAAAGCGTCTTCATCTTCAAAATCTTGCTCTTGCCGGTTGGTGAATTTATGATTGCGCGGCACACGCCGCCGGAAAGAGTTGTTTTCTGTGTTTGTCATGGATCTACTGTCCTCAGAGACTTTACTTACTTACTTTGACTTTCGCGTAGACCGAAGGATAGCTGTCGATGAACTTCCACTGGTTAATGGGCCAGTAAACGGCAACAGCCTTGCCGACGATGAAGTTCCTGGGAACATAATCCCAGTAGCGCGAATCATCGCTTACTGGCCTGTTGTCTCCCATCACGTAATATTTATCCGGCGGCACTTTCCAGGTACTTCCCTTTGGATTGGACGGCATACTGACGTATCGCTGCTCGTCCAGCAGCACGCCGTTCACCCACACATGCGTGCCATCAATTTTGATAGTATCGCCGGGGACACCGATAACACGCTTGATATAGTCAACTCTGGTGTTGAGAGGAAAATGAAAGACAACCACATCGCCTCGTTCCGGCGGGTGGAAGAGATATGCCACTTTGTTTACTACCACATATTCGTTGTCTTTGAGACCCGGCTGCATGCTTGGTCCTTCAACATGATAGCTCTGGATTACCAGCCGGATCAAAAAGAAGATTACCAGCGTGATAACGACAGTTTCAATAATATCTCGCGCCAGGTGTGAACGTTTCTTCAATGGCGAGCCTCGTTTATTCTTCTCGTATAGCGATGCTTGGTTTCAGAGGTTGTACAATATTATAACTGATAGGCGCTGGCTCCGCCATGTTTTTATGACCGACAGGAGAGTTTTGCTTCAAGCGGTTGAAGGTAAGCAGATTGCTATTCTCAGTCTACAATTCCGTTATGGGTATCAACGCCGATCACAGCCAGGATGGCCTGTGGCTGATCAATACCGAAAGCACCATGGGATGACATCTTGATAGCCGTCGAGATCCGTCCCGCCACCGGCGGGACTGGCAAGATGCTTGCCCATCTTGCCCATCTGAACGCAAGGGAGTGCTAATTAGTGCCGGCGAACAGATTGTGATAGATGGCGAGAACGCGCCTGGCATAGCGCGACCAGCTCACCTCTAACGTCAAAGCTTCTTTCTCCTGGTCCGTCAGGCGATAGTGCGCACGACGCGCCCGGTGCAGAGCCAGTTCCAGTGCCGTATCATCGTGTGGATCATAGAGCAGGCAGGCTTTCTCCGGCAGTATATCGCGGAAGCGCGGCAGAGCAGGAGCGACTATCGTGCGTCCATACGAGTAGAAAAATATGGCAATTTCAGGGATACCAGCCTGGGGACATGCGCCATAGGGAAGCACAAGCGTATTCGCCGCGCCGATGCAGAGTGGCAGGTCGTCGTCACTGATTTCCTGGTAACCACCCGATTCGAGAAAGAGATGGATAGAGGAGTTGAGCGCCGCCTGCCTGAGGAGACGACGGGAGTGGGTACAATCACGTGGTGAGCCGACAATGAGCAGTTGCGGCAAATCAGCTTCTGTCTCACCTTCCTCTCTATCACCAGCGAAAGCAGCCTGCCACCGGCGTTGCTGCATGCGCGTGAAAGATGTGACGAGATGCAGCACTTCCTGCTCGGTATGCATGTTGGCAAGGCAGAGAAACGTGCAGCGAGTCTGTTCCGGCAGGCCAAGCAATGTCAGCGCCTGCTTGCGTGCAACAGGGCGCGCATAACCGCGCAGGCCGGGATGCGGCAGGTAGCGGACACGCGCCTGCACGAACTGGTCAGGATAAAGCTGTTTAGCATGAGGCGTAGAGGCGAGCACAACATCGCTGGCCGCGAATACCATACGCTCGAAACTGCGGCGCGCCAGGTAGCGCAGGCGGGGAATATGCTGCCACCAGCCACCGGCATCCGTGCTGACGACACGCACACCCAGCAGGCGCGCCAGCCAGAGCAGCAGCCCGAAGTGCAGGCGCCGCCAGAAAGGTAACTGGAAGTCGCCAGCACGATAGAGATGAAGCAGCGCGATGCTCTGACCAAGATAGATTCTATGGCGCCAGAGCCAGGCTAGCGAAAGTTCAGCTTTGCCGGTAATACAGTGAATACCCAGTGAACGCAGCTTCTGCGCCAGCATTTCTGCATGCCTGCTACCAGCATGGATAAGCATTACAGATATGTCTTGCATTTCAGACAAGGGACGCTCCATGAGTTCCAGCCGCTGTTGTAGCGATCCCCACAGGTGCGCGCGCTCCATCTGAAGCAGCAGTCGCTCATGTTCAGGTCGCCTGGCAATGGCAAGTAGAGGCAGGTCAAACAGCGTGATGTGTGCGATTGCCGACAGTGTCGGTCTGATAGCTTGCAGGACACGTGAAAATGTCCAGGGCATGCATACCTGCTGTATAGGAGAGGTGAGGTGTTCGGCCAGCACTTCGGCTTTGCCGCGCCAATAGGCCCGTCCCACGAAAAACGCCTGTTTCAAGCGAGCAGCAGGAACGCGGTGCAGTACCAGGGCCGCCGGCTCATACCATAGCGTATGCCCGGCCTGACGCAGGAGCCTGGAAAGCTCTTCGACGGCGATATGTGCCGGTGCATTGAAGCGTTTACTCAGGACAGGCGAAGGCAGACCGACCTCGCGCAGAATCGCCGTCCTGACCGAGAAACAACAACTGCTCAGATTAAGTGGAGCCTGGAGCGGCATGCGCGCTCTCCCCGGCGCAAAGTAACCGAGCAGATCAAGCAGATCATCGGTTAGCCAGTAGGGACGGCGCGCCTCCCAGTACAGTTCCACACGTCCGCTGATCGCTGCCGCATTGCTTGTTTCATAGGCGGCGAGCAATCGCTCAAGGAAGGCCGGATCGGCCAGCGTATCATCGGCCAGAAACACGGTGATGCGGCCCGCCGCTGCCTGCAATCCCCGCTGGCGCGCGAATGCCAGCCCGTTGCGCGTCTCCTGCAAGCAGCGTATGGACGGCCCGCTCTGGTAAAGCGCCACTCTCCTGCGGATGTAGGCGAGCAGCGTCTGCATGGTATTGTCGGTTGAAGCATTGTCCACGACGATCACTTCATACTGCTCAGGTGCAAGCGTCTGGCGGCAGAGGCTTGCCAGGGCAGTCAGAGCCATGTCACGCCGGTTATATGTGCAGATGATGACGCTCAATGCCGGCGTCACAGCCGGTGCAGAAAGCTGTTCTTTCTGTTGTGGAAGAAGGTGTGTCCTCATGATGCGTCTCCCCTTGTGCTCATCTCAAGCTTCGAGAGAAAACGCTCGCAGGTGATGATCGAACCGATAGCGGAGAGAATCTGCGCGAGAGCGCTGGCGAGAGCTGCTCCTGTCGCTCCCCAGTAGATAATACAGGGAACAGCCAGAGCGATATGCAGCAGCGCTGCAATTCCATCAAAATACGTGCTTTGCTGTTTATGCCTGGTTAGATGCGTCAGGCTGACCGAGGCCACGCTGCCGAAAACGCTGGCAAGTAGCAGGATACGCAATGGTTGCAACAGCGGCAAATAGCTCTCTCCCAGCGTAGAAATGATGAGATAAGGGCCGAGTAGCGTTACCGCCATACAGAGAGCGACGGCCAGGAATGCCATATAGCAAGATGTTTTAATAAACGTATCGTATGAATCCAGAGAATGGCGTCCCGGCGTATAACGCGCAAAGAAAGGCAGATTGGAGAGCAGGAGCGGTGTCAATCTCATCAGGCTGCTGCTGATCATGGCGCTGATGATATAGAAAGCAAGCTCAGTTGGCGAGCACCACCAGGCCAGGAAGAGAGATGCGCCGCGCTGCCAGATGATAGCATCGAGCACGAAAGGCAGCAATGCCTGCTTAAAGCTACCTTTCAGGCGATTTCTTACCGTCAGTGCCGGCGGTTGAGCCTGCCGCAGTGACAGAATACGGACGGTGCTGAGCACTGCGATAACCAGGGTCAGCGTGCCGGAAAGGGCAGTAGCAAGCAGGAAGATCTCAATCTGGCCGCCATGCAACTGCAAAGCAATGACGACGAGCAGGAGCGATGTCACGGCGCCAAAGAGATGCAAGCCGGTAAGCAGATCCAGACGGCGCAGGCTACGCAGTGTGATGCCGGCAGTGCTGCTGAGGAAAAAAGGCAGCGCCCCCAGGCACGCCAGCAGCAGGCGCAGGGGCGTACAGAAATCAAAAATCCATGCAAGAGGTAACGCAAGTAAGAGATATATCAGACAGTAAAGCAAAATTCTCTTGCATTGCTGATAGCAGAGATAGTGAAAGATACCGGCGATTCCCCTGGGCGGCTCACGGCTCTGTAACTCCACAATCTGGCTACTACTCATCGCCGACATGCCGATACCCACGAGGGGAAGGACGATGGTCGCCAGCCACTGCATAAAGGTAAAAATGCCGAAGGCTGCCGGCCCCAGTGCTCTTGCCGTGACAATATAGGCACCTATGCTCACCAGCATCGTACCGGTGAACGGGCTAAGCCGCAGGAGTCCTGATACTGCCAGACTCTGTTTCTTTGATACGAGTAACATTTCCCTTCCACCCATTACACAGGCCCTGCTATGGCTCCTGTGCTTTTTCAACACCCATCAGAACTATCCAATATATATCATAGTATGCCACAGTGGTGTGAGCAGAGAAAAGTAGCAGAGCGGTAGTAAACTGGTTGTGAGTGTGTTAACATTAGTAATACTATGTTAAGAATTGAAAATGATAAATACTATATAATAGTTTATTCTTATAAAAACTTGCAAATTGCAAGTGGCTACATTAGCCCTTGCGCAAGAGAAAAGTGCATGGTATTCTTGATAAAGATGATAGAGAAAGTCAGATTTCTCTGCGCTATTTTCTTTTCTGAGAAGAAGAAGGAGTGGTTTTATGAGCGTGATCCAGGAATTCCTCCAAGCAAATGAACAGTACGCTGCTCATTTTCAGAAAGGAGAACTGCCGCTTCCTCCGAAACGAAAGGTAGCGGTTCTTGCCTGTATGGATGCCCGGCTTGATCCTGCTCGCATCCTTGGATTGGAGGAGGGGGACGCCCACGTGATTCGCAATGCCGGGGGACGAGCAGCAGATGCGCTGCGTTCTCTGATTATCTCTGAACAATTGCTGGGGACGGAGACTATCGTCATTATTCACCACACTGACTGCGGCATGCTCACTTTTACCGACGAGGATCTGCGTACCAGGCTCAGGCAAACCCTGCATGCTGACGCTGATCATGTGGCATTCCTTCCCTTCAAAGACCTTGAGCAGTCGGTACGTGACGACATCGCTTTTTTGAGAGCCTCCCCGTTCATTCCTGCCTCTATCGAGATCAGGGGCTTCCTCTATGACGTGAAAAGCGGCAGATTGCACGAAGTTGCATAGGTAGGGCTACAGAAACCGGGCATGCGCATACTCCAGCCTGTGCTAGGGTCTGTTTGCAAAAGCGCTTGACAGCGATTTTTGGATGCGCTTCTCAAGCCGGCTGAAGATAATTTGCAGACACGCCCCAGAGCAACGGGAACAGGTCTATCTTTTGCTTGATAATCCGGCAAAATACTTGCGGGAAAACTCGTTCTGGGAGGGGGTAGCACCGAAGGTGCGGACCCTGACCCGGTCTCCTTGTCGCCCTGGACTTCATTTCCCGCTTGTGCTTCGCCGCTTTATTTTGATGCCTTCCTGATAAAACATGCAGGGGGCATCATTTTGCCTACGCGATTGAGGCAGAGCGGGAGTTTTGTTACATTTTATAATATGATTGATCCCATTGTTATGGGGTATTTCATTTTTTCGAGCTTCACGAGTGGAGTAATTGTGGACTCCTATTGCTGCAACAGATCTCGCACTGCGGTAATGATGCGTTTTTCCATTGCACTCATCTCATCTTTGATGCGCTGTTCCATGCCCTGGACGTGCCGCTCTACGCTCTGGATGCGCTGTTCCATGCTCTGGAGATGCCGCTCCACTCCCTGGACGCGCTGCTCCAGCGATTGCGCATCCTCTTTCGTTGCCATGTGCTCCTCAATATAGGTGTGCGCCTGAGTGAAGCCGAGTTGCATACTCTGGTCGAGTTTCTCGAAATTGCTTCGCATGTCGATTGACATTTGCTTGATGTGTGCATGCAGTAAGGTGGTCAGTTCTTCTTGCGCTGCCAGGCGCGCTTCAGGCGATAGGTACATGCTTTTCACCCCCCGTCAACTCAGTCCTGCCGGGCCTTGCCCTTGCCGGTCTTTTCAGAAGTATACCACAGCAGGCCCACATTGGATAGAGACCAGGAAGGACGACGAGGGACATGGGTCCATGCCTCGGCCTACGATCCTGATTAATACCAAGTTGCTTCTCTGGAAGCAACTTGGTATGAAATCTTGATAGCCGTTCGAGATCCGTCCCGCCACCGGCGGGACTGGCAAGATGCTGGCGCATCTTGCCCATCTGAACGCAAGGGAGTATAAGACGATAACCGATTTTTTCGGATGATTGTCTGCGTAGAAAATTTTCAGTAGCGCGCTAGCTAAGATGACTCAGGCCAGCGAGAGAAAGCTGATCTGGACTCTTCTCATTGAGAAGATATTAGAAAAGTCCAGAGTTATCCAATTGCAAAGGAGGCACAGCGCATGACGGATCAGGCGCACGAAGCAGCACAGCTCGGCGCATTTCTTGCCGCGCTACTTGAGCAGCCGGATTTTCGGGAAGGACCGTTACGGGCTTACGAAGCTTTTGAAAATCACGTCTTTGAGGAATTTCACGAACGAAAATGGACCGAGAAGGAACTGATCGGCTTTGCCGGAGAGAGGCTGTCGGCAAAGTTCTACAGGAAGGATTGCCGGATGGCGCTCATCTATGAGTTGCCTGTGTACAGCTACCTGCATCACATCGGCTTTGTGATGGGCTACCTGGACCGCGCCTACGCGGCGCGTGCAGACGTTGAAGAGAACGCCCGTATCGGAGTAGAGCCGCCTTTTCAAGTGCAGGTTTTCAGGACACGCATCTCTGGGATATGGTATGATTCCTAAATATAAGCAAGCCGATAGGTACCGGGTCCGCTTATCTCTAAGGAGGAGCGCATGCCGCACTATTTTACACGCGAAGAGGCCGAAGCACTCTTACCAGAAATTACGGTTATTCTGCGTAAAATACAGGCGATTCACCAGGAAATGCACACACTCGAAGATGATCTCTCCTTGCTTCAGGCCCAGGCTCTGAATAATGGACATCACCTGCACGAGAGGATTATGGAGCTACGGCGGAATCTGGCAGGACAGTTGCAAGCATTGCGCAGTGCAGCAAATGAGTTGCAGGAATTCGGCTGCGTGTTGAAAGATCCAGAGATGGGGCTTGTCGATTTTCTAAGCCTGCGCGATGGACAGGAAGTCTTTCTCTGTTGGCGATTGGGTGAGGCGCGCATCTCCTACTGGCATACGCTCGATGGTGGCTTTGCCGGTCGTCAACCACTGGATTAGAGGATTCTGGCATGACAACCGTTCGAGAGGCGCTGACACAGGGAATACAGGAACTGAGAGCACGAGAGGAATACTGTGACGCTCGCCTGGATGCACAGATTTTACTGGAACATGTGCTTGGAGTAGAGCGTGCTCTGTTCTATGCCTATCCTGAACGCCCCGTCACGCCTGAGCAGCGGCAGCAATTTCTCGCGTTGATCGCGCGACGCAAGCAGGGTGAGCCTGTGGCTTACCTGGTGGGACATAAAGAGTTCTATGGCCTGGATTTGCTGGTTGACAGGCGAGTGCTCATCCCGCGTCCTGAGACCGAGCTGCTGGTCGAGATGGCTTTGCAGATCATCAGACAGAAGCTGGCCGCCGGGCAGATTCCGCTTGTGGCTGATATTGGTACGGGGAGCGGCGCCATCCCCATTGCGCTTGCTGTAGAAGAGCCGCGCCTTCCCTACCTCTATGCCTGTGATATTTCTTCCGCTGCATTGGAAGTTGCGCGCCTCAATTGCCAGAAATACCATGTAGAGAAGCGGGTACGGCTGTTGCAAGGCGATTTACTGGCTCCCTTGCCGGAGGCCGTTGACGTGCTGATCGCCAATCTCCCCTATGTTGGAACTGAGGAAATGGTGAGCCTGGCGCCGGAGGTACGCGCTTACGAACCATCGGAAGCTCTTTTCAGTGGCCTGAAAGGGCTAGACCTGTTGCGCAGATTCTGTCAGGAAGCGCGAAATTCTGGTAGGCTAAAGTCAGGAGCCGTAATGTTATTGGAGATAGGCTATCAGCAGTGTGAACCTCTGACAGATCTGGTTCATGAACTGTGGCCAGCAGCGACGGTAACGTGCAAGAAAGATTACGCAGGGTGGGACAGGATGTTACAGGTGGCAGTCTAAGTGGCGCATTCCGGTAAATTCGCGGGAGGTCCAGGAGGGTATCCCTCCAACCTAATTTCCCTAAAAGGTATGGTGAGAAAACACCGGGTTTTCGGGAGGGTCGGATGGTGGTCTGCGATAGCAGGTTGATACGCCGAAAGTATCGCCGTGAACGTTCTTCATAATGAGCGGCTGTAAAATCGAACAGGAGGTAGCTTTTTGTGGCCTACCGTGATCGTCAATGTGCATGCTCTATGGGAAGGAACGGGTAGATGTTTATCTCTATGATATCCAGGCAGTTGCTCTCCCAGACCTCGTTCTCCTTTTTCCCCCCCGGTCTTACAGGCAGCGTGGCTATTCTCTTTATCGGGGGGGGAGCGGCTTTCCTGCTGGCATACCTGTTCACCTTTGGTGTGACCGCGCTTTCCCATAAAATGGGCTGGCTGGATCTCCCTTCGGCGCGCCGTGTGCATAAGAAGCCAGTGCCGCGCCTGGGCGGAGTGGCGATATTCCTGGCTTTTGTGATTGCCTCACTGGTATTCTACTTATCTGTTTTTCGTACTAATGGTGAATTAACCTCTAAAGAAAACACTATTTACTGGCTATTTCTCGCCGGTGCCACTCTGATTGTCTTTGTGCATGTCTATGATGATATTAAGGGGTTAAAGCCGCTACCCAAGCTCATTGCACAGACCGTGACAGTGCTCATCATTCTGGGGCCGTTCGCCGGCTCATTTCATGGTGTACTGCTGTTCGGCTTTAGCAATCCTTTCAGTGCAGGCGTTGCCGATAGCACGCTGCCCTGGTATCGCCAGCCTGAAATCACTCTTTTTATCCATAATAACCCGCTAACAAATCTGCCCGATATCTCCTGGCTGGCGCTGCCGGCTGTGCTCTTTACCTGGGTCTGGATGGTTGGCATGATGAATACCGTTAATCTGGTCGATGGTCTGGACGGGCTGGCAACGGGCGTGGTCGGATTGACGGCGCTTTTTATCACCATTATTAGCTGGACGCTAGGGCAGCATACTATTGCAGCGCTCTCGGCAATTTTCACCGGCGCGGTTCTCGGCTTTCTGCCGCACAACTGGAATCCGGCGAAAATTATCATGGGCGATAGTGGCTCACAGTTTCTGGGGCTGGCGCTGGGAGTGCTGTCGATCATGGGGGGAGCGAAGGTGGCGCTGGCGCTGATGGTATTAGGTATCCCGATTCTGGATGTGGCTATCGTAGTCATTAACCGCGTGCGGCGGGGCCAGTCGCCGCTGCACTATGACAAGACGCACCTGCATCACCGCCTGCTGGCGACAGGGTTGAGCGTGCGGCAGATTTGTTATGTATTCTATGGATTGACGGCGCTGTTCGGTGTGCTGGCGCTGTCGATGCAACACATTTACAAGCTGATCGGCTTCGGCCTGGTGGGAGCGGCGATGATCGGTTTAATCATCTGGATGGACTACCGGCAGCGACAGCGAGGCGCGCCGCTTACTCCCGACGAACCCGGTCCTGGCTCACCGAGAGGGCAGAGTAAGGATGAACGGGGGAAAACGGAAGATAAGGGAGGATCTGCCACCGGCAGCAGCCGGGGTAGCCAGGTGGGCGGCTCTACCTCGCCGCCGCCCGGCTCGACTGCCCGGCAGTCACGGCAGCATGAACGCGCGCGGCTTCCTCTTGGAAGAGACGTTTGAGGAAGTGGCCGGTATAGGAGTTCTCGTTCTCCGCGACCTCTTCGGGTGTTCCCTGGGCGATAACGAGACCACCGTTGTCGCCACCTTCGGGACCGAGGTCGATCAGCCAGTCAGCGCATTTGATCACGTCCAGATTGTGCTCGATCACCACAACAGTGTTACCCGCATCAACCAGCCGTTGCAGCACTTTGAGCAGACGATCAATGTCGGCAAAGTGCAGGCCCGTCGTTGGCTCATCCAGGATATAGAGGGTGCGTCCTGTCGCGCGGCGTGCGAGTTCGGTTGCCAGCTTGACGCGCTGCGCCTCACCTCCTGAAAGCGTGGTAGCTGGCTGGCCCAGGCGCATGTAGCCGAGTCCTACATCGTTGAGCGTCTTCATCCGGTTATAGACGGACGGCACATTGGCAAAGAACTCGGTAGCCTCTTCTACTGTCATATCCAGCACGTCGGCAATCGTTTTGCCTTTGTAGTGGATCTCCAGCGCCTCGCGGTTATAGCGCCTGCCGTGACAGACCTCGCAAGGGACATAGACATCGGGCAAGAAATGCATTTCGATTTTAACAATGCCTTCACCTTTGCAGGCTTCACAACGCCCGCCTTTGATGTTGAAAGAGAAACGTCCCGGCTGGTAGCCGCGAATACGCGCTTCCGGCACCTGGGCGAACAGTTCGCGGATGCCCGTGAAGGCGTTGGTATAGGTGGCGGGATTGGAGCGCGGTGTACGCCCGATGGGCGACTGGTCGATGTCGATGACCTTGTCCAGATGCTCTAACCCTTCGATGCTCTCATGCGCGCCCGGTCTTTCGTGCGAGCGGTAGAAGTGGTGTGAAAGCTTGCGGTACAGGATATCGGTAATCAGGGTACTTTTGCCCGAACCGGAAACGCCTGTGACTGCGACAAACTTGCCCAGCGGGATCTCCACGTCGATATTCTTCAGATTGTTCTCGCGCGCGCCTTTGATGAGCAGCGTGTGGCCGTTGCCGGGACGGCGCTGGGCTGGAGTGGCGATGCTTTGGCGGCGGGAGAGATAGTCGCCGGTGATCGAATGAGGATTGGCGGCGATCTCATCATATGTTCCCTGCGCCACAACATAGCCGCCGTGTTCGCCGGCGCCCGGTCCGATGTCGATGATATAATCGGCGGAACGCATGGTATCTTCGTCATGTTCGACGACGAGCAGCGTATTGCCCAGGTCGCGCAGGCGTACCAGCGTGCGAATCAGGCGCGCGTTATCGCGCTGGTGCAGTCCGATGCTCGGCTCATCCAGGATGTAGAGCACACCCATCAGACCTGAGCCGATCTGCGTAGCCAGGCGAATGCGTTGCGCCTCGCCGCCGGAGAGTGTGGCGGCTGCGCGATCCAGCGTGAGGTAGTCAAGTCCTACGTCGAGCAGGAATTGCAGGCGGGCGCGAATCTCCTTCAGCACCTGCCGCGCAATGATGCGCTCGCGCTGGCTCAACGGCGTCATGACCAGCGGCTCGCCAGGGTCGATTTTTGCCAGGGGATCGCTTTTCTGTATGCCGTTGTCATTTTCGCGCTTTATTTTGCCGTTTGTCTGTACCACCGGCTGGATTGCGGCAGGCGCGCCAGTGGTGGGAGCAATGTCTGACTCAAGTTCCTGGAAGAAGCGACGGGCGTTGGTGATGGAGAGGCGCGTCACCTGCACGATATTGCGTCCCCCGACGGTCACAGCCAGCACTTCTGGCTTGAGACGCGCACCCCGGCAATCGGGACAGATGCGCGCCGACATATAGCCCTCGATCTCTTCGCGGATCATGTCGCTGTCGGTCTGCTTATAGCGCCGGTCCAGGTTAGGGATGACGCCCTCGAAATTGACGGTATAGCTGCGCGTATGCCCGTTTTGAGGCGTGTAACGGATAGTCAGCGGTTCGGGCGAGCCATAGAGGATCGTCCGCCGAATCCGTGAGTCAAGCTCCTGCCAGGGAGTATCGAGGTCGAAGTTAAAGCGTTTCGCCAGAGCTTCGAGGATAGCAGCGTGCCACTGGCTGCCGTTGACGACTTTGCTCCAGGGAGCGATTGCACCCTCTTTAATGCTCAGTTCAGGATGTGTCACGATCAGTTCGGGATCGATCTCGCGCTGCGTGCCGAGTCCGGTACAGGTAGGGCAAGCGCCGTGAGGACTGTTGAAGCTGAAGGTACGCGGTTCGATCTCGGGCAAGCTGATGCCACAGTAGACACAGGCAGCTCGCTCGGAGAAGAGGATTTCCTGGCCGTCAACCACCGAGACCAGCACTACGCCGTTGCCCAGTTTCAGCGTCGTTTCCAGTGAATCGGTCAGGCGCTGGCGGAAGGCCGGGTCCACATCTGCTTGCGCACCTGCTGGTTCTTCTCCGCGCTCCTGCGTAGTTATTTCGCGCGCCTGGTCCGGTTCTTTACCAGCATTCACATCGTAGAGTGCTGGCCGCTCGGCGACACGCTGCAATGAGGGATGATGTAATTGTGGGTGAGCGCCATCGCCGTCCGGTTCGCTCTGTTTCCTGGCTTTGCGAATGACCAGACGATCAACAACAACCTCGATGGTATGTTTCTTCTGCTTATCTAGCTCGATCTCTTCGCTCAGGTCGTGAATCTGTCCATCGACGCGCACCCGCACATAGCCGGAGCGGCGCATCTCCTCAAAGATATTCTTATACTCGCCCTTGCGTCCCTGCACCAGCGGAGCCAGCAAAAGGATACGCGATCCCTCTGGCAAGCTCAGTACAGCATCAACAATCTGCTGGAGTGTCTGCTGGCTGACCTCGCGCCCGCACTGGGGACAGTGGGGATGACCGACGCGAGCGTAGAGCAGGCGGAGATAGTCGTAGATTTCGGTGACGGTGCCTACCGTTGATCGCGGATTGTGGGTGGTCCCCTTCTGGTCGATGGAGATGGCCGGGGACAGCCCGTCAATGTGATCGACGTCGGGCTTCTCCATCTTGTCTAAAAACTGGCGCGCGTAGGCTGAGAGCGATTCGACATAGCGGCGCTGGCCCTCCGCGAAGATGGTGTCGAATGCCAGGCTGCTTTTGCCGGAGCCAGAAAGGCCGGTGATGACCACCAGCTTATCACGCGGAATGGTGACATCAATATTCTTTAGATTGTGCTCGCGCGCGCCGCGAATTACAATTTTATCCTGGGGCATAAAGCTCTGATTCTTCCTCGCTTATAATAAACAAATAAACAAAACGCGCCCATTTTTTATGCCGCCAATCTCTTCGCGGATCATAGTATACCAGATCCATTTTCCTCTGAAAAAGAGGAAAAAAAGAGTTTTTGGGGGACACCCCCATTCGCGTGAACTTTAGGGGATCTCACCTCTCCCTCAAAGGAGGAAAAGGGGGAAAAAGTGTTTTTCGGGGGACACCCCCGGCCCCCCCCCCGCCAGGAGGGCCATGCCCTCCTGGACCTCCCTTTTTCCGTTCAGTCTACGCCTATGGGGGACACCCCCAGACCTCCGCCAGGGGACTGGCCGTCCCCTGGACCCCTCTTTTGCTATACAAACAAACGTTCCACATAACAGTACACCACTATGCGTCATACGTCAAGAGGGAAAGGAAAAAAAGAGATCTTGGGAGGTACCCCCATGCCCCCGCCAGGGGGCAAAGCCCCCTGGACCCCCACGTCGATGATCACTATTCAGGTATTAGCTCTGGCCCTTGTGCAGCGTGATATTGCCAGTGCTGACGTGGACGCTGAGCAGCGCGCCGGTTGAGCGGGTCTCGGTTCCTGGAACAAGTGGCCCGTGATAACCCACCTGCTCGTTGTCCTTGTTGATTTTGATGTCGAAGTCGCTTTTGATCGTGCCAACATTGGTTACAACGTCCACCGTACTCATGGTGTCAGGCGGCAGTGTGGCATCAATATCGCCGCGCTCACAGAGCAGCTTGAAAATTGCCTGGTGATTGGGGGCAGGGAGCAATCGCCCGTCAAAGGTAAGGTTGCCCTGGCCGGTCTCGATGCTTGAGCCATCAGTGAGAATGGCATGCGTGACGGTGACATCCCCCGTTCCCCCTCGGATATTCAGCATGCCGCTCAGCCCGTCTACCGTGACTTTGCCATAAGGCGCTTCAACGTTTACCTGCATCGTTGGCCCGGTCTTCGGCAGCGCCGAAGGGGGTAGTGTAATAGCGATATCGACGGCGTTAGAAGTATTGGCGAGCAAACCACTGCTGTTGGGGATAGTAACGTTTACGGTCAGACTATTCGCAGGCGTGCTGGCAGGGCTTTCAGTCGTTCCGCCGGCGGGAGCTGTAGTGGGCGTCGGTGTGACGGCGGGCCTGGCGCAACTCAGTCGCTGTGTGATAGTGCCGGGGGGCTGGATTTCCACGATCATCTGCTTGAATTTCTGGTCGGCATCTCCCTGTCCGCTGGCCTGCACGATCTTCTTTGCGTTGACGGTTATGTTGCTAGCAGTCGGATCGACGGTGATGCTGAGATTGCCGATTTTATCACAGACATGTAACTGATTAATAGTGGAAAGCGGGATGGTTTGTGTCTCCGCGCGGGTGAAACTGGTCATGCTGTTCAGGACGGGCAGGCCGCCTATGCGTCCTCCGCTGAGCGAGTGCAGAGCGAGAAAGACGATCACAGCGGCAACCACGACGGTGATGAGCGTGCCGAGACCACAACCGGTCAGCAAGATCGGCCAGACGCGGCGCTTGCGGCGTGGGCGTTTTACGGGCTGTCTGGACCTTGCGGGGGGCAGTTGCCGGCGGTACTCTTCCTCAGGATACTCGTCGTAGTCGTCCTCTTCTTCGTAATACTCATAGTAAGTGTCGTCCTGTTGTCTGGCATCCTCACGGTAGCGCCCTCTGGATGCTCTGGGGGGAACGCCGGGATGGCGTTGTGGTTGTGGGCGTGGGCGTGGCCTGTCTTTCCCGCTGTCCATGCCGTTCCTCGCTTTCCTTAAACCTGTGTTATCTCAAGCATATCGTACCACCGGCAGTAGTCCTACAGCTAGTACGGTTGAAGCTGGTGTTCGGTTTTTTCTTCTCCTCATGGGATAGCACCACAGGTAATAGTTAACGCGCGCATGGGGAGTTCGCTGCCAGCCAGTATTAATTTCTGCTGAGAAAAGCTGAGAAAGGAAGCGAATACTTGCAGCTACGACAGGGGCTCTCTATAATGAGAGAGAATGGCCGTCTACAGGTCCAGGGATATCGTCACCCGGCAGAGTTTGCCATACAGTGACGCGATGCTATGAGGAGCAGTGTCCCGTATTTTTTAAGACCGACACCCACGATCCTTCCATTTCCGAAAGGGCCGTAGAGCAAGCAGCAGTGAGGGAGTATATGCAGCAGGGGAATAATAATCAGGAGGGCAAACCGCTTTTGAAGGCCCTCGTGGTCGATGACGAAGAGAACATCATCGAGTTAATCAGGCTTGGACTGCGTTATGAGGGATTTCAGGTTGAAGCTGCCACCGATGGAGAACAAGCAATTTCTCTGGCACAGCGTATAGAGCCTGATGTGATTATTCTTGATTTGATGTTGCCCGGCATCGACGGCCTGGAGGTCTGCCGGCGCCTACGCGCCAATCCGACAACACGAGATATTCCCATACTTATGCTGACCGCCAAAGACGAGGTCAGCGATAAAATCCTGGGATTACAAACGGGAGCCGATGATTATATCACCAAGCCGTTTGACTTTTATGAGTTGCTGGAGCGGATCAAGGCTATTTTGCGCCGCCAGCAGCGCGTGAAGGCAGGACTCGGCGGCGGCGAGAGCACCGACCAGATCCTGGAGTTCGCCGATCTGCGTATGAATACAGCGACGCGCGAGGTGACGCGCAAGGGAAAGTTGATAGAACTGACGGCAACCGAGTATAATCTCCTGCATCTCTTTATGAGTCATCCGCGCCAGGTGCTGGACCGCCAGACTATTCTCAACCGCGTCTGGGGCTATGAATTTCTCGGCGAGACCAATATCATCGAGGTCTATGTGCGCTACCTGCGTGAGAAGATCGAAGACTCGCCCAGTTCTCCCCGGTTGATCCAGACCGTGCGCGGTGTTGGCTATATTCTGAAAGGATAGCCGGATAAGCTGGATACCTTCTGCAAAGATAGGGGCATAGACGCTTGTTGAATGAGTATGATGCACAACCGCTGACGGACAATCGAAGATCAGAAAGCGTTCCTGCCTGGCTGAGGCCGTTTTTCAGTCTGCGTGCTCAGCTCCTGTTTGCTTATGCTCTTCTGCTCACGCTTGCTGTGCTGGTTGTTTGCCTGCTAGTCTATCAACAGATGGACCGGCTGTACATAGTGATTGCGGCAGCGGCGACAATTGGCGTGGCTGTGATGCTGGCCTATGTCTGTACGACGCTGCTGCTGCGCCCGCTCTCGCGCGCCATCGACGTGGCTCAGGCTCTGGCCGCCGGCGACCTGGCGCAGCGTGAGCGCCTGATCCTGCACGTACCGCCACAGGACGACATTGATCGTCTCGCAGGCAGCCTAGCCAGGATGGCAACAAGGCTGGAGCGAGCCGAAGAGATGCAACTCGCCTCAGAGCAGCGTTTCAAACGCTTCTTCTCCGATGCCTCGCACCAGCTACGCACTCCGCTGACTTCCATTCGCGGGTTTACTGAGATCCTGCTGCGCGGGGCTATCGACGATGAGGAGATGAGACAGCACGTACTGAGGCGCATGAAAAGCGAAGCTGAGCGGATGACGCTGCTCATCAACGATCTGCTGACGCTGGCCCGCCTCGATAATCAACATCCTCTCAAACTCCAGTACGTCGATTTGTTGGAAGCGGTGACGGAAGCCGTTAACCAGGCCAGGCAGCGCGCCGGCGAGGGGAATCAGATCTCGCTGGTGCCGGAAAGCGATGTCCGCCTGGGCCTGCAAGCTGATCGTGAGCGGCTCAAGCAACTGCTGTTCATTCTACTTGACAATGCTCTGAAGCACGGGAAGTCTGGGCCTGACGGCCTGATCACCGTCAAGGTAGGTAGACAGGGGCAACAGGCTGTGCTTTGCGTGGCTGATAATGGTGCCGGTATTGATAAGGTTGACCTCGAACACATTTTTGATTCTTTTTATCAAGGACGAATCCGCTCTACCAGCACGGTCACTGCTTCCGGCGCCGGTCTGGGCCTCACCATCGCTCATGCTATTGTGCGCGCTCATCATGGCACGATCTCAGCTACCAGTGAGCCTGGCAGGGGAACTGAATTTACCGTCAGGCTGCCGTGCTCCTGCTGATTATCTTACGTCCTTTCTGGCGTCAACTTAACGGAAAAGGGAGGTCCAGGAGGGTTTTGCCCCCCTGGCGGGGCGACAAGTCTCTTTTCAGGGGGTCCAGGGGGCGCACAGCCCCCTGGCGGGGGGTCGGGGGTGTCCCCCAAACAACCTTTTTCCCCTTTGGGAGAGGAGGGGATACTCTCTAAAGTTAACACGAATAGGAAATACTTATCATTAGTACCATGCATCTGCAATTTCCTCTTTCTATTGATGGAATTCTATGGTACACTTGGCACCGTGATGAGTTTAACGAAAGCCGGGAGCCAGGCAATGAGAAAATTTATCTGGACTTTTACCATTGTGCTGTTGCTGGCACTGTTTGCTGCGTGTAGCACCAGTAGCGGTAGCGGACAGAACGGAACTGCCAATCAACCATTTCTACCGAGCGTTTCGCCTACCGCAAGCCAGGTCGTTCCCACGTTCTCTCCTAAGCCCACCGCCACAGCTACTCCAACTCCTACCGCAAAACCCACAGGCGCCGCACATGCCAGCCCTACAACTACAACGGGCAAATCCGGTGGGGGTGGCGGCAATAACGGAGGCGGTGCAGGAAACCCGCCGGTGACGACAAGCCAGGCGCAGCAGCTCGCCCGGCAACTCTTGCAGACCATTAACCAGGACCGCGCCGCGAACAATCTCCCCCCCTATAGCTGGGAAGCAGGACTGGAGCGCAGCGCCTACCTGCATAATCTGGTGATGGCTCAGGGCTGCGGCCTCAACCACAACTGTCCCGGTGAGCCGCAACTGGGTGCACGAGAGAGCAACCAGGGAGTACAATGGAACTATGCCGGCGAGAATATCGGTACCGGTGGGCCGGTTGCTACCTCTTATGACAGTCAATGGAGCATGGTTTTGAGGCTGCACCAGAGCATGATGGCCGAAAAGCCGCCCGAAGACGGCCATCGCCAGAATCTCCTGAGCACGAAGTTCCACCGCATCGGCATCAGCATCTATGTCGATGCAAAGAACCGGCTCTGGCTCACTGAAGATTTCGCAAACTGAACAAGTATCGTTCCGCTTTAACAGTATTAAAGGAAACCTCTCCTGGGAATACCAGAATCGAATGGGAGAAGCGAGACATGCAAACGCAGAATATCCGTGTTGGCGCAAATGCTGTGATCATACGTGATGGCAGGCTGCTGCTCGTGGAATTCGATCCTTTTTCCTCTGATCTATAAGGAAATTTGTTATGACACAGTCGCCGGCGCATAACCTGCCACCTGCCACGAAACGTACGCAGGCCCCCTGGTGGAGCAAGGTCTTCCTTGCTCTCATTATTTGTCTCATAATCGTAACTCTCGTAAACATGGCCCTCTACTACTTCTTTGCACCTGTGCAGGCGCCCGTTTTCACCAATGTCAGAACACCGCTCCTCATCGCGCACCAGGGCGGCGAACTTCTCGCACCCAGCGACACCCTGGCCGCCTTCGCTGTAGCCGACTCCATCGGCGTCGATATGCTTGAGACGGATATCCATATGACAAAGGACGGCTACCTGGTCCTTATACACGATAGCACCGTTGATCGCACAACGAACGGCACGGGCCGCGTTGACTCTTATACGCTGAGTGATTTGAAGAAGCTGGATGCCGGCTATCGCTTCAAGGATCTTCAGGGGCAATATAGCTATCGCGGCAAGGGTGTGACCATTCCAACGCTTGAAGAGCTATTCCAGACCTACGGGCAGAAGTATCTCTACAATCTGGAGATGAAGGACGCCTATCCTAAAAACGGCCCCTCACAGATCGAAGCGAAGCTCCTGGCACTCATTCAGAAGTACCACCTTGAAAAGCGCGTCGTCGTCACCTCTTTTCACCAGGAACTTATTGATCACTTCAATCAACTTGCTCACAATCAGATCGCGCTAGGGGCAGGAACCGCCGAAGCGACACGCTTTGTGCTGACCCATAAATTCGGCGTTCCCGGCTTCTATAAGCCGAGCGCCAATGTCTTTCAGCTCCCCACCGAGAGCAGCGGCTTCGATCTTAAGGATCGCGTTCTCATCGAAGGGGCGCACCGTCTCCATATCCAGGTCCACTACTGGACCATTGATGATAAGGCGACCATGCGAGAATTGCTACAACTGGGCGCCGACGGTATCATCACCAACCGGCCCGACCTGCTCAAAGAAGTCCTGCAAGAGATGCACCTGCGCTGATACTATAAGACGTGACACATGCCTATCGCAAAGAGGGCCATGAAGTCCTACAATAAAAGAGGAGAGAGAATTCTCGCCTGGCCTTTGAACGTTTTCAGAGAAACGGTTTTCCAGAAGGAGCAGCGGCAATGGGTAGATCATCTCCGGCCAGCCTGGCGCGTCATGCAAAGCCTGCCAGGGTGGGCTTCTGGCCCGGCTTTATCGTCGCAGGTCTACTGAGTTTTTTTGTGGCAAGCCAGATTATTCTGCGTCTCAGACGAAAGCTGAATCCACAGCCTATGCCTGCCCGGCTGGCGCCATTTCTCAGCCAGCCGTTCCGTAGCAGGATGTTCGGCACAGCAGAGCAGATCATAGAGCGCGCGGGTGTCAGGCCCGGCATGCGCGTACTGGAGATCGGACCTGGGCCGGGCCATTTCACGGTACCACTGGCGCGGCGTGTCGTCGAAGAAGGGAAAGACGGCAGCATCACCTGCGTTGAGATACAGCAGGAGATGATCGAGATGTTACACCAGCGATTACATGCTGAACAGATCAGCAACATTGAGGTCATTCAGGGAGATGCGCAGCAACTCCCTCTGCCGGCAGACAGCTTCGACATGGTCTTTCTGGTCACGGTAGTTGGTGAGGTGCCGGACGAATCGGCGCTCTTCCGCGAGTGCGCGCGAGTTCTCAAGCCTGGCGGCATCGTGGCCGTGACCGAGCAGATCAGTGATCCCGATTACCGTTTTCCCGGCACCGTACGCCAGCAGGCGCTCAATGCAGGTCTCCAGGACGCAGGCTATACGGGCTTCCGCTGGTGGTCCTACACAGCACGCTACCGCAAACCATGAGCAGGGTACGGGGTGTCGGGGGTGTCGTCAACTGAACGGCAAGGGAGAGATCCAGGAGGGCGCAGGCCCTCCTGGCAGGGGCCAGGGGTGTCCCCAGAGGCGTAAACTTAACAAAAAGGGGAGGTCCAGGAGGGCTTTGCCCTCCTGGCGGGGGCCTGGGGGGTGTCCCCCGAAAAACCCCTTTAAATTAA
>JADBKA010000347.1 GCA_014896635.1 Ktedonobacteraceae bacterium
GCGCGCAGAGCGGCCAGCTCCGTCCCCTATCGCAGCCAGACCGCAGGAGCAGACGACGCTGGCAATAGAGGGGATGACCTGCGCCTCATGTGCTATGCGTATCGAGAAAGGGCTGAAAAAGCTGCCAGGGGTGCTCGATGCACATGTCAACCTGGCGACCGAGCGTGCAAGTGTGACGTATGATCCCGCACAGACTGATGTGGCACATGTAGTCCAGAAAGTCGAAGCGGTCGGCTATGGCGCGAAACCTCTGCAAGAGATAACGCAGGTTCTTGCTGGAGGAAGTGCAGAGACGGATGAAGCGACAGGTGAAATAGAAGAGGCAGAAGACGCCTTCGCGGCTGAAATCGCTGGCGAGGATGAGCAGAGCCTGCGTAGGCAGCGAGAACTAAGGCGCAAGCGCAACCTGCTCATCCTGGGGATTGTTCTCTCACTGCCCATCACGATTATGAGCATGTTCTTCATGAATCGCTTTCCTTTCGAGAACCTGCTGCTGCTCGTGCTGACCACGCCGATCTGGGCCATTGTTGGATGGGAGTTCCACCGCGGAGCGCTCAACTCGCTGCGGCATGGCAGCGCCAATATGGATACCCTTGTTTCGCTCGGCTCCACAGCCGGTTACCTGCTCAGCATCACGGCGACCTTCTTCCCGCAGATCGTGGGCGAGATGACCTTTTATGATTCTCCAGCCCTCATCATCACGCTGATCTTCCTGGGCAAGTATCTCGAAGCGCGTGCCAAAGGACAGACTAGCGAGGCTATACGTAAGCTGATCGGGTTGCAGCCACGAACTGCGCATGTGATACGTAATGGTCAGGAGATCGAGGTTCCCATCAGCCGGGTAAAGATCAACGATGAACTGATTGTGCGGCCTGGTGAGAAGATTCCCGTCGATGGGACGATCCTGGGCGGGCGCTCATCGGTTGATGAGTCGATGATCACGGGTGAGAGCCTCCCTGTTGAAAAGGGCGAGGGTGATCCCGTCATCGGCGCCACCATCAACCAGCAAGGCTTGCTGCGCATGCGTGCTACCGGCGTAGGTGCCAATACTATGCTCGCGCACATCATCCGCATGGTTGAGCAGGCCCAGGGGTCCAGAGCGCCCATCCAGCGGCTGGCCGACAGGGTTTCAAGCATTTTTGTGCCGGTAGTGCTGGTGATCGCGTCCCTGACCTTTATTGCCTGGACCATCATCGGCAGCACGATTGGCTTCCCTATGCTCGGCGGTATGATGGATATGATCAATGGCGGGGGGCTGCACTTGATGCCTACCGGCGGCAGCGCTGCCTGGATCTTCGCGCTCGTTGCTGCCGTTGCCGTGCTCGTCGTGGCCTGTCCCTGCGCGCTCGGCCTGGCGACGCCAACGGCGATTATGGTGGGAACTGGCAAAGGCGCAGAGCAGGGTATCCTGATCAAAGGCGGCGAGAGCCTGGAGCGCGTCCAGGCCGTCGAGATTGTGCTGCTCGACAAAACCGGCACGATTACCAGGGGCAAGCCTGAATTGACCGACGTGGTGGCGGCACCCGGCTTCGAGTCTGATGAGATGCTGCGCCTGGTCGCGCTGGCGGAACAGGGGTCCGAGCATCCGCTGGCAGCCGCGATAGTCGAGGGAGCAAAAGCGCGCGGCATTCCACTTGCAACCATGCCTGAGCAGTTCACGACACTCGCCGGACGCGGCGTCGAGGCCGTCATCGAAGATCAGACCGTGCTGGTGGGGACACGCGCTCTGCTGAGCGAACGCGGCATCTCATTCGATGCTTTCAAGGCGCAACTCGAAGCCCTGGAAGAACAGGGCAAGACGGCCCTGCTCGCAGCAATCTCAGGACAGGTTGCTGGCGTTATTGCGGTCGCCGATACGGTCAAACCGAACTCGGCGGAAGCGATCAGGCGTCTGCAAGAGCTTGGCCTGGACGTGCTGATGATTACCGGAGATAATCGGCGCACCGCCCGTGCGATTGCCGCCCAGGTGGGCATTCCCGCTGATCTGGTGCTGGCCGAGGTGCTGCCGGAAGAGAAAGCCAGCCGTGTCAAACGCCTGCAAGCAGAGGGACTGGTTGTTGCCTTCGCCGGCGATGGCATCAATGACGCCCCGGCCCTGGCGCAGGCGGATGTGGGCATTGCGATGGGAACCGGCACCGATATTGCGATGGAATCAGCCGATATCACGCTGGTCAAGGGCAATCTCACCAGCCTGGCAACTGCATTTGCTCTGTCGCGTGCGACCATGCGTACCATCAAGCAGAATCTCTTCTGGGCCTTTGCCTACAACGTCATCCTGATCCCGGCTATGATACTTACGCCGATGATCCCGTTTTTGCATGAGCAGGCGCCTATCTTTGCCGCAGCGGCGATGGCGTTCTCCTCGGTCTCGGTAGTCAGCAATTCGCTGCGCCTACGCCGCTTTAAAAAAGAGAAGTGAGGTCTGATTTATTATGAGATCACGCATTGTCCCAGGACTCGCCGCCATCTTACTTATGGTACTGTTCACGGCCTGCGGAGGACGAGATATAGCCAGTGAAGGAAGTACCACAGCGAGCGGAGAAGGAAATACCCCAACAGGATCACAGAATGTGCAGGTGTCTCTCTCGGAGTATAAAATTACATCGCCGCTCACAACCTTTACGGCAGGCACAACCTATCACTTTACCGTGAAGAATGATGGCAAAATCGCGCATGAGTTCATGGTGCTTCCCCCGATGGAGCATGGGCATATGGGAGACATGTCAATGGAAGACATGCATAAAATGGCATTATCTCATATCGAAAATCTTAATCCGGGAGAGACCCAAACCATAGATGTGACCTTCCCCGCCTCTACCAGCGGGCAGAATCTTGAGTTCTCCTGTCATCTTCCTGGACATTACGAGGCCGGCATGAAATTACCTGTTGTGATCAACAAGTAACGCATTTCACGCTCATGAGAAGAGGTCTGTCAACAGACCCCTTCTCCATTTTCATCAGCAGACCACATCTTCACGAAGAAAGAGCATTCCAGCTTACACCGCTTTCCTCATAGTTGCCTTACCTTTTTCACGCTTTCTATCAAATCTGCTCAAGGCATGTTGCAAAAGCACTGGACAGAAAGCTTTTTTTCTGCTATCTTTTCACGCACGGCCTTTAAAGTGTTGCAACTGTGACCAGCTATTGAATTGGAGGGACTCACATTGCCGCGACTCACGATTTTTCTCGATGATGGCGGAGTAATGAACGATAACAACCAGCGAGCGATTCAATGGCGGCGCCTGGTCGGCGAGTTTTTCACGCCGCTGCTCGGAAGCACCCCTGAAAAATGGGCCAGGGCAAACGCCATTGTCGCTGAACGCCTGTTTGAAAGCAGCGCCTGGCAGGCACGCTTGCAGGCAGCTTCCTGTTACAGCGATTTCGACCGCACCTATCAGATCGACTGGCTGACAGGGATGTGCGAGATAGCAGGAGTTCCATCTCCCCCGGACGAAGAGTGCTTTCAACTGGCACGCGAGGCGTCAGCTTATATTACCCGTCGTGTTCGCGCTGCCTTTCCCGGGGCGGTAGAAACCATTCGCCTGCTGCACAATCAGGGTTACATGCTGCATACCGCTTCTGGTGGATCTTCGCCGGACCTGGCTCGATTCCTTGAAGGGATGGGCGTGCGCCACTGCTTTGATCGCCTCTATGGTCCAGATTTGATCGATACGTTCAAAGATGGACCGGCGTACTACGAACGGATTTTTGCTGATACTGGTGTCAACGCCGCCGCTGCGCTGGTAGTTGATGACAGCCCTCGCATGCTCAACTGGGCGGCTCAATTGGGAGCACAGACGGTGCTTGTGAGCAACTCACCACATCATGGCATGGAAGCGACGATTGCATTAGCAGCCTG
>JADBKA010000027.1 GCA_014896635.1 Ktedonobacteraceae bacterium
AGAGCAAAAAGGCCACGCGCTGCTCGCGTTTACCGGGCAGGATGGCCTTGATTGCTTCCCAGAGTTCACCCTCATGGTAGTGATCCTCAAAGAGTGGCTCATCGGGATGGCCATAGTCAGGCATCGGCTCTTCACGTGGGCGGGAATACATCCGCAGAGTATCCATGACGGCACAGTTCAGGCATAAGTGTAAGTAGCTGAGGGCGCCTGCCAGGCTGGTAAACTCCAGCTTCTGCTCGCTCACAGCCTTCCAGAAGCGGCTAAAGGTATCGTCGATATAACTTTTCTCAACATCATGTCGCAAAGCGGCTTCCCGATAAGGATGGCGCCCCAGCCATTGGCGGACGCTTTCACCAAAGAGCTGGCGCAGGACCACCCAGGCATCATGGTCATTTAAAATGACTGCCCGCCGAAAGATCTCCAGGCAATACTTCTCATTGCTAGTTCTTTACGGCGATACTTCCCTAGCTCACGGACGCCGTACTCCGCGAGTTCTGTCAGGCTCATTTCCCCAGGAAGCTTCTCCATCCTGATACCCATTACTTTACCTACTTCCTCTTCAGCCAGGTCTGAAGAACGGTAGATTACTGCTGCGTACAAAACGCAATAAACTCTATAATAAAGAGACGACAGTCAGAGCACTAATATGTCTGATAGTGATTAAGCGGGAACAGTAAGAAGACGATCACGATATTCGTCTCATTTCTTGCCTCACTGTAACAAAACAGTTATACTGTATACATACGCAAGGATACTATTGATAATGGCACTGCGCAATGGCACACGCAACCATGAGAAAGTGAATAGCTACACAAAAAAGGTTGTGTCAATATGATGCGCATTCTGGTGAGTATAGACACAGAACTCTCACCGGTGACACAGCAGGTACTGCGTACGGTCAGCGAGTTCGTTGAACAGGCTTCACCCCAGGTGTTTTTGCTTCTCCTCAATGTCATCCCCATGACGCAAACGGTAGTTGCCCACCCCGGCTGGTATATCGGCCAGGATTTGGCACTGGCTCCGACCAGTTGGCAGCGTGCGCATGCCGAGGAAATCCTGCGCCGGGCGGGCGAGATCTTGCAGGGATATGGTGTATCTCCCGAAAGAACACAGTATATTGTGCGCGTCGGCGCGACTGCCGAGGAGATCGTGAAGGCTGCACGGGAACTTCACGTCAGCCTGATAGTCGTGGGCAGTCGCGGAAATACGTGGAAACAACGCCTGCGCCGGTTGTTGATCGGCAGCATCTCACGCGCCGTTATACGTTCTGCCCCCTGTCCGGTGATGCTGGTGATACCTCCGTCTCCTCCACGCAACCAGGATCTCGTCGCATGGTACGAAGGTGCGATCAAACAGTACCTCAGCGAACATACCGATTCTTTGATGGTTCTTACACCACAACAGGTAGCGCAGCAATTCACTCCCCCCAGTAAAAAAATAGCGGGCCATAAGGAGATCGCTGCTGCTATCCTGGCACTTGAACGGCTGACGAATGCCGGGATACTCTGTCGCCACAATGTGAAAGGTGAGCCACGCTACGTCAACGATTAAAGTATACGCGCTTCTTCTCTGCTCTGGCATCACTAATTTTAGGTAATTTTTTCAGATTTTTACTGGCTCATTCACTCACTCATAGAGTTTTCAACAGTTTCTTCGGAGAGAAACGTTCGCAAACACCCGTCTCATCCTGGGGGATCAGATTCCCACCGTACGGAGACCCGCCGATTTCCCCGTCAGGTTACCTCTTGCGCCAAAGCGCAAAAATGTATATCATAAAAAAGCATTATGAAACAGACATTTTTCTGGAACACACTCGCGCAACCGATCATCGGGCTGGCTCCTATGGACGGCGTGACCGACGCGCCCTGCCGGACCATGCACGGCCTCTACGGGCGGCCCGATGTGATACTGACCGAGTTCACCAATGTTGAGGGCCTCTGGCGAGGCAGCGAACGCATCTTCCGCGATTTTCTCTATACACCGGCGGAACGACCCGTTGTGGCACAGCTCTTCGGCTGCCGGCCAGAATACTTCTACAAGGCCGCTCATGTTGTCTGCGAGCTAGGCTTCGATGGCGTTGATATCAACATGGGCTGCCCGGCCCGTAGCATCGCCAACAAAGGCGGCGGGGCCGCGCTTATCCGTGTACCGGAGACGGCGAAAGCCATCATCCGCGCAACACAGCAGGGCGTGCGCGATTGGGCCAACGGTCAGACACTGGAAGAGCTGGGCATGGAACCGGAGCGTATTCGACGCATTCGCCAGATGAACGAAGAGCGCATACGGCTGTGGGGAGATTCTGCAACCATTGAACGCCGCCTACTGCCCGTCTCGGTGAAAACACGCCTGGGCTACGATTCAATCGTCATTACCGACTGGGTGAAGGATCTACTGGAACTCGAACCGGCAGCCATCTCCATTCACGGGCGCACACTGGTACAGCAGTATAAAGGAGAGGCAAACTGGGACGCGATTGCGGCGGCAGCCGAAATTGTACGCCAGACCGACACCTTGATCCTGGGCAACGGGGATATCCATAACCTCTACGAGGCCGCCATACGCATACGCGATACAGGCGTTCACGGCGTCCTGATCGGTCGCGCCAGTTTCGGCAATCCCTGGCTCTTCTGGCAAAAAGCGACCCTGAGACAACTCCTCAACGCCGGCATCATGCCCACGCCACAGAATCTGCCAGAGACACTTCCCACGCGCGACGAACGGCTGCACATGGCGCTCGAACACGCGCGCATCCACGCGAAACTCAAAGGGGAAGATCACTACGTCGAGCTGCGTAAACATATGGGCTGGTATCTGGGGCATTTCGCCGGCGCGAAACGCATTCGCAATGAACTGGTGCGCATCAATAGCCTGGCCGACGTCGAGCGTATCATCACCGCCGCGCTGGAACATCCTGAACACTTCACGGACGATGGGACGTGCGCCGATCCAGCAGTTTCTACCGAAGAATTGCAGGATGCAGAACTACAGGCAACCTGCTCCTTCTGATATCAAAACCATAGAAAAAGTGAAAATTGGGGGATAATTGGGGGATATGCCACCCCGCGTCGCGGGGACCCGGCGGCTTTCTCCCGCAAGCCCTTTTAAGTTTCCAGGGCGCCCGCAACGCCTGCAAGGGGCGCTCCCATAAGCGTTAACTTAAGAGGGTATTCCTTCTCTCTCAAAAGAGAAAAACAGGAAAAAAAGGATTTTTCGGGGGACACCCCCTGACCCCGCCAGGGGGCAAAGCCCCCTGGACCCCCCTTTCTGCTTAAGAATCACAGATCCTATTCAGATAGGACCGTCTATAGTAGAGTCACAGGCACCGGAGGTGCAAGGCTTGTCCCCACCCTGGAAGAACTCGCCCTGGCCCCCAAAAAAACCTCTACGTGAAAGCCTTGCAGACTCCCTGGACCACTGCACTTTGCTCTATTCTGTCAAGGCTACATCCCGACTACGACAGAGAAATATCCGCTGTTCCCCGAGGCAATGTTTCCGAGAAAAGCTGGTGTCGCTCTTTGCAACGCCTTCCTGCCACAGCGGCTAGACAAGCATCTCCTCATAATCACCAACAAGTTTTTGAATCTCTCGCAACCGCTGCTCGGCGCGCTCCACATTCTCCAGCGCCTGAGCCAGAATACGAGCCTCCATCGAAGAATACGACTCGGCAATCTCCGGGTCGATGGTGCCGCCGACAAGTTCTAGAGCACGAGTCAGCTTGTTTTCCACAGTCGCAGATGACATCGCTTATTATCCCTCCGATCACAAAATGGGACATGCCAGTTGGAACAGCCTGGATGAACAGGCACACTTGCAACAAATGTGTCTGCCGGTTTAGATGTCTCTAATGCACAATACGTAGGCTGGCTAGAAATAGTTACATCCTCAGAACATGGCTTTGTCCGTCGTCTGCATCTACGTCTATATTACACTAGACGCAAAAAAATCCCAAACTGGGATACCAACATTCCTATCCTTTCCTGAGAACCAGGCAGGAAAACTCTCTTCCCTTACCTCGTTCCCCTGTTCTTCTCTCACACCGACCAGCAGGACAACCCGCGCAGTCTACCACTCCTAGCATAAGACCTCGCTACCATTCCCGGTATCAGGTGAACACAGGATTTGCTATGAGGAGAATACCTGAACTTCTCAGCCTCCTTGCTCAGCCTCCCTCAACTCTTCAATTAATTTCTGAATTCTCTTCAATTACTCATATTCTCCTATAGATAAGATTTTGCTTAGTAAACATATTGTAGTGCTTTATCTATTGATTTTGCTATAATCGCATGGTATGATAATTTCAGTGTGTTGTTGAATAGAGTAAAGGAAGTAACCGGCAGAGAATAAGAAAGGAAAGGACATCGATATGGCAACAAACTATGCAGCTCATCACGCTTCGGTAGTTGTCAATGCGCCTGTTCATCAGGTGTATGCACTGTTTTCCCATTTCAATGACTTCCCCAAGTTCATGAGCTTTGTGAAGGAAGTGACCTATTATGACGACCAGAACAGCCACTGGGTGGCTGACATTGCCGGGCGTCATGAGTGGGATGCAGCCAACGAGCAATGGATTCCTGATCGCCAGATCGGCTGGCACTCAACCAGAGGACTGGAGAATTTTGGCAAAGTAACCTTTGAGCCGGTAGGGACCAACCAGACGAAAGTCGATGTCTACATCAACTACAATCCTCCCGCTGGTATCCTCGGCGATATTGGTGAGAGACTGGGAGCCGGCAGCCGCTTTGAGCAGGCGCTACAGGAAGATCTGGACCACTTCGCTCGCATGGTAGATGAAGCGCCCGCCGGCGCGCTCGATCCCACCTCTTCCAACTACCTGTTCCACGAGCGCAGCGCCGCCGCTCAAGGATCTACTACCGAGCGACAGAACGCTACCATGGCAGAAGAGCCACAGCGGCGGGCCGAAACGGTAAATCGCCCGGTGATAGACCGCGATATTACCGGCACACCATATACAGAGCAACCGCGCGGCCCAGACATTGTCCCGCCGACCCCGCCACGGCCAGAGAGCCAGCAGGAGCGGCCCGGTTACTAAATAAAACGAGGGAAAACTACGGGATGTGAAAATCGGAGCAGTGTAAAGGGTGTTCTGCAAGAAGGCTAACACTTCCACCGTGTTAGCCCCTTTTATTTCCTTATATGTTTATTGGTCTTTCAGCTTTTTGCACCAGGTCATTGATCACGGCATCGTTGACGCGCGCCGTCGCACCAGCGATGACACGCTGAGCAGTGACGATAGCGGTGTCGGTTTCGGCTCGGCGGCGCTTACCCTCTTCATAGGCATTGATGATGGCCTGGGACTGCTGCTCGACAGCGCCAGCCATCGCCGCAATCGTCTGAGGAGTCAGCGAGGGCGTCTCTACCGCGCTAGCAATCAGCGGTACGGCCTGCGCACCGGCGCTACTGTAAGCTGTCAGCCACTCATTGGCAGCCTGGGCAACCACCTGCTCCATCGCAGCTCCCTGCTGCGCCTGAATCATCATGCGCCACTGGAGAATCGTTCCCTTCATCACCGGGATAGTGAGGTTCATCAGCAGGTCCAACTTTTGCGCCAGGCCAACATCCAGCGTACGCATGTTCGTCACCTGGGGCGATGTTGTCCAGCCGACAAAGAGCCGGTTTTTATACTCGGTAATTTTAATCTCCATGTTGCGCACAAACTCGGCGAGCAGTCGCTTGCGCTCCGCCTTAGGCCGGTCAGCCTGGTTGGCTGGGTCAACCACGATGTCTACGCCTTCTTGAATTGCCAGGTCACGGATCAGTTCCATAACTGCAATGGCGGAGATGACCTTCATGATCTCCTGCTCATTGGTCATATACAACTGGTCATAGAGATGCACATTGCGAATCAACTGTTGCTCTTTACCGGAGAGCGTCGCTTTGACTTTATCAAGCTGCTGCTCAAGACTCATCGCATCTTCCATCAGTGCCTCGACCAGCGACCTGACCCGTCCAAAGAAGCGCCCGATGCCCTTTCCCCAGTTTTGCAGCTTCTCGCGTACCCGCGAATCGGAGATGTCGTATTTGCCACGAATCTTGCGCATCTCTTCATTCAGATCACGCATGATGGCGGTGAGTTCTGGAATATCGACAGGCTCGACGCTCTTGAGCATGTAATCAATCAGTGAGTTCATACCCGCAATCGCATCCTTGCCAAAATCCATAAAGATCTGGGTGTTGGCGAGCATCTGCGGGAAGAGCTGCTCTGCAAGCTGGTTGGCGCTGCGCAAACTGTCGGGGGAGAGCAGATCCTTGCAGACCAGAGCTTTGCGCGTGTCGGACGTTCCGGCAAGGGTGCGCATAAAGTCATCAGCCTGGCTCTGCGGCTTCGGCGGCACCGCAAGCTGCGGACCCGCGCCCGGCACTACGGGGAACTGGACCTGAAAACCACCTGGTTCCTGCGTCATAACGTTCCTAATCCTTTCTCTAATAGACTCAGCATTGCTATCACTCTTTTTTCAGTAAGGCAGGCATTACTGCGTTATTGACAGACATTATCTTTCAGGCAGTGTTGCAGCATTAAAACCACATTGGCGTTCGGCACATTGGTGGCCTGTGGACGCTCAGCGAGAGGAATCTGGGAAAAGTCCCCCATATTTGTGATGCCCGGCACCACTGCCCGAAAGCCATGTTGCTTCCACGCAATTGACTGGATCTGCGGATCTTTCATCGCGTCTATCAACTGCTGTGCCTGCTTATCAAATGCCAGAATCGGATGATCACTGTAGACTGTCGGCTCTGGATACAACACTCGCACATCTTTCAACAGTTCTTTCGCCTGCTGGGGATTCTGTGCAATCTTCTCAATGATCTGCGACTCATAGCCAGCATAGAGCGGGAGATAGACCTCACCTCCCTGCTGCAACCACTGGTCGAAGCCAAAGCCGGAGCTTTTCGACTGCAATCCTTGCGCATCCCTGAGCGCCTTGATGGTCGACAGGACCTTGCGCGCCTGGTCTTCATTAGGAGAAGTATACGGATCATCGGTAGCGACGATCGCCAGCTTCAAAAGGTAGAGCGTGAAGCCGCTGTTCGATTGTGCAGGATCGGTGCTGCCAATTTTGACAGGTCCCCGGATACCCGACGTACCCAGATCCTCCCAGCGCTTCCCCTTGAGCACATAGTTGAGCAGCAGCTCCTTCATATTGACAATGAAGTAACGGTTGTCGCGCTGCTGAACGATGCGAGCCTTCATTAGCGCATCAGTGGCAGACGGACCGGAGTAAATGACTTCCGGCGTCCTGAGCACCGTGTCAGCTTTATAGGCGGGAAAATCGGCAGTGTTATGCTTCGCTTCAAAGACGAGTTGCGCGCCGGCACTCGAAGGCCAGAGACAATCGGTTTTCCTCTGCTTGAGCTGGTCAGTCGGCAGGAGCGCCTGGTCCAGCGAACCCATCGCCTGGAAATCAACGGCGAGATGGTATTTGTCAGCCAGGATCTTTTTGACCTGCGGGTCCTCCATCAACGGGGACTTCTCACTACCACCGACACAACTGACCGTTGTCAGCGGTGGCGGCGGCGGCGCAGGCTTCGGGCTAAACACTAGCAGTCCAGCAATGGAGAGCAGCACAATCAGCAGAATAACCAGCCCGATGATAAAGCGCACAGAACGTTGTGCCGTTGTTGTTTTTCCATACTGTTTCATTACTTTTTCTACCTCATGCTTCAGTGGCCCGTGCTTTCTCGCTCCCCAAATGGAGGGAAAAGAGTTTTTCGGGGAGACACCCACTAGGTCAGGCGAGTGAACTTCTTCGCCTCTAACATCTTCCGCGCCACGTCGTACCTCAGCGTCTCTCCCTGCTCAACCAGGCGAACGCTGTTGACAACAAATTCCTCAAACGCGGCTATCGCAGCCTGGCCTTCCTGGAGTTTGAGGGGGGCATCCTCATAATAGCGCGGATAATTCTGCATATCGACATACTTATCGAGCAATAGTGCAAGTTCATCCAGCACACCCGACAGCTCAGTAGCTGAGGAGAGTAGAGTATTCGGATTCTTCTCCTGAAGGCGTATCAGCAGTGCTTCTGCATCTGCACAAATCTGGCGCACATGCACGGCGGTCTGTGGCGCTTTGATCTGTGCGACGTACCGGCGAATCTGCTCGATCTTCTGGCGTGTCTCGTGGACTTTCTGCCCGGCCTCAAGCGCATAGGCATCAAACTCAACCTGCCTGGCGCTGCGGCTGTCCACTACAAACCAGGTGCCGAGCGCGGTAAGAAGAAAGAGTACCGTCGCCGCAATGAGTGTCACAAGCGGGGACCAGTGAGCCTGGCCCAGGAGCAGGAACGCGATCACGAAGACGACTACACCTGCCCCTAATGCGATGGGAATAGCATAGCGACTGATGTTCATAGAGCACTCCTACTTGTAGCCGGTCGCTTCCTTGAGGGCATCCACCAGATTAGCTTGATTGACAACCGAGCCATGAGATGCATCGGCAACCTGCTGCAACTGTGAGGTGTCAGCGTCCTTGCCAAAGGCAATGGAGATGACCGGAATATTGATGGATTTGAGCGCATTAATCGCCTGGTCAGCCTTGCCCGTTTCGGATTGCCCATCCGTCATCAAGATGATCAAGCGTTTGCGCTGCTCGTTCTTCTGCTGATTGAATAGATCTACTGCTCTCAACAGACAGGAATACATATTCGTGCCATCACCAGGCTGGAAGTTATGGATGTTATTGTAGAGACCCAGGAGTTGAGTGGCGTTGTCACCTTGCACTGTCCAGGGGCCGGCAGCGACATCACCGTTGAAAATCATGACCGAAGTGAGATCCTCAGGATGCGTCTGAAGGTAGTATTGCTTCGCTTTCGCCTGGTCGAAGACGAGCTGCGAGGCGCTGTCCAGCTCATTCCAGCCATTGTTGCCCGCCATACTGCCTGAGCCATCCAGGCAATAGATGGCATGTACCGGCTGGCGGTACGCCGTCTGGTAGCGTCCTAGCGCCGCTTCAATGACGTCGGCTGCCGGATAGGTGATCGGCTGCTGGCTGAGGTTGGCTTTGATGCCCCAGTCAGGATTAAAGACTGACAGATCGGGATTCGTCAGCGAGAGACCAATGCTGGTCGCCGGCCTGCGGCCAATATGCATGACTTTCTGCTGTCCCTCAGAGGAGAGCAGGTACTGTTGCAATTTCTGGAACGTCTGCTCCTTCTGCGCGTTCATTGAACCATTATGGGGAAGAAATCCCATCGGCGCATCGGCGATAGCCAGGCTATCTTTAGGATAGACCACGTAGAGCGGCTCATGCCCCTGTTTGATCAGCTCCTGATTCTTCTCAATGACCAGGGCCTCGTACACAAACAAGGTCCTGCACCTGGCCTCATTGCTGACACAGCCATTCATCAGCGTGCCCGTACTGGGAGGAGTCTGATCCATTGCGCGAATGAAGCGCGTAATACCATCCTCTACCGGCTTAGAATTCAATTGCTGCATGGTCAACGCTTCACCCGGTCCGTTACCAGCGAAGTAATTGAGAAAAGCAAAGAAGACGGTGGCGCCGGAGTTTGATTGGGAAGGATTGGTCAGCCAGGTAGTTGTCTGGTGAGACTCCACCGCCTTGAGGATCTCGGCAATGGAAACATCGTGGCCCACAAAACCGAGTTTTTGCATCTCGGATTTCCAGCCAGCATAGACCAGCGGGGAAATGAACATCGGCTTGACAGATTTGAGCCTGCCATCGCGGTCCCCAACCTGCTGAAATACGGTACTGGCAAACCAGAAAACATCATAAGGACTGTTCCCCTGCGCAAGCAGCCGCGCCTGGTCTACCGAACCCTTCAAGGTATAGTTACAGGTAATGCCTTGCGAACGACACCAGGGAACAACAATGGTATCTAATATCGCCTGCTGTTCACTGCCAGCGATAATATTGAGGACTTTTGGATCATCCACATAATTCGCCGGCTGACCATTTTTCGATGGCTGGTTATTCTCAGAAGGACCACATGCAGCCAGCACAACGCTGAACAGGAGAAGAAAAGAGAGCAGGTATTTCTTATACATGAGAGAAATCTCCTCAATGCTAATTGCTAAGAATGCAGTAAGTTCTCTTAAAATTTACTTTTAATAGATTAAAACGATTTTAAAACACTAATATAATATGCTCTCTGAAGAGTTTTTCAGGAGACGCCAACACCGCTACGCAGGGACCCGGTCCCACTCTATGAAACCGAACCCGATTGCGTGAAGGGCCGGCCCCCACTTTGCACTATCCGTTGCGGACTATGCCATAAGGATAGGGCATTTCCTGCACTTCCAAAATGACTGGCTTTTCCAGACTTCAATTTTATTTCATATTTCAGTTGCTACTATAGCATAAAAACGTCATAGCAACAAGAGGGGAAGCATTGCTCGCCGATTCTAGAAACTGGCAGAAATGCCTTGACATTGCTCACAAAGTATGGTATATAATAGATAGTCCCGATAGGGGACATCTTCCAGGGAGGAAAGGAACCCTGGCATTTGGCTCAAGGCCTTGTAAAAGGGAGCACCGAAAGGAGGCCTTATGCGACCAATGAAGAAACCATTACGCATATTTGGGATGGTTTTTCAAATTGACTAGGAATGCCCGTGAATACGGGCTTGCCGAACCCCTGAGCGTCTGATCATCCCTGTTCTATCTGATGCGACTCCTGGAGAGATCGCTGAGTCTCACCGACGACTTACGGCGAGCGGGATGCTCAGAGGTAAGCAGGGGAGCCTGGATAAAAGTCCAGAGCCGACGATCCTGTGGATCATGTGGATAAGGACTCGGTTTACTATAACACGGGAGTTGTGAAGAGCAAAAGAAGATTTGAGGGCCGGTATCCTCTGATAGCCGGCCCTCGTGATTTTGTCTTCATGATTCTCGCCTCGATGAGGGAAAAAGCTCTTATGACTCCCTCAGCGAGAGCACAGCCATAAACGCTTCCTGTGGAATCTCCACGCTCCCAACCATTTTCATACGCTTTTTCCCCTCTTTCTGCTTCTCCAGCAGTTTACGTTTGCGCGTCACGTCGCCACCATAGCACTTGGCAAGGACATCCTTGCGTAGAGCCTTGACGGTTTCGCGCGCAACGACACGCGAGCCAATCGCGGCCTGAATGGGAACTTCAAAGAGCTGGCGTGGAATGAGACTGCGCAGCTTCTCGACCAGGGCGCGTCCCTGGGCATACGCCTTGTCGCGGTGAACGATCAAGGACAGCGCATCGACAGGCACGCCGTTGACCAGGATATCCAGTTTCACCAGATCGGACTCGACATAGCTGCCGAAGGTATAGTCGAGCGAGGCATAGCCTTGCGTCCGCGATTTGAGCTGATCGTAGAAATCCACTATCAGTTCCGCCAGAGGCATACTATAGGTCAGCAGCACACGATCCGACTCGATATACTTCAAGTCTTTGTAGATTCCGCGTCGCGTCGTCACCAGATCCATGATCGCGCCAATATAGCGCGACGGCGTAAAGACTGAAATGTCCATCCAGGGTTCTTCGACCTTCTCTATCTCGCCAGCGGGCGGCATCAAAGAAGGATTATCCACCTGTACCACCGTGCCATCGTGCTTCGTGACCAGGTATTCTACACTGGGAGCTGTTGCGAGAATATCCAGGTGGTACTCGCGCTCCAGGCGCTCCTGAATAATTTCCATATGCAGCAAGCCGAGGAAGCCGCAGCGGAAGCCAAAGCCCAGCGCGTTCGATGTTTCCGGCTCATAGAAAAGCGAAGCATCGTTGAGTTTCAGGCGATCCAGCGCATCGCGTAACAGAGGATAATCATTGCCCTCAACCGGATAGAGGCCGGCGAAAACCATTGGCTTCGCCGGTTGATAGCCCGGCAGCGGTACCACCGCATCCAGCGCCCTCGCTACCGTTACCGTATCACCAACCCGGCAATCCTTGACATTCTTGAAGCCAGTCGCAATATAGCCTACCTCGCCGGTAGTCAATTCACCAGCAGCAACGAGACGAGGGTGAAAGTATCCCACTTCCAGGGCCTCGGTTATGCTACCTGCCGCTATCATTGCAATGCGCTCGCCCTCGCGCAGTTGCCCGTCCACAATGCGCACATAGGCAATGACGCCCTTGTAGGAATCGTAATGCGAATCAAAGACGAGTGCCCGCAGCGGCTTTTGCGCGCTCCCTGCTGGTGGCGGCACACGCTGAATGATCGCTTCCAGAATATCCTGCGTCCCGATTCCTTCTTTCGCCGATGCCAGGATACACTCATCCTTCGGTAGGCCGATCACCTCTTCGACCTCCTGGCGCACTCGCTCCGGTTCGGCGCTGGGCAGGTCAATTTTGTTGATAACGGGAATGATGGTGAGGTCGGCCTCCAGTGCAAGATAGAGGTTCGCCAGCGTCTGAGCTTCGATGCCCTGCGTTGCATCTATGACCAGCAGTGCTCCTTCACAGGCTGCCAGGCTGCGCGATACTTCGTAGGTAAAGTCAACATGGCCGGGTGTATCAATCAAGTTGAGTTCATACATTTCGCCATTCAGCGCGCTATAGCGCATCCGTACTGCCTGCGCCTTAATAGTAATACCCTTCTCACGCTCCAGTTCCATCTGGTCAAGCGTCTGTTCTACCAGCTCCCGTTTAGAAACGGTCCCGGTGAATTCGAGCAGGCGGTCGGCAAGCGTCGATTTTCCATGATCAATATGGGCGATAATACAGAAATTCCTGATATGCGCCTGATCCGTCATTCTACAATAATTCCTCCACACAGAACCTCATCACCATTCTCGCCGCCATAAAAGACAGCGGCCTGGCCGGGGGTGATGGCCCGCTGCGGGTGCAGCAGTCTCACATGTGCGCGATCCCCTGCCAGCGGCGTAATCTGTGCCGGCTGTTCTGGCGCCTTGTAGCGGATCTTGACATATGCGGCAAATGGCTCGCCGGGTATTTCTCCGCTGAGATAATGCATCGCGCCGACGAGAAACTCCTCGCGCTCCAGCGCGGATGCTGGCCCTACAATCAGTGCATTGCGCTCACTGTCGATTTTCAGCACATGCAGCGGTTCCTTTGAGGCCAATCCCAGCCCTTTGCGCTGTCCGATGGTATAGTAGGCCAGACCGCGATGACGACCCAGCAGATTGCCCTGCCGGTCATAGATCGGTCCGGGCTTCGGTATCGCAATCAACGGGCCAGAACCGTCTGCCTGGCTTCCCGTCCAACCTCCCTTCACACTCGTACCTCCGCTTACCCCGGCACCTACTACCAGTTCCTCGCCGACTTCGGCCTTCGCCGCCGCATAGCGGTCGATAAAACCTCGATAATCGTCCTGAGCGACGAAGCAGATCTCCTGACTTTCTGCCTTTGTCGCCACTGGCAAACCACGTTCAGCCGCCATCGCCCGCACTTGCGCTTTGGTATAGTTTCCCAGTGGGAAGCAGGCATGCGCCAGTTGATACTGATTCAGGACATGCAGGACATAGGACTGATCCTTCTCCAGGTCAAGCGCGCGGCGCAGACGGCGCTTGCCGGTCAATGGATGCTCGTCCACGCGCACATAATGTCCCGTCGCCAGGTAATCCGCGTCAAGCGCCAATGCGCGGTTGAGCAGTGTGGTAAAGCGAATATGCCGGTTACAGCGCAGGCAGGGATTCGGTGTGCGCCCGGCGACATATTCTTCGTAGAAGAAGTCTACAATCGTATTTTTAAACTCTTCCTCAACATTGACGAGATAAAATGGAATATCAAGCATGCGCGCTACACGCCTGGCATCGTCAACCGCTTCCAGCGAGCAGCACTTATTCTGCACAACACGCTCAATGCCATCATCCTCTATCACGCCCGGTTCCGACCAGAGACGCAACATGATGCCAATGACCTCATGACCCTGCTCCTTGAGCAGTGCAGCGGCGACCGAGCTATCCACGCCGCCGCTCATTGCGACGACTATTCGTGCCATAATGTTTCTTTCAGCTTCTTCCTGTTATCAGGAACTCTCTCTTTACAAGAACTCTTCTCTACGCTCCATCAGCTACTTATGTAGAAAAAAGGACCAGCCACACGCGGGCCAGCCCTGTCGCCTTTACCATTTGCATACAGGAGTGCGGAGAGATGAACGCTTTTCTTTACCCTGTTCAGCGTAACACAGCACGCACATTTTGTCAAAGGCCAGACAACAGCGAACAGCGCAGCAACTCACAACGACAGACCCCCTCGACGGCTCTCACTCTTTTGTATATAATAGCGGTAGTGTAGCGTAACCGAAGGAGCCATCAATTATGCCAAAGAGATCTACTGCACGCAGCAGAACACAGCGTCAGAAAGCAAAGGCGCAGAAACATATAGAGCTTGTGCGATCAGATGTAGCCACGCAAGAACCCGCAGCGGTCGAAATACTTGAAGCACCTGAAAGCACCGAAGAACATGAAGAAGAGCGCAAACTGCCCGCTGCCACTGATACTACAAAAGAGAAGAAAGAATCGACCAGAGCAACATCTGTAGCAGTCGCAAAGTCAGAAGAAGCAGCCGAAGAGACCACTAGCAGAGAGACAGAAACAAAAAGGAAACTCACATCCGTAGCGGCAAAAAATGAGAAGCCCGTTACAGCCTCTCAAAACAGTGCTTCCGCTTCTCTCGCCGCTCGCCGCCAGGGTGCGCAACGGGCGCAGCGCAGCGCACCATCGCTGCTCTCACCCGAACATTTCGCTCACGTACGCCGCGACTTGATCACGGTTGCCATACTGGCGAGTCTGATGCTCGTTATTCTCATCGTGCTCTACTTTGTTCTTGCCGCCAAAGCATAGACAGGGCAATGCACATTATTCGGCAAAGCAGAGAGACACCGACCGCTCGAATCCCTGTTGCCGCAATCGGTGTCTCTTTCCCTGTTTGTTGTGGACGCCGGCTCCCTCTTTGTTCAGGCAGACGCCGGTGGTTGAAACACCGGCCAGGCCGGAGATAGGAAAGAAAATCTTTATTTATTGTACAAGAGGGCGGGTGCCTATGCCTGCGGGAATACCATGACGATGAGCGGCGGGAATCGTTACACCCAGCACGCGCTGGATCGCCATAGTATGGCTGCAATCACCCCAATCGTGGAAAAAGCGACAAGTACAGTACCACTCGCCGTTGTCGTACGTGGTGGTATGGACATCGTTCTCGCCCTGGAACTGGACCTCGAAGCGCGTGAACTGGATGCGCTCAGGCTCTTCTGCATAGCGTTTCGCTTTTGCGATCTTACTGATCATGCTTGAATTCATGTATCTCTCACTCTCCTTAAAGTTTAACAACCATTGCATGTCCACCTGTCGTCTCTTATAGGTGCAGGCATCAACTATTTCCACCGGACATTACCAGATCGGTAAACGCCAGAAAAAAGACTGATACCCTCCTTTCGTGCTGAGAAATAACGATACGCTCAGGCCACTCTCTCCGCAGCGACCTGAAAAACAATGGCCCACAGAATGAGGATAAATCAATGAGCCCGGCTCTCCAGGAGCGCATAATATTTTACGTAATAAAAAACACCAGGATAGAACCTAACCTGGTGTGATTGTTCAGTTTGCGTGCTGGTGTTCGTCTCTGCTCCCACTCGCAGCGCAAGCGTTCGCGGTATTGATGAGACTGAATCCATAAGCACTTCACCTTACTCAGGATTTGTTTCACGTATGTGAACACCTGTTCGACCGTCTCTGTGCCGTCACACACAGAGATACAGGCTCCACTGACTGTATGATCAAGGTCTCCTCCTGTTGCCACGATTATACCATAGAGATAGGTGAAAGTCCACCCTCCCGGCATGGGATTCAGACACAAACGTGTCACAAACATTGTCAAGCAATAGACCCACACATTTTTGACAAACCGTGCTACTTGCACATACGAATGATAGCTCGCCTGTTTTTTTAGCGCGCTGCCATGCACGATGCATCACAGATCAGTTCATCATAAAGACTGTGAACGCTCGCGGCAACGTTTTGCCAGCTAAAGTGCAGGACTGAAGCGCGACAGGCAGCTTGCATGCTGGCATACAACTCCTCGTCGCGCAGCAGGGCATCCAATTTTTCGGCAAAAAAACCGGGACAGCGTGGTACAAGAAAGCCAGTCTCACCATGACGCACGATGGTTGCCAGACCTCCGGCGCGCGTCGCCACCACAGGCGTCCCACAGGCCAGTGACTCGGCGGCGACCAGGCCAAAGATCTCATGATATGATGGCACAACGGTCACATCAGCGGCGCTGTAAATCAGCGGCAGCTCCTGCTGTGGCCGAGCATCCAGGAAGTGAACGCGCTGCCGGATATCCAGTTGTTCAGCCAGTTGTTGCAATTTGAGCCGCTCTTCATCCTCGCCCGGCTTGCCCCCGACGATTAGCACCTGCGCCGGTTCCTCCATCATCGAGGCGGCGCGCAGCAGCACATCAGGTCCTTTGAAAGGATCAAGCCGCCCGGCGAAAAGCAAGAGTGGCTGTTGCAAACTCAGTCCCAGGTGTGCGCGCGCCTGCTGTTTCGCCTGCGGCACAAACCGCTGTAGATCGACACCGCAAGGAATGACGGCGACGCGATGAGGAGTGGCCCCATAATGGCGTATCATCTGGAGCCGTTCATCGGCGGTTGCCGCAATAATACGGTCAGCCTGCTGTATAAGCTTCTGCTCCATCACCAGGCGCAGCGGCGGCTCGGCCTCGGCAGGGTTAGCGAGTTGCTTGAGACGAGCCAGCGTGTGAAACATGATGATGTGCGGTACATCCCATTGCCGGGCCAGTTGCGAGGCAACCACGCCGGAGAGCCAGTAATGGCTATGGACAAGATCATAGCTCCTGGTTTCGCGCTTGCGGAAAGCTTCGACGCTGCGTACAAAAGCCGGGAGATAGCGGTAGAGGTCATGCTTACGAACGGGGGCCAGCGGCCCGGCTTTCACATGCACCACGCGGATCTTTGAGTTGAGCTGGATGACCTGTGGAGTCTGTTCGTTCGTCCAGCGGGTGAAGATATCAATACAGACGTTGCGCTCTGCCAGCGCCTGCGCCAGCTCGCGCATATAAACATTCATGCCACCAGCGTCCTTCGTTCGCCCTGGCAGATCCAGAGGCGACGTATGCACGCTGAACATGGCAACAGCATACGACATGTTCAAATATGCTCCTTTTCTCTCTTCTGTTGTTATTTTCGTTTTTCACAGATGCGAGGCCAGCGCCCTTCGCCGGCGAATAGTTGAGCCAGCATCGCTATCCTCCTTTTCTGTACTTTATAGTCTGACAACAAAGCAGACAGGCGAACTATTTCTGACGTGTACTCTGTACCATTTCACGACTGCTTCTCCTCGCATGCTCGCAGATCATTGACGGCAGTATACATTCTCTCAGCATTCACTCCTGTTCCCAGTGAGAGCGTACGCAGGCAATCTATGCGCCGTTTGAGCGCGAGGTGAAACTCACCGACGGGCATGCCGATCCATCCGGCGAGCTGGTCAAGCGTTGCAGTATCTGCATGCTCAAATGTATCATTGTGGCTGTTCCAGCGTGAGAGCAACACGGGCGTGATCTCAGCCGGATGCGCGGGATCAACTTCGGGCCGGATAAAGTGCGTGGTAAACCAGCGCCGGCGCGCGGGATAGATATGCGCGATCAATCCCATATTGACGACCAGACCCAGACGGCGCACATCTTCTGCCTTCAGGCGCAGGTCGCGGTGATACAGCGCGATCACATCGTCGATGGTATCGGCATGCACGCTGGTGGCGATGGAATAGCCCTGGGCAGGCAGAGTCAGATAACGGCGGGCCACGCGCCCCCACATATAGATGGGCAGGTGGTCGCTGACTTCGTTGCATAGTGCACAGGTAGTGGCGGGGTCGATATCAGGCAGGCGCGTAAATGCAAAATCTTCATACATTCCCGCCATGTACGCCAATGCCGTTCCCTGTGGCAGGAATTGCAGCAGGGCATTGAGCGTGGTGGTTTTGCCTATGCCCGGCTGCGGGTCGGTCGGTCCGGCAACGGTCAGCGAGACGTGATGTTCGAGCAGCAGCCAGATCAGAGCCACTGTCTCCACATCAACGCTGCGCAGCGCGATGATCTGCGCCGCTGTAAGCGGACGCCGCGACTCATAATGCCAGTAGTATCGCTCAAGAGGATCTCGCGGGTCAAACATGCTACGCTTTCCTTCTGGGTATGCTCAGAGAAATTCTCTCGGCCTCGGCAAACATTACGTCTTTTGCTCACCCACTTCTCCCGCCTCACCCGTGACGCCTTCTGGCCTGGCTAGCGGGGGTGAGGGAGCTTTGAGCCAGCCGGGGTGAGGATTCCAGCCAATGCCTATCACATGTGGCCTCTGGTCTTTCGCCAGCTCTACCAGACTGACCGAGGCGTTGTCAATCAAAAGCGTGCCAGCTCGTTCAGCAGGCAGGCCAGTATAGTGTGCGATCAGGAGCTTGATCACATCGGCATGCGCGACAAAAGCGGGATAGGCTCCCAGGTTATCCCGCGCCAGCCAGCGCTCGACTGCCGCCACTACTCGCTGTTGCACCTGGGGAAAGGTCTCGACGCCCGGCGGGGCCACTGCCGGGTTCCTGACGTACTCTCTCCAGGCGGGATCGTTCTTTGACACATCCTCTATGAGTTTGCCGGCCCAGGGTCCCACATCGGTATCCATCAGGTCAGGTTCAAGCTGGATTTCCAGGTTACGTCCCCTGGCAATGAATTCGGCGGTCTCGCGGGCGCGTTCCAGGGGACTGCTGATGATGGCGCTGATCGGCAGCACTGTCAGCGCCTCAGCCAGGCGCGCGGATTGCTGCTTCCCTGTCTCATTCAATACAACGCCGGGCAACTGACCCGGCAGGCGACGTTCTATATTCCAGGCCGTTTGCCCGTGCCGGATAAAGAGCAATGTTTGCTTCATTACATCTCTTTCTACCATACGCATAGGATGGCGCCAGACCTGCACGCGCCAGCGCAGAAAACGCCCACTCACACAGAGAGAGAGCCACAACGGCAAGAACCATCCCCATAGAGACCTCACCAACCGTCTGATTGTATTTCTCATGCGCATTAGCCTGCTCTAGACACGTTACAGCGGAGCCAGGTGATTGTATAGTATTGTATCAGGGAGCAAGTTGTTGCCGCAACCTGTCTGCCCGCTCTCAACAACGCTCTTGCTCCTTCGCCGGCGGGACCGCTGGCAAATGCACTATCAGGCGTTTCTGCAACTCCGCCAGCACGGCCCTCCCTTCTGGCGGCAGGCAGTGAGCATATTGCAGGGTAAAATTAATCGCGCCGTTGAGCGCCATCACCTCCAGCGGCGTCGCCAGCAAGGCTCTCATAATAGCGTTCTCTTTCTTCGGTGAGTTCGTCATCATCTTCCTCCTGCTTGATCGGCAAAAACAGCACATTCAATCCTTCCGACCCGCGCTCACGACCGCGCATCTCCTGCCGGTAGATCCGGGTTCCATCGGGCAAGCACATCTTGAAACGTGGCTCTACACAGCGCGGGAACAACTCCGCTTCGCTCGTCCCTTCAGGGAACATAATTTTATAATACGTGTCCTTGTTGAAAATGCGGCAACCATGTTTGCGCAACCAGTCCCTCGCTGGCCGTTCCATATGCGGCGGGACAAGCACCGTGATCATGGCACGCTCCTTACCAAAGCCGGCCACCTGCGCCCCGACTTTTTCTCACGCCGACCATTGCTTTCCTGCTGACTGCTCTTGAGCTTGACCCGTACATCATCCAGCGTATACAGCCGATTGCTGAGCCGCGAGAGCGCCTCCAGCACGCGCCACGCCTCCGCCTCTTCGGTCGGCCAGCCAATCTCCAACAGGTACACGCTGCGTTTCGGCAGACCTGCCAGTTCCGCAAGCTGATCCAGGCCAATATCATGCTGGCGCCTGATCTCCCGCATGTGGGCTTTCATGCTTCTTCCTCCATCACAGTATACTTGAAGCTCTCCATTGCCAGCTTCATCGCCCTCAGTTCCGTCTCAATCCGCTGCATCAGTTGCGCGACCTCTGAACTACTTTGTTTTTCAGGCACTAAATTCTCCTTTCATTGCAAAGGACTTACTAGTTGAATGCTATCAGGACGTATAGTACAATGCAAGAAACACAGGGCTAAGCAAATGTCACAATGTGTAACATTTACAGGGGAGTTGCAATGGATAGTAATGCTTTCGGAAAGTTAGTACGTGAATACAGACAACAACGTGGGTGGACTCAAGAGGTACTGGCTGATCGTTGGGGCTTTACGCGAATCTATATTTCACAAATCGAGCGAGGAAAGAGAAAACTCGACAAACTAGAACAGGTGTATCGACTCGCAGATATTCTAGGTATTCCTGAAGAGCGATTGGCAGCAGTCGGCAAAGGTTTTCCATTACGGAAGACGCATAAACAGACTTCGGTAGAAGGCGAAGACCTGTTACTCAAAGCTCTGCTAGAACCGGCAGAAACAACGATAAAACTATCATGGCTTATCTGGCAAGGGAATGGAAAAATCATAAATATCGAAAGCAGTCTGCATAATTTAGCTGAACAACTGGAAGTAGCCCTGGATTCGTATAGGGGACAGTTCCGAGTACCGGCGTTACGCTTGCTCGCCTATACGCATGAAATGCTTGGGAAACAGGCAATAGAACGTATCAGGACAAAGGAAGCAATATTTCACTTTCAGCAGATGTATGATATTGCTGAAGAAACAGGAGATCCCGATCTGGTAGCACTCGCTATTGTTCACCAATCGGAGATGTTTCGGCGCCGTAAGTGGTTTGAAGCCGCTCTAAGACGAATGGCAGTCGCAGAAAACTATCTCAAGGATCACGAAGTTTCGCCGCATATTCAGGGTGTATTATGGAGAGCTTCTGCTATCAATCATTATGTTTATCGGGATGAGCAGGGATTTCTACGAGCAATTGATCGGGCGTCAGAGATTGCAGAGAACATAAAACCGACGGTTGATACAGTAGGCAATGATTTTGATAGAGTTGAAGTGCTTCAAGTAAAGGCTATCGGCCTCACTACGCTTGGGAAGCCAGAGCAGGCCATCGAAATATACAAAGAAACAGATAAATTACGCCCTTTCAGACCACTACGTGATCAAAGCTCTTATCATATCATTAAGGCGCAATCCTACTGCCTTGCTGGTGATACTCAAACAGGTATAAAACATGCAAAAGAAGGAATGAAGCTGGCAGAGATTATTCATTCGATTCGTTATATCATACGGCTCCAGCAAATGTTCGATCTGGTTGGAGCTACCCCTCTTGCCAAACAGCGTGATATGATAGACTTGAGAGGAGAGATCCTGGGTACATTGCAGCACATGCAAGATTAAACATAATGAATTTTAACAATCAAAGTTGTTAGAGGTATTTCATGATCATTCATGTGCTTTTGCTGGAACCGAAACCAGAAACGACGCGCGAAGAAATGCTGGCCGTACTGGAGCGCGTCAAGGCGCTTAAAGAGAAGATTCCCGGCATCGTCTCTCTCCAGGCAGGAGAGAATCTTAACCAGTTTCACCAGGGCTACCGCTATGGCTTCCTCATGACCTTTGTGGATGAAGCGGCCCTGAAAGCCTACTCTCCCCATCCAGAACACAAAGCGGTGAGCGCCGATTTGCGGCGGCTCTCCGCTCGTCTGCTCAATTTCGATATTCCTGTCGATTAAACAGGTTTTTTATCAGATTTCAAGAGGCTCCTTTCCTCGCTACAGAATGGAGCGCGCAAGAGGCAGCTTGCGCAACAGGTAGCCACAGCCAAAGCAGAGCGGAATCGCCAGCAGCGAGACCAGCGCAAACTTGAGCAGCGGGAACAGGTGAACATCACGCAAGGCAGCCGCCAGCATCATGATGAGTGGCGCGTGGATAATGTAGACAGGGTAGGCGCTCGCTGACATGACCTTACTGATCGTTCCCTGCCGTGCAAAACGCCGGCGGAAGAAAACAAGCAGCCCGATATTTATGCTCACACACATGGTAGCCTCCCAGAGTGCGTAGAGAAACACCTGCCAGCGCAATCCAACGACTACTCCCTCTCCACCGAGCAGCAGCACGGGGATACCCAGCAGCAGCGTAGCCGCTAGCGCCGTCCACTATGCTGCCTTCCCCATTGAGTCAGGAATGGTGAGAAACCAGTTGCGGCGGTAAGCAAGCACACCGGCGGCAAACATGGCAATGTACTTAGGCAAGCGTGAAAGGGACCAGCCACAGGGAAAGCTCAAACGCTGTGTGTCCGACGAGCCAGCGAAAGATCGCTGGCCACCAGTTGAAGTAGGTCGCGGCATAGCTGCTCAGAGTCAGGAGCAGCAAAACGCCGCCAACGAACATGCCCAGCCCGCGCTTTTTGTATAAGATGCCCTGATCCACAAGAAGATTGATGCCTTTCGCAGCAGTTGCCGGGTTAATGTGATAAAAAGAGGCAAACTGATTGGTTGAGGGAACCTGTGTTTCTTCAGGAATCTCTCCATTAATAATGTCATTTTCGATCCGTTCGGCAATCTGCACGAAAATCGGACGGCTGTCATCTATCACATGGCCCATTGCTTCATTACTCCACTGGTTCATTACTCATCTAACTAACTATACAGGTGATTTTGAAAAAAAGTCAGGGGATGGTTGAGTAGATATGCCGAATCTACACAGTGCGCTGCGGATAGTTCTTTCTCTCCTGGGAGAGAATAGTATCTGCTCTTTTTCTCAGAGCTACTGAAGCCGGAGAAAAGGTCAAATCCCTTTGACGTCTTTGTTATTGTCTCTCTGGTTTTGTTACCACCTTTCGGTACAATAGTCCTATCTGCCGTTTTCCCTCTTGTTTAACAGTGCTGGCCGGTGTATGCTAAAGGCATAGTTTTTCTCTACCTGAGCAGAAAAAAGATTCTGGTTGCTGCTCAGCTTTTACAGTGTGCAAGTATGTGCTCGCAGGTGGCGAGGTAGGTCAGTTGCGTTATGCGAACCAAGATGGTATCCCTTTCGGTTTTACACGGTTATTCCTTTTTCATCCCATCCGGGTGGTTGTCCCGCCCGTTGTACGCTCTATACCCGACACTCATCAAGGGGAGAGAGATATATGGTCTGTCCATCCTGTGGCTCTGAGCTGGAAACGAGCAGCCGGGCCTGTCGTTATTGCGGTTATAATGGGAGACTGTCGTCACAATCCACAATCGAAGGTGAGACCGCTGTCTCAGCTTCACCTGGCGCTGGTATATTTACAGTCGGAGGCGGAACTGTATTCGCTCCCGGTTCCTTGCTCTGTCGAGGTCGTTACAGGCTTGTCAAGCAATATAGCTATCAGCAATGGGCTGGCGGCGCTTATGAAATTCACTGGCATGCGCAGGATCTGCACCGGCAGGAACGTCCTGTCACTATTTGTGAGCTATCACTCCCGCAGATGAAGGTAGCGGCCAGGCAGACCAGTTTAAGTGTGGCCATGAGAGCGTTTTTTGCAGCAGCCAGCAATCTTTTTGTTCCCGCACTTATCGATGTATTTCGAGATCAGGAACGTGACTTTTTCGTCTTCAGCACTCTGCCGGGGGAGTCACTGCTCGAACGTATGCAGCGCACGTCTCGCACCCTCCAGGAGCAGGAAGCTGTTGAGTGCTGCCTACAAGTAACAGAGAGCCTGCTTGCTCTTTCCCAGCAGCAACCACCGCTGGTACACGGATTGATTTCTCCGCGCCATATTTTCAGAACACCTGCTGGTCACTGGTATCTTGCGAACTTCTCATTGCTCCTGGCCTGTGGGGCCAGGCAATATCTGGAAGGGCTTGATGCCGCCCTTTTATCGCCTTTTACGGCTCTGGAGTTCCCCGCAGAGATGGTTGATAGCCGGGCAGATCTTTATGCGCTGCTGGCGACGATGGCTTACGCGATCAGCGGGACATTCTCCCGAGGGGAGAGGTTGCAGGCTCATCTCTCGCCATCCTTTGCTGCCATCTTCATGCGCGGACTTCATCCGGCTGCCAGTCAACGCTATCAGCATCCCTCCCAGCTCTATCAAGATCTGCTGGCATGCCAGTCGGTCTCCAATCCGCTCGTCGCAAGAAAAGAGCCTGAGCAGAGACGCAATCTTGTTACAGTCACCCCGGTGAGCAGGCAGAGCAATGACGTGGCAATGCCTGCGGAGATGAGCCAGCGGCGAGAGGAAAGGAGCCTGCCAGGGCTTGCCGGTCCCCCTCTCTCGGCCTCGGCGCGGCCCCTTGATTCCACCTGGCCACAGCAACCTGGTCATGCTGGTCAGCAGGAGCACCTTCCCTTTGCGCCTGTTCGCCCCATGCCTGATGTCGTTGCCCAGACGCTCTCGTCGCTCGCCGCCTCGTCCGAACTCCAGAAGCAAAAGAGAGGGTTACTGCCTCGACCGGAAGACCTGCCTCCTTTCCAGCCAGGGAATGACCGGCTTGCGGCGGTCCTCTGGCTGATCGGGATAGTATTGTGCGCAGCCCTTCCTGTTGTATTCAGATGAGATCGAGATGGTGAGCAAGGAAGGAAGGCTCTAAGATGGTGAGTTTATTGAAGAACATGCCGATCTACCGCCGCCTCTTTCTGGCTTTTTTCCTGGCGGTAGTCATTCCCGATGTGATCATGATAGTGCTGGGGAGCGTCTATATGCAGGTATTGAATGCGCATGGCATGGGAACTGCACAGACGGGTCCCCTTATCCTGGGGACAGCCATAGCACTGCTGCTCTCGACGGGCATCGTGATCACGCTGGGCTTTCTTGTCAATGTCACAATTACGCAGCCATTACAACACCTGGTTTCCTTGACCAGGCGCGTCAGTCAGGGGGAAACGGAGGCGCGCGTGCCAGTGGCAGGCCGCGATGAAATCGCAATTGTAGCCCGTTCAATGAATACCATGCTCGATCATATCATCCGGCTTGCCCAGGAAGCGCAGGGGCAACGAGATCGCTTGCAGGCCCAGGTTGAGAAGCTGGTTGAGGAAGTCAGTGGCGTGGGTGAGGGCGATTTGCGTATCCAGGCAGAGGTTACCTCGGATGCGCTGGGCGTCCTGGCGGATTCTTTTAACTATATGGTGGAAGAACTGAGTAGCCTGGTCGTGCGGGTAAAAATGGTCGCGCAGGAAGTGGAGGCTTCAGCTACCAGTACATTTATGCATATGGCGGAACTGGTGCAAAATGCCGATATCCAGATTCAGCAGATGGGGATGGCAACGAAGCAAGTTGAGCAGATGACTCGTTCCAGCCAGCGAGCCGCTGAAAAAGTGCAGATTCTGGAGAAAGCGGCCAGTGAAGCGCGCCTCTTTGTGCGCAAAGGGTTAGACATCGTTCAGCGAACCGTCGAAGGCATGACGCATATCAACACTACTGTACAGGAGACCACCAGGCAAGTGCTGGTATTGGAAGATCGCTCACGAGAGATCAACGAAATCGTCGATGTCATCGCCGGTATTGTCAACAGTACCAATCGCCTTGCACTGGATGCAGCGATTCAGGCGGCGATGGCAGGCGAACACGGCAAAGGCTTTCTGGCAGTCGCTGATGGTATCCGTCGCCTGGCGGAACAGGCCAAAGCCCAGGCGGGCCTGATCACACAGATTCTGCGGAGCGTCCGCGAGGACATAAAAACGGCAGCGGTCTCGATGAGGGAGACCGCCGGTGAGGCATCAGAGGGGACGGTCCTGGTCGAAGAGACGGGAACGGCGTTCCAGCAGATTTATGCGCTGGTTGAACAGCAAGCCCGTGAGATAGAAGTCATTCACCAGGAGGTCCGAACGCTGTTCCAGTCCGCGAATACTGTCGCTCAGATCGTGCAGGGAGTCTCCGGCACCACGCGGCAGAGTAGTGAAAAGACGCGCAATGTCGCACAACGCATGGAGATTCTGGCGCGACAGGCCAGGCAGTTACTGAAGTCGGTCGAGGCGTTCAAGCTACGGGAAGAAACACAATTTTCTATTGCAGAGCTACCGATGAATGCCTCTTTCGGACAGCTCATGAGCGAGTAGTACAAAGAATAATTCTCCGCACAACCAGTGCTTCATAAGTTTTAGCAACTACTTAGAGAAAGGAGGTTCCTAAATAGAAGTGTATTTTAGAGCATTGCACTGGTAAAAGGATGTTTTTCATCGGGCGTTCATCTGATTACTCATAGGTGGGGTAGGCATGTCCTGATTGCCTGCGCTGTATTGAGACAAATAGTTATTTTGGAGGTGCATGCCAAATGGCAACGACTACAGAAAGTGGTAGCAGCGAGATTTTGCGCTCGGAACGAATCGCGGGCAGTATTTTGCCCAAAGTGCTCAACACATTCGATATGGTTGCTATCTTCGTCGCCATTGTGCTGTTCATCAGTAACTCGGCGGTGATGGCCGGTGGGGCCGGCCCGTCAGCGTATGTATACTGGGGATTAGGATTTCTTACCTTTCTTATCCCTGGGGCTATAGTGACCGGGCAACTTGGCTTAATGTTCCCTGGCGAAGGCTCAATTTACGTCTGGACCAATAAAGCATTTGGCGCTTTTATGGGTTTCTTCGCAGGTTTCTGTGCCTGGTGGCCTGGAATTCTCGTCATGATTGCGACCGGTGATGCAGTAGTCGCGTTGATCCAGCAGTTAAACCCGGGTTTCTTAACCGAACCCTGGCAGCAAGGTCTGATGATTATTCTGGTGATCGCTTTCTCCTTTGTGCTCTCTATCCTGCGTTTCCGTGTTACGCAGAATTTCGTCAATATTGTCTTTGTTGCCTATGGTAGCGCAATTCTTCTTGTGGGGATTGCCGGCCTGGTTTCACTGCTGGGAGGTCAGGCTGCTCCTGTTGACTACTCGGCACCGAACTGGTTGCCAAATGCCGGGACGTTCACCTTCTATGGCACGGTGATCCTGGCGTTGCTTGGTATTGAAGTCCCATTGAATATGGGAGTCGAGATCACCAACGAGCGCGCGATCACACGCTACTTGCTGTGGGGATCAGTTGTTGTGATGGTCGCTTACCTGCTAGGGACTTTCGGTGTCATGGTTGCTGTAAAGCCGGTAAGCGCGCAGGGCAGTCCGGCGGCAGTGGCACTGGCCGTTCAGTCGAGCTTTGGCAGCGCTGGTCCGATCCTGGGCTCCATTGTCGATATCATTTTCATCGGCTTCTTCCTCTTCAACACCGCTGTGTACAACTATTCCTTCGGGCGACTGCTCTTTGTCTCTGGTCTCGACCGTCGCCTGCCAACGGTTATGAGTAAGGTGAATAAAAACCGTGTTCCCTGGGTAGCGGTGCTGGTCCAGAGCTGCATCTCTGCATTCTTCACAATCCTCGCGTTCATTCTTGTTCCTTATACCCTGAGCACAGGGTTGAAGCCGTCTGATCTTTCGACCATTGTCTACGATATCCTGCAAGCGGCAGTAACGGTAATCTGGTGTGTCTCGATGGTGATTCTCTTTGTTGACGTGATCATCATTCGACACAAGTACCACGAGACCTTTACTCGTATTCGCCTGGCACCTGATTGGGTTTTCTACCTTTGCGCGGCGCTGGGCCTGATTGCCAGCGCTTTCGGGGTATACGTTACCTTCACAGGACCCTGGACGCCTCTGATCCCAGGCTCACAGTGGATTCTCTGGATCGGTGGCATTGCTCTCCTCTCACTGATCATAGGGATCGTCCTCTTCTTTGTCGGACACGCAATTAATAGAAAGGATATGAGCGATGAGGAAATTGTCGCTGAAGTAACATCCTAATTGCTGTATCTCTTTTCTGTAGGTAAGTGGGGGGACGTGCTCTGCCGCCGGATCTGCACGTACCCCCTATCAACCTCTTGCCGACTGCCCTGACTTGATTCCCCTCTACATCATTTCTTTAGATGCTTGTGGTGGTATCCTGTTTGAGAAGAGCTTGAGAGGAAAATCATGGCAACATACGAAAATATCGTTAGATCGAGCAATAAAGAGCAACCTCTTGCATCGGAAGATTACGTTCCCAGGGTCATGCCTGCGCGCTTAGGAACACTGGACATGACGGCGCTGTACCTGGTCGTGGTTTTTTTTATTAACAATGCCGCAGGAGCTGCTATTAGCGGTCCTGCGGCATTCACGTATCTGGCGCTTGGGGCCATCACTTTCTTTCTTCCCTGTGCTATTGCTACTGCTCAACTGGGTCACATGTTTCCCCATGAGGGATCACTCTATAACTGGACACACAAAGCGCTCGGCGGCTACTGGAGCTTCTTTGTCGGTTTCTGTGCCTGGTTCCCGGGTGTTCTGGTGATCGTCTCAGGTGCTAATATCCTGGTAACGTTCATCCAGGGACTTAATCATAACTGGCTCACTCAATTATGGGAACAGGGAGCCTTTATCACCGCTGTTATCCTCTTCTCAGGACTGATTGCAAGCCGGAGGATGCGTACTATTCAGTATATCGTCAACATTGTTGTCGGGTTAATTGGTGTGGCTGTAATGCTGATCGGCCTCGCTGGCATTTTATGGCTTCTGACGGGACACCAGTCTGCTACGAACTTTGGCGACCTCAATGCATGGTCCATCAAGTGGGGAAACAGCGAAGGCGCTAACATTGCTCAGTTCGGATTGATTACGCTGGCCTATCTGGGGGTTGAAGTCCCGCTTAATATGGGCGGTGAGATTAGCGAGCACAGAGTTGTCACACGCCACCTGTTCTGGGGAACGCTCCTGACGCTACTCGGCTATTTTATCGCTACCTTCTCGTTGTTAGTTGTGCGCGGCAATAATGTCAGCAACTTTGATCTGATAGCCCTCGTCGATGCGGCGCTTGGTAAGTTCGCAGGCGATATCACGGCCATAGGTATTCTCAGTTTTTTTGCCATTATTCCCGTCGTTTACAACTGCGCGTTTTCTCGCCTGCTCTTTGTCGGTGCTATCGACCAGCGTTTACCAGTCGGAGTGGGCAAACTTAATAGGCATCGTGCGCCAGCCAATGCCATCATTTTACAGACGATTGCGGCTGCTATTTTTACTTTGCTTACCTATTTTGTGGTGCCGCATCTCGCTAATCTTGGCAAACCAGCAGATCTCTCGCTTGAGGTTTATTCAGTAACGCAAGCTACTGCTACACTGGTATGGGCAATTTCCAGTGCGTTTTTCTTCTTCAACCTGTGGATGCTCTTCTTCCGTGATCGGCAGTATTTCCATCTTCATCGTATTTTCCCCATGCCTGTGTTAGTCATCTGTTCTATTGTCGGACCTCTTGCCTGTTTTGTAGCAATGATTGATACGCTGCTGAACTCCTGGATAGTGCAGATCCCCTCTAGTAGCTGGTGGTATATTGTGGGAGGCGTGACCTTGCTCTGCCTCGGTATCGCCGCCGTCGGCAGTATGTTTGCCAGTAGTAAGGCGAGCTGGGAACACTGGGAGTCTTGATGATCCTGGCAGATTAAAAGTTGTTGCTATACTATCGACGTCCAGGGACAGAAAGGCGATTAAGACCGCAAGATCAGGCAAAAAGGAGAGAAGCGGCAGAAACATGGCTACTTATGTTGATCTATCTCAGTTCATCGAAAATGGCATGACATATTTTCCCGGTGATCCCGAACCGCGCATCCTGCCCGCAGAGGCGCCGCCGCCCTGGCGGGTCACGCAATTGCACATCGGCACTCACCTGGGAACGCATATCGACGCGGCATCGCATTTCATCCCGCATGGTAAGCCGATCAGTGAGTATCCGCTGGAGCGGTTTCTCCTGCCGGGGATCATGGTGCCTGTCACAGAACCAAACGATGAAGAGCCGATTGACGCGGATGTTTTTGCTGATTACTTGCCAGTCCTGCCAACTGGTGGCGCACTGCTGATTCATACAGGCTGGGATCGCTACTGGAAAACCGAACGGTATCTCCACCATCCCTTTCTTTCGCATGAAGCAGCACAGTTGCTGGCAGGCAGGGGAGTGAGCCTGGTTGGCATCGACGCCTTGAGTGTGGATTCTACGATAGGCGGGACAGAGCATGCCCATGCGGCGCTGCTGGGCAACGATGTCCTGATCGTGGAAAATCTCACGCGACTGGATCAGCTTGTGCCTGGCATCCTCTACCAGTGTTCTTTCCTTCCTCTCGCATTGCGCGGACTGGATGGCTCCCCCATCCGCGCCATTGCCTGGCGCACTTGCTGATCTGGCGAGGAGACAATGAGGTGACCCTGAAAGCCTGCTTGCCGCATCCCGAACACAAAGCGGTGAGCGCCGATCTCCGGCGGCTCACCGCTCGTCTTCTCAACTTCGCTCTTCCTGTCGATTAAACAGGTTTTTACAGCTTCAGCTTCGGTCTGGCGCGTTCAATAATGGCGGCGGCGTCGATACCACGCGGAAGTGTCCCGAAGGCGCGTCCCCAGTCGCCGCCCAGGCGCGAGGCGCAGAACGCATCAGCAACCGCTGGCGGGGCATGCTGCACCAGCAGCGCACCCTGCAAGACCAGCGCCATCTGCTCCACAATGCGGCGCGCGCGCCATTCGATATCGCTCAGATCGGCAAATTCGCGCTTTAGCTGCTTTATTGCAGCATCCAGGCGGGCATCGGTAGCGGCTGCCGGCTGCACTTCCGCAAAGAAGCTCTCCAGCGCCTCAGGCTTTTTCGCCAGCGCGCGCAGCACATCCAGGCAGTTGACGTTGCCGGAGCCTTCCCAGATCGAGTTCAGCGGCATCTCACGATAGAGCCGGGGCATGATGCTCTCTTCGATATAGCCGCTGCCGCCCAGACATTCCAGGGCCTCGCCAACGTAGACAGATCCGCGCTTTGTGACCCAGTATTTGCCGACGGCGGTGCAGAGCCGTTTGATATGCATTTCATGCTCACTCTGCTCGGCCTGGTCGCTGGCTCTCGCCAGACGCATTGCCAGGACCGTCGCCGCTTCCGACTCAATCGCCAGGTCCGCCAGCACATTCTGCATCAGCGGCTGCTCGACCAGATGCCGTCCAAACGCCTGGCGGTAGGTTGCATGATGGATGGCCTGCGCTGCCGCCTGGCGCATCTGTGCCGCGCTACCGAGCACACAATCCAGGCGCGTATAGTTCACCATCTCGATGATGGTACGTACCCCTTTGCCTTCTTCGCCGACCAGCACGGCCCAGGTATCGTCGAACTCTACCTCGCTCGAAGCGTTGGAGCGATTGCCGAGTTTCTCTTTGAGACGCTGGATAAGGAAGCGGTTGCGCGTCCCGTCCGGCAGCACACGCGGGAGCAGGAAGCAGGAGAGGCCGCCGGGAGCCTGGGCCAGCACCAGGAAGATATCGCACATGGGAGCCGAGCAGAACCATTTATGGCCGGTGAGCAGATAGCTGCGTTCGGCGCTGTCGAGAGGCACGGCGCGCGTCGTATTGGCGCGTACATCAGAGCCGCCCTGCTTCTCGGTCATACCCATGCCGCACAGGATACCTTGCTTTTGCGCAGGCAGGCGCAGGCCGGGATCGTATGCTGAGGAGAGCAGCGCGGGTATCCACGTCTGTGCCAGTTCGGGCTGCTGGGCCAGCACCGGCACCGCCGCATGCGTCATCGAGATAGGACAGCCATGCCCGGCCTCGACCTGCGCCATCAGATAGAATGCCGCTGCCCGCGCAACATGTGCGCCGGGCCGCCGCTCGCGCCAGGAAAGCGCATGCGTTCCCCAGCCTATCGCCATCTCCATCAGATGATGCCAGGCCGGA
>JADBKA010000028.1 GCA_014896635.1 Ktedonobacteraceae bacterium
TCTACTCGCATCCAGCTCAGCCGGGCAGGCAGAGACAGGCAAACGAACGAGCAGCGTTCCCTTACGTATTTTCGCCGCATGTTTTACATCTATTATGATTTCTGTCCATTACACTAACTACAGCCCGCTCATCGACACATTGAAAACCGAACTGCATATTAGCAGTGGACAGGTTGGTCTTTTCTCAACGCTGCTCTTCCTTGGACTTACAGTCGCTTATCTGCCCGCTGGTCTGCTTGTAGATCGTTTTGGCACACGCGCCGTTTTAATTGGCGCGACGGCGCTTGCCACTGTGAGTGGCGTTGTGCTGCCACTCGTCCCCAGTCTCTCATGGCTGCTGGCCTGCCGCTTCCTGGTCGGAGTGGGGACTGGAGCGGCATTTATCGCCGGGGCTGGAGTAGCGGCGAGCCTGGGGCGCCATGCTTCGCTTGCACAAGGACTGTACGGCGGTGCGATCCAGATCGGATCAGGCATGGGCCTGTTAGTAACACCCGCACTGCTGCATCTGTTTGGCTGGCGTGGCGCGTTCCTTTTCTGGAGTATACTCGGCATGCTCTGCACGCTCACCTGGTTTTTTGTCCATGACAATCAACAGCGGCGTACCTCATCCAGCATTGACCTGAAAGCCGCTGTGCGCTCGCCTGCCGTCTGGACGCTTGGCCTGTCGCACCTGGGGACGTTCGGTCTCGGCAATGCTATCGCTGCCTGGATTACCGCTTATTTGATTTACCAGTATGGACTCCCTCTGGCGCTGGCAGCTACTATCGGCTCGTTCATGCTGCTGACCGGCGTAATTTTCCGTCCCCTGGGTGGTATCGTGCTGGCACGCAGAATCATTGGCGCCATTCCGCTACTGCGCATGGGAACCATCATGGGGAGTCTGGGGGTCATCCTGCTCGCGCTCCCGCTGCGGTCGTCAGCCCTCGCAGCAACCGGCCTGGCGCTCATTACCATCGGCAGCACAACACCCTACGCATCTGTCTTCAATTCTGCTGCCAACCTGCGCAACGTCGGCAAAGGAGTAGCCCAGGGCTTTCTCAGCGTGCTCGCCAGTCCAACGGTCATCCTGGGACCGCCCCTGATTGGCCTGCTTGTAGACCATACAGGCAGCTTCACACTCGCTTTCGGCTCGATTCTCCTGTTTGGTTGCGTGGCTATTACCTCATCGCTGCTAGCCGGGCCGGCAGTCAAACGTGAATCGCTGGCATCAGAGACCTGAGAATTTACGCTGTCACAACGTTTTCCTAACATAGACATAATCGCTGTATAACTATAGCATGTTATACTGTGAGGAACAGAATCTACGGCTTATGCCCACTAGCCAGTAAGAGCGAATCTGGCTCAACCTGTATCCTGTACTCAACCAGGCTCGTTATTGAAATAAAGGCGTAATCCGCCAGAAATAGACAAAACAATATATCCTACAAGGAGAATATACACACTCATGCAGAAACCAGCGGCAATTATCTTTGACCTGGACGGCGTGCTGACCGACACATCCGAATACCATTACCAGGCCTGGAAGCACCTGGCCGACGACGAGGGCATCCCCTTTACACGTGAAGAGAATGACGCTCATCTACGCGGTGTGGGACGGCGTGAATCTCTGGCGTATATCATCCGGGGCCGCCACTACAGCGAAGCCCAGATCCAGGAGATGATGGATCGCAAAAACCGTTACTATAATGAACTGATTCACCACATGAGTCCACAAGATCTTGTTGAGGGCGGCAGGGCCTTGCTCGACGCGATCAGAGCCGCAGGTATTAAAACTGCGGTGGCTTCCGCCAGCAAAAACTGTCGTACTGTCGTAGAACGCCTGGATATCATGCACTATTTTGATGGCATCGCCGATGGCTACTGCGTCGTGAACAGCAAGCCAGCCCCTGACATCTTTGTGTACGCGGCTGGCCTGCTCAATGTCCATACGCCCGATTGCCTGGGAGTGGAAGACGCCGACGCAGGAGTCGAAGCGATTAAAAATGCTGGCATGCAGGCGCTCGGTATCGGTCCCCAGGAACGTTTTCACCGGGCGGATAAAGTCTTGCCGTCATTAGCAAACATCAGTTTACAGGAACTGCTCAACTAAAAACTGCAAACTCTATTGCATCCAGGAGGACATCAGGTGAATCTATGGCAGATTAACGAAGAGCACTTCGACCCCACCCTCAAACGCATGCGCAGCCAGGAAACCGTTTACACTATCGGCAACGGCTACTTCTGCACACGCGGAACCTTCGAGGAAGGGTATCCTCAGAACAATCCTGCAACCCTGCTCTATGGGGTATTCGACAAGATTCCTGTGGCAAAAGAAGAACTGGCGAATGCGCCTGACTGGACGGTCATCAAATTGTTTGTCAACGGCGAACGATTCCGTCTCAATCAGGGAACACTTCTCAGCTACCACCGCTCCCTCGATATGCGGCGCGCTCTTTTGCGCCGTGACGTAGAATGGGAGAGTCCCGGTGGAGTGTGGCTACGTGTCAGCAGCGAGCGATTCGCCAGCCTGGCCGATGAACACGTCGGCGCCATCCGCTACAGCGTTACCATCATCGCCAGCAGGGATAACGCACCGGTTGAGGTCACGCTGCGCGCCTCTCTGGACAGCGCCCAGGGCAACTATGATGTCATGCACTGGGAAACTGTCGATCAGGGACATTACAATGATCTTCTCTCCTGGCTTCACAGCGTGACCCGGCACAGTGGCGTCCATCTCGCGCAGAGCATGAGCCTCTCTACCAGCACGCCGAATTTCCGCCGTGAGATTGTGGACTCCGATGTCTCGCCCAGCATCCACCTCTACGGTTTCCTGCACCCCGGCGAGACGCTGACGACCGACAAAATTGTGGTCATGTATACCTCACGCGACGGCGTGGAGCCTGTTGCAACAGCTCTGGAGCGCCACCAGCACATTCTAGGAGCGCCCGCCCAGGTACCCGAACCCGATATACACGAAGCACTGAAAATTGAGGCCAGCCCCTCTCCTTCGCCCGCAACCAGCCATCTACAACCCTATGATCGCCTGCTTGCCAGACATACCGAGCGCTGGGACCAGTTCTGGCAGGTAGCAGATATCATCCTTGAAGGCGATGAGAAGGCTCAGGTCGCCATACGCTATAATCTGTACCAGTTGCGCATCAACGCTTCCGATCACGACAGCCGTTATAATATCGCCGCCAAAGGCATGACCGGCTTCGGCTATCGCGGGCATGTGTTCCACGATACCGAAATTTTCATGTTGCCCTTCTTTACCTATGTTCAGCCGCATATCGCGCGTCTCCTGCTGCTTTACCGCTATCACCTGCTGGATGCGGCGCGCAAAAAGGCGGCTAGCAACGGCTACGAGGGTGCCCAGTATCCCTGGGAGAGCACGCTGGATGGAGAGGAAGCGACTCCTTACTCGATCATTCACCCGGAAACCGGCGAGGTCATCCCGATCCTGAACGGCTTCATCGAGTTGCATATCACCGCCAGCATTGCGCACGCCGTCTACCAATACTGGCGCATCAGCGGTGATGATGCTTTTATGCGCGACTACGGTACAGAAATGCTCCTAAGTACGGCGATGTTCTGGGCCAGTCGCGCCGAGCAGCATAGCGAGCGCGGGGATTACGAAATCACCGACGTCATCGGACCTGATGAGTGGCATGAGCATGTCAATAATAATGCGTATACTAACTACATGGCGAAGCGCAACATCGAGACGGCGCTGGAAGCGCTCGAATGGTTAAGGAACAATGATTCCGCTAAAGCAGACCAGCTCGTGCAGCAGCTCCATCTCAGCGAAACTCGACTGGCATACTGGCACGATGTAGCTGCGAAGATGCGCTTTCCTCAAGATCCACAAAGCGGCCTGATCGAGCAGTTTGAGGGCTTTTACCAGCTCCAACCACTTGACCAGAAGAAGTACGAAGGACGCAAAGACTCTTACCAGGGCATCATGGGCGTAGAGGAAGTGCAGAAATATCGCATTATCAAGCAGGCTGATGTTCTGATGCTGCTTACGGTGCTCGACCAGGAATTTGATCTGAGGACTAAAAAAGTGAACTGGGATTACTACTATCCGATCACCGATCACGAGTACGGTTCATCACTCACGCCGGCGCTGCACACGATCCTGGCCTGCGAACTGGGAGAAATCGAGACAGCGTACAGGCAGTTTATGCTGGGGGCGCTGGTAGATCTGGAAAACCTGCGCGGTAATACGCCCGAAGGTATCCATACGGCCTGTGCCGGTGCTGTCTGGCAGGCGGCCATCTTTGGTTTCGCCGGCCTGCGTGTCAGCGATGAGGGTTATACCACTCATCCTGTCTGGCCCGACGGCTGGCGTCGCCTGGCCTTCAACTTTTTCCACAAAGGTCAACTCATCCACGTTGATCTCCAGCGGTAAACTTTTTCGCGGGAAGCGGGGTCCAGGGAGGGCGAATCTCCCCTGGCAGGGGTTCGGTGGGTTCCCACACAGGTGCTCCCCGAACCCCACCATAACAGATACTCTTTTTTCTTCATCATGGGAGGAAGGAAAAAAGGGTTGCTAACAGTTCCCAAAAAGATACAACTATCTGATGCTATCGTGAACTATCTCTACCGATGTTCCTGGGCCAAAACACTTGCCAACAGGTACTTTTCCTGCTATCCTTTTTTCTGAGGGACAGATGTTCGTTGCAGGAGAGAAGATGCGCACAAGCCATACTCACCACCCCCTCACCTATGATGTGAGACTCCCCGCCGAAGCACAGGCCGATGCGCTTCGGCTGCTTGATGCAAGTCGGGAGGTGGTCAACCAGGCGCTCACCATGCTATGGTCGTCTCTCGATGAGTTTGGCAGTGAGCGCGCCGGGCCTGCCTGGAAGCAGGTAGGGAAGTACATGGGAAGCCCATTGCCACATGGGGATCGCCAATGGAGATGCGAGAGTGAGGTCGTTGGGCGGCTGCTGCGCCAGCAGGCTGAGCGCAAAAAAGCGTTTCTCCTGATCGCCCCGATCCTCTCTGATGGTTTTATTCGCCCGAAAACAGAAAAACGACCAGCGGGCAAAAACCGTTCGGCCATCAAGGAAGCCATCACCGCCTTGCAGAAGAGCCTGGATGAGGATGAAACCAGCTTTGTCACGCTCCAGAATGTGGTGGAGCAAGCCTGTCATTACTTTTTCCACTATGACCGCTTTCCCTCTTCTTATGAGGAACTGCAACCAGTCCCGCTGCTCAAAGTGGGGATACTGACGTATGCTGGCGACGATGGGCGCGAGAAAGGGCAAGCATACCGGCTGGCTGTGGATCTGGATGCCGGAGTGGCGCGGTTTCGCTTCCGCTACCCCGATGAGGCGGGGGTCTGGCACTGGCGCAAAGAGGACACGATCATGGCGTTGCCAGAGTGCCTCAAAGAGCGCCTGAGCGTGGGGGAGATGATGGCTCCGACGCTGCGTGAAGAGTGTCGAGCGGATGGGGAACGTTTTGCGGTGCTGGACTTCATCGTCGAGGTGGAGAAGAAGGCGTTGCCAGCCTGGCAAAGTGTTGAGCGGGTGCTTGGGGCAGATTGGGGCGTGCATTCGTTACTTACGGCAACCGCTGTGGATGAACAGAACGTCCAGGTTGGCAGGCCATTTTTCTTGGACACTGGCAGTTTCGATGGCAAGCAAGCTCGTATCCGCCGACAAATTGACGAGTTGAAGAAAAAGGTTGCTCGCTTTGAGCAGGAACGGGATGCGTTACCCGCTGATCATCCCAAAAGCTCCTGGTATCAGGAACGACTCACTCTTTATCGCCGAGAGGTAGAGCGGTGCTGGCGCAAGTATGAACGCCGGAATCGAGCACTGGCTCATCTTGCCAGTAATGTCTTGCTCTTGTTGTGCCAGATACACGGTTGCTCGCTCCTGTCGATGGAATCGTTAAAGACGCTGAAAACGACTGGGCGCGGAAGAGGAGTCCGTGGAAGATGGAGAAATTATTGTAATAACTCGACGATACGTGGGGAGATTTGGCGACTCTTGCGCTACAAGTGTCATCTGATCGGCTTGCGCTTCCAGACCTGCCCGCCACGAGGCACCTCGCACACCTGTCCTCATTGTGGCAAGCCCGCGCAGACGTATCGCGAGCCTTCCCATCGCAGCGAGGCGGTCAAGTGGGGACGATGGATGTGGTGCGAAGCGTGCAACTTCAATGGCGATCGGGACTACTGCGCTTCCTTGAATATTGCCCGGCTTGGCGTCGCCTATCTCCTGCAAATGAAAACCTTGGGCAAGGCGCGATCTTGCTCGATCACTGACCCACGGGTCAAGCCTGTGTCATATACTGGCGCAGGCTCGGCGTTGCTGTTGCCGCCGACGAGTTCCCATGCTCGCCCGCATCATGCGGGAAAAATCTGTTACTACCCTGGCTGGTTTGGTTCGGCTTTCCTGCAATCGTCGCAGCCCAAAGCTGTTTTCCTGCGATTGTGTGGATAGTTTCATCTTGCATAGGATAGTATACACATTTAGCAACGGTTGCCTCTTAGGATAAACTCGAATAAGGGGATTTTCCTCACAAATTCCTTGCCCTATCCTTGATGGGGGAAGTATTTCCACGTCAACGCTACCAGCAGCATGAAACAACTACCTCAGCGCCGAGGTCAAAAAAGAGAAAGGAGAGCGTAGTGCATCTCACACAACGCGAACAGGAAAAACTGCTTATTTTTGTCGCCGCCGAGCTGGCGCGCAAACGCCAGGCACGCGGCCTCAAACTCAACTACCCGGAAGCTGTTGCCATTCTGACCGCTGAAATCATGGAAGCCGCGCGCGATGGTAAAAGCGTCTCCGAGATCATGACCCTCGGCACAAGTATTCTTACCCGTGAAGACGTGATGGAAGGCATTGCTGACATGATCCACGAGGTGCAGGTCGAGGCCACCTTCCCCGACGGCACAAAACTCGTCACTATTCACGATCCCATCAGATAGAACGGGAAAGGAGCAGTTTTCGATGAGAGCGGGAGAATATTTTCTCAACGAGGCCGCCGGTGATATCCAGGCTAATAGCGGACGCGCCACCGCGCGCATCCTGATTAAGCACAGCGGTGACCGCCCCATTCAGGTCGGCAGCCATTTCCACTTCTTCGAGGTCAACCGTACCCTGCAATTTGATCGTTCAGCCGCCTACGGCATGCGCCTGAATATTCCAGCCGGCACGGCTGTGCGCTTCGAGCCGGGCGAAGAGAAAGAGGTCAGCCTGGTGGCCTTCGGCGGCCATCGCATCGTCTACGGCCATAACGGCCAGGTCAACGGACAGCTTACCACCAGCGAGAGGAGCACACAATGAGCCTGAACATTCCGCGCCAGACCTACGCCGATCTCTATGGACCAACCACCGGCGACCGCGTGCGCCTGGGCGATAGCGAGCTGATCATCGAGGTAGAAAAGGATTTTACCGTCTATGGCGATGAAATCACATTCGGTGGCGGCAAGGTGATCCGCGATGGCATGGGCCAGAGCAGCCGCGCCGTCCGTGAAGCCCCTGCCGGCACACTCGATCTCGTGATCACCAATGCCCTGATCATCGACTACTGGGGGATTGTCAAAGGCGATATCGGCATTAAAGATGGACGTATCGTCAAAGTTGGCAAAGCCGGCAATCCCGACACAATGGAGGGCGTCGATCCCTTGCTGGTCGTCGGCGCGAGTACCGAGGTCATCGCCGGCGAAAATCTGATTGTCACTCCCGGCGGCATCGACAGCCACATTCACTTTATCTCGCCGCAGCAGGTCTACGAGGCCATCTCAAACGGCATCACCACGATGATCGGCGGCGGCACCGGACCGGCCACCGGCACCAACGCGACGACCTGCACGCCTGGCGCCTGGAATATCGCACGTATGCTCCAGGCTGCCGAAGCCTGGCCGCTCAACTTCGGCTTCCTGGGCAAAGGCAACGCCTCAACAGAGGAGCCGCTGGCCGAGCAACTGCGCGCCGGCGCTTGCGGCCTCAAGCTGCACGAGGACTGGGGAACCACGCCTGCTGCCATTGATACCTGCCTGCGCGTGGCCGACGCCTACGATGTGCAGGTTGCCATTCACACAGATACCATCAACGAAGCCGGCTTCGTCGAAGATACCATCGCCGCAATCGGCAAACGTACCATCCACACCTATCATACCGAGGGCGCTGGCGGCGGTCACGCACCGGATATCATTCGCATCGCTGCCTTCCCCAACGTCCTGCCTTCTTCTACCAATCCCACGCGGCCCTATACCGTGAATACCATCGCCGAGCACCTGGATATGCTCATGGTCTGCCATCACCTGAATCCGCAGGTGCCGGAAGACGTGGCCTTCGCCGAGAGTCGCATCCGGCCTGAAACAATCGCTGCCGAAGATATCCTGCACGATCTGGGCGTCTTCAGCATGATGTCGAGCGATTCTCAGGCAATGGGCCGCATCGGCGAAGTTGTGACTCGCACCTGGCAGACGGCGCATAAGATGAAAGTGCAGCGTGGCCCCCTGCCACAGGATTCTGAGCGCAACGACAATTTCCGCGTCAGGCGCTATATCGCCAAATATACCATCAACCCGGCCATCACGCACGGCATCGCACAGCACATCGGCTCGATAGAGCCGGGCAAGCTGGCGGACCTGGTGCTCTGGAAACCCGCATTTTTCGGCGTCAAGCCGGAGATGGTCGTGAAAGGCGGCTTTATCGCCTGGAGCACGATGGGCGATGCCAACGCTTCTATCCCCACGCCACAGCCGGTACTCTACCGTCCCATGTTTGGCTCCTTCGGCACAGCTCCCGCCGCAACCGGCCTGACCTTCGTCTCAAAGGCGGCGCTGGAAAACGAAATACCAATCCGCCTGAATCTGAAAAAACAGGCCATCGCCGTTGAGCGGTGCCGCGCGCTCGGTAAAGCGCATATGATTCATAACGACGCGACACCACACATCGAGGTTGATGCCGAAACGTATGAAGTGCGCGCTGACGGCGAACTGCTTACCTGCGAACCCGCGCAGGTACTCCCACTGGCACAGCGGTACTTTTTGTTTTAGCAGCACAGGGGAACTCTCATGTCAGCAAACGAGCATACACGAGCATTCAGAGTTGGCGTGGCCGGACCGGTCGGCAGCGGCAAAACCGCCCTGGTTGATAGCTTGAGCCGGCGTCTCTGGCCCACATACAGCCTGGCCGTCGTCACCAACGACATTTATACAAAAGAGGACGCCGAATTCTTACTGCGGCAGGGTACGCTGCCCCGCGAGCGCGTACGCGGCGTGGAAACGGGCGGCTGCCCCCATGCCGCCATCCGCGAGGACGCCTCGATGAACCTGGAAGCGATTACCGACCTGGAAGAGAGCTTGCCGGGCCTGGAACTGATTTTTGTTGAAAGTGGCGGCGATAACCTGGCCGCCGCCTTCAGTCCCGAACTGGTCGATGTCTCGATCTATGTGATTGATGTGGCCGGCGGCGATAAGATTCCGCGCAAGGGCGGCCCCGGCATCACCCGCTCGGATCTGCTGGTCATCAACAAAATCGACCTGGCGCCCTACGTCGGCGCGTCTCTGGCGATCATGGAGCGCGATGCCCGCCTCAAACGCGGCACACTGCCCTTCGTCTTCACGAATCTCAAAGACGATACCGGTCTGGACGAGGTTCTTGCCTGGCTGGAGCAGCAGATCAAAATGCCACTCGCGCAGCGTCGCACGCTGATGCAGGCCCATTCGCCTCTCGTGGAGCATTCTCATCATCACGAGCACCACTTCCACTAGATAAGGAAACACTACCTGGTATGCAATCAATAGCAATAGACGCAATCGAGAAACGAGTACGCGCGGCCCTGGGAGCCGCTCATGGCATTACCCTGCTGCGTGGCATCCTGCAAGACGAAACAGTGCAGACAGTCCACCACCTGCTGCGCGCTCTGGTGACACCGGCAGTCAGCGCCGAAATCATTGCCGAAGCGTACAGTCGCGCTTTTAATGCACTCGCCACCGCTGCCAACAACGAAGAAATGATTCATGGATTATCAGACGCATGGCAGGCTTATCTACTGGCGCGCATTCTGGAAGATACAAACCCCTGGAGCGCCCAGGCTGAGAAAGTCGGCGCAGCAGGCATTTCAGATGCGATACGCGCTCAGGCAGAACGCGACCTGCGCGCCCTGCGCCGACTCTTCGATCTGACAGCCCACGATCTGTGGAACCTGGTACATGAGATCGTCACAACGGAACAGCCCGAACTCGACGATGCCTGGATACCCTGGCTCGACCTGACTCCCGCAGGCAGACAGCAGCGCCTCACCGCCCGCGATACGCTCGGCCAGCGCATGGCCGAAACTGACGACTGGACACGCCTGGTCGATTGCCTGAGCGAACACTGGTCCCATCATGGCACCGGCTTTTTTGCTCGTTATCATGTCCTGCGCTGGGAAGGTAGAAATGCGGGACTCAAGGGTATCGCGCATCCCGACCCTATTCGACTCGAAAACCTGATAGGCTACGAGCGCGAACAGCATATCTTGAAAACCAACATTGAGCGATTCCTGCGCGGCCTGCCCGCTCACGATACCGTGCTCTACGGCGCGCCCGGCACAGGCAAATCCTCGACGGTCAAAGCTCTGGCGAACACCTACGCAGATCGTGGACTGCGCCTGGTTGAGGTGCGCAAAGAGACAGTGCGTGACCTGGCCGCTATTGCCGCATTGCTGCGCGAGCGCGCGCCACGCTTCCTGCTCTTCATCGACGATCTCTCTTTTGAGGATCACGAGACAGAGTACAAGGCCCTGAAGGTGCTGCTGGAAGGCGCTGCCGAAGCCCGGCCACACAATGTGCTGATCTATGCGACAACCAATCGCCTCAATCTCATCCGTGAAAATTTCAGTGATCGCGGCAGCCCCGCCGACGATGTGAACTGGCGCGATACGATGGACGAGAAAAATTCGCTGATAGCTCGCTTTGGCCTGCGCGTCACCTTTGCCACGCCCAACCAGGAGCGGTATTTGAAAATCGTCACGGAGATGGCCCGCCAGCGCGGCCTGGATCTGCCAGAAGACGAGTTGCGCGCCCGCGCGCTGGCCTGGGAACGCCAGCACAGCAACCGTTCAGGACGCACCGCCCGCCAGTTTATTGATGAGCTGGAAGCGCAATGCTATTAAAGAGACCAGGAACGTGATTCCCTTTCAAGGGATAGGCCTGAAACCTTGCTGGAATGATCCTGCTCTCTCAGTAGTGGACTTTGAGCCGAGAGACATGCCGTTGCGTGCAGCCCTACAGTTCGGCGGCTCGACTGACTGTGATCATGCCTTACAGGAGACGATCCAGGATCGTCATTTGTTTCAGTTTGCGAGAGTTCAATGTCAATCGTTTTTCATACTGACATTTTCATTGAACGCTTATTCCCTGACAATATCACTGATCCGCCACACAGTCGAATCAAAGCTTGACAAAAATATTTTTAATTCTTTATCCTATTCTATAGGATGGACTTGATTGATCTTTCCAACTATAGATACATCTACTGTCCTGGAGAAGTAAATTATGACAGAAGATGTCGCTAGAGGATAAGAAACTGCCCTGAAAGAGGATAAGCATAAATTCCAACTCTTTCTAATCATTTGGGGAGGCCAATTAGTTTCACTCATTGGCTCTAGTATGACTACTTTTAGTTTAAGTGTCTGGATTTATGATCAAACACATGCTGCACTACCGTTTGCTACAACTCTGTTCTACAGCTTTATTGGTACTCTAGTAGGTACGGGATCGGGGCGTGGGACTGGTTTACTATTTTTACTCTCTGGATCATTACTGATATTTATTAGCGTAATAGCTTCTTTTACACCAACCATCAGAAGCATAAGCCAATGATGAGGTTTAGACATTTTAGCATAAGAATAATCGTTGAATTGCTCTGTTAAAGTATAGCAGCGCCATTTGCGATCAGCGCGCAGGTCTCGATACACAGGCGCAGCAGTTGTGCCAGACCGGCAGGAATAGACGGGATCGCCAGCCATTCTTCAACAGTATGCGCGCGCTCGGTGCGGGTCACGCCAACACAAACCGCAGGGATGCCGAGGCTGAGAGGAATGTTGGCATCGGTACTGGAAGCGGTAAATTCTGGCTCATAGCCAACCCATCTCAGAGAACGAACGGCCAGACGTACCAGAGGATTATCCTGCGCGCATCTGCCAGCGGGCCGTTCGCCCAGCACCTCGATGTTCGTCTGCAAACCCGGTCCAGCTTCGCGTTCAACGATCTGTCTCACCTGCTCCGCCAGTCGCTCCAACGTCGCCACATCGACCGAGCGCATATCAATCAGCGCCGTCGCTTGAGGCGCGATAGTATTGATCGAGGTCCCGCCCTCGATCATGCCAACGTTATACGTCGTCCTGGGTTGGCGCGGCACCTCAAGCGCCGCGATAGCCGCGATGATACGTCCCAGGCCATGAATCGCACTGGGCGTGCCGAACGAGCCAAAGGAGTGTCCGCCCGGTCCCCGCACCGTCACACGCCAGCGTTTTGAGCCAACAGCCGTATTGACGATATAGCCGATGCGACCATCAATGGCAATGACCGCTCCCAGGTCGTGCCGATAGCGTTCGACTGCGGCCCGCGCTCCTCGCAAATTGCCCAGTCCCTCTTCCCCGACATTGGCAACAACAACAATATCTGCGCCGGTTTCTATCCCAAGCTTATCGAGTATTTCAAGTAGTATGATCATAGCAGCGACGCTCAGACTATTATCGCCGATGCCTGGACCGCGCAGCACATCGCCATCCCGCTCGATCCTGAGCGGCGTGTCAGCCGGGAAAACCGTATCGGTATGAGCAAGCAGCATCAAGACTGGTCTTTCGTTGTGCTGGCCTCGCCGCACATAGACATTGCTGATTTCATCAATCTCTGGCTCATAGTTTCGTTCTCTCAAAAGAGATGCCACCAGTGCAGCTCGCTGCTGCTCCTGCCCGGTCGGAGCAGGGACTGCGCAGATACGCTGCGCCAGCTCGACTACCGGTTCTTTGTAGGCAAAAGCAATCTGCTGCAACCGATCCAGCTCGGAGGGTGTAAGAGACATAGAGTTGGCCTTTCAGACAGAACACGCATGAAATATGATTGGTCGTCGTAGTAATACCATAGTACAACATCAATGAGCAAAAAGGACACCGGGGACAGGAGTGTTTGCATCCTTTGCCCCCGGTGTCCCTGGAATACTGCCGGACGGAGCCAACCTTACAGCTGTGCCAGCAGGTTATTGAGCCGGTTGACAAAGCCCGCCGGGTCGCTCAGTTGCTCGCCGCTGCTGAGCACCGACTGCTCAAAGAGCACATTGGCCCAGTCTGCAAAACGCTGCTCGTTCCGCTCATTTTTCATACGGGCAATGACCGGATGCTGCGGATTGATCTCCAGAATCGGCTTGAAATCAGGGATGCGCTGACCTGCGGCTTGCAGCAAGCGCCGCAGACTGGGGTCCATACCGTACTCATCAACGACAAGACAGGCAGGAGAAGTCGTCAGGCGCGAGGTTGTGCGCACGTCCTTCACTTTCTCACCCAGTGTTGTTTTGATACGTGCTAGCAGATCTTTCGCTTCATCGGCTGACTTTTGATACTCCTCTTTCTCCTTTGCATCTTCCAGCTTATCCAGCTCGATCTCACCTTTAGAAACCGACTGGAGTTGCTTCCCCTTGTATTCACGCAGCTCGGTGCTTACAAAATGATCAATGGGATCGGAGAGCAGCAACACTTCGATGCCTTTGCGCTTGAAGATCTCCAGCAGAGGACTATCCTTCGCTGCGGCATAGCTATCGGCGATCAGGTAGTAAATTTTTTCCTGACCCTCTTTCATGCGTGAGATATAGGTTTCAAGCGAAACGTCCTGCTTCTCGCCCTCAGAGGCAGTCGTGGCGAAGCGCAGGAGCGAGGCGAGCGTCTCACGGTTGGCGTGATCCTCGATCAGGCCCTCTTTGAGCACGCGGCCAAACTCCTTCCAGGCAGTGGCATACTTCTCTGGCTCCTTGTTCGCCATATCGGTGAGCAGGCCAAGCACCTTGCGCGTCGCGGTCGAGCGGATGGTGTCGATCAGCCGGTTATGCTGCAACATCTCGCGCGAGATGTTGAGGGGCAGGTCGTTGGAGTCGATGATGCCACGCACAAAGCGCAGGTAGCGCGGGATCAGCTTTTCAGCGTCATCCATGATAAAGACGCGATTCACGTAGAGTTTCACGCCGTGATGCTGCTCGCGTGTCCACAGGTCAAACGGCGCCTGTGCGGGAATGTAGAGCAGCAGCGTGTACTCGTGCGTGCCTTCCATGCGGCTATGGACATAGGCCAGCGGATCAGAGAAATCGTGTGCGATGTGTTTGTAAAACTCTTTATATTCCTGTTCACTAATTTCGCTTCTTGAACGTGTCCAGAGAGCAGAGGCGCGGTTGACCACCTCATCCTGATCTTTTTTGCTCTCATCCTCACTCTTCATCACAATGGGCAGCGAGATATGGTCGGAGTATTTGCGGATAATACTGCGCAACTGATAGCCGCTGAGCAAATTATCCTCGCCTTCACGCAGGTGCAGCACGACTTCTGTCCCGCGCCCCGGCTTCTCGATGTTCTCTATCGTGTATTCGCCCTGCCCGCTGGATTCCCAGCGCACACCCTCAGTCGCCGGCAACCCGGCTTTGCGTGAGGTCAGCGTGACTCTCTCGGCGACGACAAAGGCAGAATAGAATCCGACGCCGAACTGGCCGATCAGGTTCGCATCCTTCTTCTGATCGCCGGTCAGCGATTGCAGGAATTCGCGCGTCCCGGACCTGGCAATCGTGCCGATATGCGTGACCACCTCTTCACGGCTCATGCCGATGCCGTTGTCAGAAACGGTAATCGTGCGCGCCGCTTTATCATACGCGACGCGAATCTTGAAATCGGTATCACGTTCATACAGAGACGAATCAGATAATGCCGCAAAACGCAGACGATCTATGGCATCCGAAGCATTGGAAATCAGCTCACGTAAAAATATTTCTTTATTACTATAGAGCGAATGAATCATCAGATCAAGCAGTTGCTTCACCTCTGCTTGAAATCCGAGCGTCTCTCTATGTGTCTCCGTTGTCATAAAAAAACCTCCAATGCAGTCAGCATGTATCTACCTATCCGAGCTTTGCAATACTATATCTCACATTCTATTAGAGAGACGCAGGATAAGTGTTAGAGAAGTGTTAGAATCTGTGAGACCTTGACATCTGCCACATCTGGATTTTCTAATAGAAAAATCACTACTATCATCGTTTGATAGAGACAAAGGAGAGAGATATGGCTATTCCTACCCTTCCATTTGGTCGTAGCGGACATATGAGTACCCGCACCATTTTTGGCGCGGCTGCGCTTGCTCACGTGTCACAGGCAGATGCCGACCACACACTGGAAGTTTTGCTTAAATACGGCGTCAACCACATTGATGTAGCAGCAAGCTATGGAGAGGCAGAACTGCGCATCGCTCCCTGGCTGACCCGATATCGCTCACATTTTTTCCTGGCAACGAAAACTGGCCAGCGCACCGCCAGCGCAGCAATGGAAGAGCTACAGCGATCGCTGGAGCGCATGCGCGTCGATCACGTGGACCTGTGGCAGCTCCATAACCTGGTCGATCCCATTGAATGGGATACGGCCCTCAGTCCAGGGGGCGCCATCGACGCCGCCGTCGAAGCCAGAAAGCAGGGACTGGTTCGCTTTATCGGCGTGACAGGACACGGCCTCCAGATCGCGGCCACTCACCGGCGCAGCCTCGAACGCTTCGACTTCGATTCAGTCCTGCTGCCCTATAACTACATCACGATGCAAAATCCGTACTACGCCGAACATTTTAATGCGCTCTACCAGACATGCCAGCAGCGCAATGTGGCAATGCAGACTATCAAATCCATTGCCTACAAGCACTGGATGGGCCAGCCTCATACTACTACCACCTGGTATGAGCCTCTGACTGATCAGCACGATATTGACCTGGCAGTCCACTGGGTTCTCAGCCGCCCAGGCATCTTCCTCGACACAGCTAGCGATATCAGCTTGCTTCCCAGGGTGCTCGATGCAGCCAGTCGCTTTCAGCAGGGACCTGCCGATGCGGAAATGCAGGCAATGGTTGAACGGCTGCATATCCAGCCACTCTTTGTCTGAAGACCTCCAAACGGGATATATGGCAGGAGATAGTACCATTTTACCAGTTGCCAATACATTTGGAAAGCGAGAAATTTTTCCAGCAACCTTCGTACAGGTAGGAACGTAGTAGTATTTGTACGTAAGAAGTCCGCAAAGACGCACCAGGCAGGCAGCTATAAACGGTAAATCGAACAGCAAAAATGCTCGATTTATCACAAAGTGCATGCCTTTCTGAGGAAACAATCCGTCTGAGGATACTCAAAGTTCGAGGACGTTGAAAGAAAGTTTGGGATTACTAATCTACATTGATGCTTTACGAACTTCTTACAATATTGTACAATGCACACACAAAGTTTTCTTGTGTATTCCTCCAGGCATCAGTTGCTGTCGCCAGTGACTGATGCCCGACACTATACAGAGGCAGGAATAACCCGTCCTATTGTAGTAATTTTAGGATTCAGAGAAGGGAGTTTAGTGAAAGCAAATGAGTGAACTCTTGACCGTCTCGGAAGTTGCACGTATCTTGCGTGTCGATGACACAACTGTCAGGCGCTGGGTTAAACAGGGCGCCCTTGAAGCGGTGGTACTGCCGCACGTCAATGAGCGGCAGGCTTATCGTATCAAGCGCGAAACGCTTGATCGGGTGCTCGGCACGAGTAGCCAGCAGGCTGAAGCATCGGCGCAGTAACGTGCGCCTGTAAACATCCGAATGATCCCAGGCCTGGGAAGCGGGGACAGCAGGGGTCAGTGACCCGGTCGGGACATGGAGATATCTCCCGGCATTTTCCCGTTTCGCAGTAAGGGAGAAACGAGGGTACGGGGATGTAGTCCTTGAACCTCAGTTTCAGGATGATGTTTTTCCTATTTCCATCCTCAGGAGAGGTGGAAAACGTTTTTTCTCAGCAGGGATGAATCCGTGCACCCCCGGTGACGGTACATCCCTGCATTAGCAGTTTTCAGGTAAGATCCTATGTCACAACCGGCCAGGCGTGTATCGACGTTCGGTACCACCATATTTAGCGAAATCAACCAGCTTGCCCAGCAGTACAATGCCCTTAACCTGGGCCAGGGCAAACCGGACTTTGATACACCCCCAGACATCGTCGAGCAGCTTACGCAGGCTGCCAGATCAGGAAAATACAACCAGTATGCGCCCGGAGCAGGTAGTCCCTCCCTCCGCCAGGCCATCGCAGACCATGCCGCACGCTTCTACCAGATGGAGATCGATCCTGCCAGGGGAGTTGTTATTACATCAGGCGCAACAGAGGGCATTTTTTCTGCGCTGATGGGACTGGTTGACCCCGGCGACGAGGTGATCGTGATTGAGCCATACTACGACTCCTACGTTCCGGGCATCATCATGGCGAACGCCATTCCTCGCTATGTGCCGCTACATCCCCCGGCCTGGACGCTCGATTTCGACGAATTGCGCGCCGCCTTTCATAAAAATACCCGCGCGCTCATCCTCAACACGCCTCACAACCCGACGGGCCGCGTCTTCACCTATGAAGAATTGACGCGGATCGCCGAACTATGCATCGAGCACGATGTCACCGTGATCTCCGATGAAGTTTATGAGCACCTGCTTTTCGACGAAGCACGGCACATCCCCATCGCCACCCTGCCAGGCATGTTTGAGCGCACAGTAACGGTGAGTAGTTCAGGCAAGCTCTTCAGTGCCACCGGCTGGAAAATCGGCTGGGTCTACGGCCATCCCGACCTCGTCGATGCTGTTGGGCGCGCGCATCAATTCGTGACCTTCTCCGTTCACTATCCATCGCAAGAGGCGATTGCCTACGCGCTGAACCTGCCGGAGAGCTACTTCAGCTCATTTCGCACTATGTACACTGCGAAGCGCCAGCTTATGATGCAGGCTCTGGATAACGGCGGACTGCACTACTCAGCTCCCGAAGGCACATACTTTATGCTGGCTGACTTCTCGCCTGCCTTCACCGGCACACCAACGGAATTCACCCGCTACCTGATCACACAGGTCGGCGTGGCCTCTATCCCGCCCGAATCGTTCTACAGCGCAGAGCACGGCCACATCGGACAGAACTATGTGCGCTTCGCTTTCTGCAAAAGCGATGCTATGCTGCATGAAGTGATCAGGCGCCTGGGCCAGCTCAGAAAGTAAGAGGACCGGCAAGCCCATCACGGATCTTGCACGCTCCTCTACTGTTTGCCTTCTTCAGCCTTTGTACGTCAGCACACGGCCCCACAGGCTCTTTGTTCCCCAGATGCCAGAGCGCAGGCACTCAAGCTGCACAATTTGCGAGTGATCGACGAAAAGATTCACTTCGGCCCCGTAGTTTTTGATATACCAGGCGAACACGTCGGAATCAGCGGCCTCGAACATGACTTTCTCCAATCCCAGCGCTCCGATGATCTTTGCCGCTGCATCGGTACGCCAGGTTTTGACGTTCTCGGTGATGCCCTCAGACTCAATCATAATCATGTAGGCACCGGCTTCCAGAAAGCGTTTCGCCTGCCCGATAGCCCATTCGACATCGCGCGTCCCTTCGGCCTCCAGCTCTTCGGCAGCACTGGCGCCACCAGCACCAAACTGGATACCCACCTCCGGCTTGGCCTTCAGACCCGCTTTCTGTACCTTCTCCACCAGACGCAGCCAGTCATCGACTGGAATGGTAATAAAGCCACTGGAGATCTCCAGGATGTCGAAGCCAACATTACGGCACTCTTGAATATAGCGGTCAACAACTTCCGGCCCCTGCGTCAGGACATGCTCGATAAAGCCGCCAGTGGAGACCATGACGTTGTATTGATGAGCCAGGTCGATGATGCCTTTCAGCGCCAGTGGCGGCATGAGCGCGAACGACCCGCCGGCGAACTTGAGCGAGTCCACATACTCGCCCATCGTTTCCAGCACATCTTCGAGATAACGCCGGCCCATCGGCGTGTAGTAGGGACCGCGAATCTCGGTGATGCCCCGTGTGCGCGGCTTCCCTTCGCGTTCGTTCATGCGAATAAAACGAAATCCACGTTCGCTCATTTCTCACTCCTTTTTGCCTGAGCAAGCAGCGCCATAAGCTGGCGCACTTTAACGTTTTCAAGGTGCAGCACGACATTTTCAATTTCCCGGCGCAGTGCCGCATCAGTATATGGAGCGGCAAGACGCTCAAATTTGGCTACGGCACTCTGCCAGGAGAAAGGACGGCTAAAGAAGCCCTCATAATCGCGCTTCTCCTGCGTCCAGGTCTGACCATCTTTGAGCTGGATAGTGATACGGCAGGGCATCTCCTGCGGGAAACGGCGGCTCATGCCGGCATCCGGGTGTACAGTCACTTTGCGCAGCAGAGCCTGTACATCCTCGCGCACAATACGCTCCGGCGCGTATTGAGCAGGCGTCACCTCACCATCCAGCAAGGCCACAGCGACCATATAGGGAAGACTGTGATCGGCCTCTTCTTTGGTGCGTACAAGCTGCTTATTCCCCTCTTCGCCGCCACCAATAATGTTGTAGGAGACGTCGAAGATTGCAATGTCGATGCGCTCGATTTCTGCGGGAACTACTTCGTGAGCCGCGCGCAGTTCCAGCACGCCCTCCAGCGCCGACTGCGAATGGACCTCCGCATTGTATTTTTTGATGATGGTACGCCGCACGATCTCCAGATCCTCGCGGCTCCAGTCGAGCGTAAACGGTCCGGCAATTGCCTCCATAAAGCCTTTGTTGCCCTCAAACACTTCCAGCGGTCCAGTAATGCCACGCATGGCGAGAAAGGCCGCGTGCGTGGCTCCAAAGGCCGTATTGGGATAGGCCAGACCTTTCCAGTGAGAGAGCCTGCCGGTGCGCGTGACACGCAAAGCATTGAAGGCTGTCCCGCTGATGGCGATGGCGTTCGCGGTCCGCTCTCTATCCAGACCGAGCGCGCGCGCCACGCCGGCAGCAGCAGCATAGGCCCCCTGCGTCGTATGATCAAAACCCTTCGCCCGCACCGGTGCGACCTCGGAAAGACGACACTGTACCTGGTACGCGACGGCAAGAGCGGTGAGCAGATCTCTGCCGCTACCTCCGGCGTACTCGCCTGCCGCCAGGATAGCTCCCAGGTTATCGCTCGGATGGCAGGTTTCGCCTTGCGCCAGGTAGCTATCGTTGTAGTCGAGATAGCGCACCAGAGAGCAGTTATACAATGCAGCTCGATCCGGGGCGGTTTTGCCACCGCCGATCATGGTCGCCAGTGGATTCCCGCCGAACTCTTCAATATGACTGTACAATAGTTTGATAGGAGGACCGTCAAGTGCGCCGAGCGCGCAACCAAGCGCATCCAGAATGTGGATTTTTAATGCGCTGCGGGCCTGCTCTGAGATTTGCTCATAGCTGGCGCGCACGACAAAATCCGCGAGTTGTTCAACCTGCCTCATTGAGGTTGCTCTCCCTTCTTTGTAGCACCTGCATATCCCATGTCAGAGGAAGCGCGGCGCGCAGCCTCACGGACTAGAGGAATAGCGCGCGCGCGCAGTTCATGGTTTAAACGACTCGAAGGCACCACCAGCGTCATCGCCCCGGCCACATCTCCAGCGGCAGCAAAGATTGGCGCAGCAAACGCTGCCACGCCGGCACTGCGCTCACCCTCGCTGCTGGCCCAGCCCTGCCCGCGTACGCGATCCAGTTCCGCCAGTAGTGCCTGGAAATCAAACGTGCGCTCCTCACCCAGACGCGCGGCGCTTTCCAGCGCGAACTGGCGGCGCTGCTCGCGCGGCAGCCAGGCCAGCAGCACTTTGCCCGCCGCCCCCCGGTGCAGGGGGAGCAACGCGCCGACCTCAGCAAAGGGGCGCAGGTTGTGCGGGCTGTTGACGACTTCGACGACCATGCGCGCCGCATCCTGGCGCATATGCAATTCCGCATTCTCGCCCGTCTGCTCGTTCAGCCACCTGAGATGTGGTAATGCTTGCCGGCGCACATCAATGCCCTCCGCCGCCAGCAAACCCAGACGTAGCAAGGTCATACCCAGGCGGAAACGCGATTCCTCTTTCATCAACAAGCCATGCTTGCTCAGAGCCTGTGCCAGACGATAGACCGTCGGTAGCGACAGCCCTGTCCGTTCAGCAATCTCCTGCGGCAGCCAGGCTCGCCTGTCACTGGCGACCACCAGCAGAATCGACATGGCCTTATCCAGCACGCCTACTCCGGTCTCTCTGGTTTCACCTGTCTCCATGCATCCTCTTCATGTTCCAATATATGGAATTTATTTTGTATATTGGATAGAAAAAGTATAGCATGCTGGACTGGCGACTGTCAAGGGAGAAAGGTGGGCAGGTGGGCAGGAGTCAGACTTCAAAATGTATCATAGGTAGCGGGGAGAGATAGATGAGGTAGGTTATTGACAGGTTTCTATTTTCCCGGTACTATTTCATCCAACAGATATATCCGTCGTAGATATAAACTGGCGAAGCAACACATGCAAGGAGTGCCATACATGCATCGCCTCCCCTCCAGCGATCCTGGCACAGGATTTATCGCACGTATCAAACAGTTATTCGGCAGGCAGCCAAATGGCTCTACTGCATCCGGGCCACACTGGGAGCCGGTCAGACCGGTTTCTATCGAAGTAGCGCAACGTACCGATATCGGACGCCAGCGCGAGCATAACGAAGACAACGTTGCCTATATTATTCCTAAAGCCAGACCGATCATGGACAGCAAGGGAGCGCTTTTCATCGTCGCCGATGGCATGGGCGGCCATGCAGCCGGAGAAGTGGCAAGTGGGATGGCAGTAGAAGTCATCTGCCATATCTACTATCAGGACGAAGACAGCGACGTGCTCGCCAGCTTGCAGCGGGCTATCAAAGCCGCCAATGATGCCATTTACCAGCATGCTATTGACAACGCCCTGCACAACGGCATGGGAACGACCTGTGTCGTCGCAGTGCTGCGCGGCACTATGCTCTACATCGCCAACATCGGTGACAGCCGCGCCTATCTCATCCGCCGGGGGCAGGCCAGGCAGATCACACTGGACCATTCCTGGGTAGCAGAACAGGTACGCGCTGGCGAACTCAGCGTAGAAGAGGCGCGCTACCATGCCATGCGCAACCTGATCACGCGGTCGCTGGGCGCGACTCCTGAGGTTGAGATCGACTTCTTTGTTGAGCAGGTCGAGGCCGGCGACCAGCTTGTGCTGTGCAGCGATGGACTGTCAGGCATGGTACAGGACGAAGAGATCTGCCAGACGGTTCAGCAGTGCAGCCCTCAGGAAAGTGTTTTACGCCTGGTAGAGCGCGCAAACGCCGCCGGGGGAGTCGATAATATCACCGTACTGGTCGCACATATTTCTACGACGTGACGCTTTTTCAGATAAATTTGCTGATCCCCAGATCTCGCCTTATGAGGCAGTCAGATCCGAATCTAAGTGTTAACTTAGCAGAAAGGGAGGGTCCAGGGGGGCTTTGCCCCCCTGGCGGGGTTCGGGGTGTCCCCCGAAAAATCCTTTTTTCCTGTTTTTTCTCTTTTGAGAGAGAAGGAAGGAGAACCCGCTGAAGTTAACGCAAATAGGGGATGCCCCGGAAAAGGAGCGTCATCTTTAAAGGGGACACTCCCTCCCGAGGGATCAGTTGTAGAGATGCTGCTTGATGTAGTCGATAATCAGTTGCCAGTTATTATTACGAGGGATGAGATTAAAGCTTCCATCGTCTACCAGCACGTTAGAGGTACTCAGGCCGATGCGAGCTGCTTTAGGGTCGTTGAGATCCATTTTCGTCTGGAACAGGCCCAGGTCGGCAAGAGACATGTTGGTGTAGATGGCTTTTTGCAGTGCGTCCATCGCATTGTAGAGTTTCGGCCACGTATTGATATCTTTCACTTTAGCCAGAGCGGCTTTGACAATGATTTGCTGGCGGGCCGAGCGGGCGAAATCAGTGCCTTCCGCCAGGTTATCCAGCACATAGCGAGCACGGGCATACTCGATGGCCTGCTCGCCGTTCATATGTTGATTACCTTTCTCAAAATGCACTTTTTTCCAGCTTGCATTGATCGCTGGATCGTCATTTACTGGATAGTTGGCTGTGAAAGATGCGGGAACGTAGACATCAACGCCGCCGATGGCATCGATAAATTCGCGGAAGCCATTGAAGTTAATGGTCATCCAGTGGAATGATTTGGCATCAAGGCCAGTGATGAGCGCGGCTTTCTGCACCATAGCATCGCCGCCTGCCTTCGGATCTTTGCCAAAGTTGGACTCAACTGCATAGACCGAGTTAATTTTGCCGTAGCGACCTGAGTTGGCCGGCACCTGCACTTTGAGGTCACGTGGGATCGAGATGAGCGAGGTATGATGACTCTGAGGAAGCACGCTGACCACCAGGATCGAATCGGTGAGAAGCGCGCCATCGTGACCGGTGCCGCCGTAGCCAAGCACAAGCAGGTTGGTACGCTCGGTGGTACTCATGTAGCCGGTTTCGGTGCTCAGGGGCGGCTGTGTGGAGATAGCCGAGCCGAAAGCCAGCACTCGCTGGGCTGTGGTAAAGGTAAACACGCCCACAACGGCAAGAATCACAAGCAGAGCCAGGCAGCCGAACGCGCAACCTCTGCCGCGCCTGCGTCGTCTGGAGCGAGGAGCCGGGGTACCGGGTACCTGGCCCGGCTGCTGATAGGGCGCGTACGGCGCATATGGTGTACCGCCGGGCGGGATGTCTCCGATGGATGGCGCGCCGCCCGGCGCATTCTGGCGATATGGATAGGGCGGAGATGGTTGATACTGGTAAGGCTGGCGTCGAGCCTGGCCTGGCTGGTTTTTGAAGCTGCCGAGAATCAGTTTCCCCTGCTGCCCCTGTCCCTGTCCCGGTGACTGTGGCTGAGGTTGATCAGGATAAGAGCCGGGTCCGGGCGCATTAGATTGTGAGTCAGGCCGGAAGATGGGTCTGGTTGGCTCATAATTGGAGCCATAGTTATTGTTTGCCATGAAAAGTTTCTATCCTCATCTCAGGATACTAAAAACCCGTTTGCAACTTTTCAGAATGACTTCCTGCCTTTCTGCAAGAAAGCCCTTTTTTCTCACATAGGAATATGAAGAATTATACAATATAAGGGTTGATGGTATGCGATGATACCATTACTATTGTTCTATGCCGGGCGGCGGATAAATTCATCTCTATAAGAGAGACGGATTGACGGGCCGGAAGTTGCAGATTTATTTTTTCGTCCAGTCGAGGATATCCATGCGGTCTTTGCCGTGCCGCGTCGCCACGATTTCGGCCATGATAGCGAGGGCCATCTCTTCGGGTGAAGTTGCGCCGATATTCAATCCAATCGGGCCATGAATGCGTTTGAGTTGCTCATCGCTGATGCCCTGCTGTTTGAGGCGTTCGGCGCGTTCCTCGCTTGTTTTACGACTGCCGATGGCGCCGATATAACCGACGTTGCGATTGAGCACGATTTTGAGAGACGGCTCATCGAATTTAGGGTCGTGCGTCAGTATCGCCACTGAGGTAGATGGATTGAGATCCCACTTTTCCAGCACTTCGTCGGGCCAGGCTACGATCAGTTCATCGGCATGGGGAAAACGTTCGCGCGTGGCGAAGGCGGCACGCGCGTCGATAACAACGACGCGATAATTGAGTGTTTTAGCGAACGTGGTAAGGGGGATGGCGATATGGCCGGCGCCGACGATGAGCAGCTCTGGTGGCGGGGGGAAGCCTTCGATGAAAACGTCGAAGGTTTGCTCACCGGTGCTCGTTGTGAGCGTGTAGGTCTGTGTGCCAGCAATGCCGCGCCAGATAGCCTGCTGGGCATCAGTGTATACGAGGCGATCTAGTTCTGCCAGGCCGAGGGTACCGTGAGTGGTCTGGTCTGGCAGAACGAGCAGTTTAGCGCCCAGGTGTGCGGGACCGCGTACAACAGTTGCCAGCGCTGCACCTTTTTCCTGGTGCAGCAGCTCTGTAAGTTCTTCAAACAATCCGCTCATACAACTTCCCTCCAGGTACTCTGATCTGTTACCAGTCGAGTCGTTCGACAAAAACGTGGATGGTACCGCCGCAAGCCAGGCCGATCTTCTCGAAGTTTTCGGCTTCGCTGATGCCAAATTCGAGCATCTGCGGTTTGCCGGTTTTGATGACTTCCAGTGCGGCCTCGACGACTGCCGGTTCAACGCAGCCGCCGCTGACGGAACCCGCCAGTTCACCTTTCTCGCTCACCGCCAGTTTTGCGCCTGGCTGGCGAGGGGCGGAACCGGCCATGCTGGTAACGGTAGCGATGGCGATGCGTTCTCCGCGTGAGCGCCATTTTTCAATGTCAGGTAATATGTCGCGCATAGAGATCCTTTCCCTGCCTTTCGTCTTTTGTATTGAAGAAACTACGGTATGTTACGCCTGGTCCAGGTTTCCACGATTTTCTGCCGGGCGGCGCCGCTGCGAACCGGGCGACTGTCATCGATGGAAGAGAGCAGGTTGCCCAGGTCGAACAGGCTATCCAGGTTGTGGGCCGGCAGGAAATCGTCAATATAGGGGAGAGCGGTCTTCATGCCGATGGTCAGTGGACGGTAGTCGGGCGAGCCAAGCAGCGGATTGAGCCAGATCAGGCGATGGCAGCTATGCTGCAAACGGTCCATTTCGCTGCGCAATACCTCGGCATTGCCGCGATCCCAGCCGTCACTGATCAGCAGCACGACGGCGCCGCGTCCCAGCACGCGCCTGGCCCATTTATGATTGAAGTCATGCAGCGCGTCGCCGATGCGCGTGCCGCCGGACCAGTCCTGCACGTGTTGCGAGACATCGCGCACCGCCTCATCGACATCGCGCAGCCTGAGCTGGCGGGTGATGCGTGTCAGGCGTGTACCGAAGACGAAAGCCTCGACGTTGTGCAGGCCGTGTGAGATAGTATGAATGAAATGCAGCAGGAGCCGTGAGTAGAGGCTCATCGAGCCGCTGATATCGCAGATGATAACCAGCGGACGAGGCTTATATTTTGTTTCACGCCAGGTCAGCTCAATCAGTTCCGCGCCATACTTTAGATTGCGGCGCACGATGCGGCGCATATCGGGATATGTTCCGACCCTGGCCGGTGTTTTGCGGCGAGTCGGGCGCAGACCGAGATGCCAGCGCATTTCGGCCATCAGGCGCCTGGCTTCTTCCACCTCTTCCCAGGTGAAGTTCTCGAAATCTTTTTTCCTCAGTTGCTCGATGGCGCTGTATGCCAGACCCTGTGGATCGCCAGTGTCGTCGCTGGCCTCTTTCTCGTCCCGATCCGCCCGGCGGTAGCGCTGCTCCGTCTGGCGCATCTCGTGGCGTAGTTCTTTGCGAGTCTCGCTGGTAGCGTTGAGATGTTCTGCCAGACGCTTGCGTTCTGACGGTGGCAGGCGCATCTGCCGTTCTTCGCGCCGGAAGATGCCATCCGCCGGCTTTTTTTCCTGCTGTTGATCGCGCATAAACCAGAAGTAGTGATACATTTGATTGAAGAGTGGCTCCTGCTCATGGCGCGTCAGTAAGCAGCATTTAAGTGCGTAGTAGAAATCTTCTCTATTTGTGATATCGACATCGTTCAATGTCTCGACCAGATCGAGCAACTGGCGCGGCCCGACTTCGATGCCCACTTCCCAAAGCAGGTGGCCGAACTCTGCCAGACGGTAGAGCAGGCGCTCGCCGCGTTCGATATCGAGTGGCCGTAGTTCCAGAGGTGGTCTGTCAGACCTGTAGGCGCCGTTATCCTGAGGAAGCGCGCTCATTTTGTACTGCCTCGCACTTTGTGGAGTATTTTATTCAGTTCGTTTCCACCCACTTTGAGCACGTCGTCCTGGTATTTTAGCAGCGCGCCGAGTGTTTCGCGTACTGTGCCTTCGACCAGCTCTAGCTGGTTGAGGGCCAGCAGAGAGCTGATCCAGTCGAGTGTTTCCGCCACCCCTGGCGCCTTGTAGAGATCGGCGCTGCGCAACTCGCGCACAAAAGTACAGACCTGGCGGGCGAGTTGTGCGGGGACTTCGGGCATACGAGCGAGCACAATGGCATATTCTTTTTCGGCAGTGGGAAAGTCAATCCAGTGGTAGAGGCAACGCCGCCGCAGCGCATCGTGGATTTCGCGTGTGCGATTGGATGTGATGATAACGAACGGCGGCTCTTTGGCCTGGATGGTGCCGATTTCGGGAATAGTGATCTGGAAGTCGGAGAGCAGTTCGAGCAGGTAAGCCTCGAATTCTTCGTCGCTGCGGTCCAGTTCATCGATCAGGAGAACGGGTGGCCGGGGATTAGCGGGATCAATCGCCTGGAGCAGCGGACGCTGCATCAGGAAATCGGGACCGAAGATTTCCTGTAGTTCCTGCTGCTTATCGACGCTGCTGCTCTCCATCAGGCGAATATGGAGCATCTGGCGCGTATAGTTCCACTCGTAGACGGCGGTACTGACGTCAATGCCTTCATAGCACTGAAGACGGATGAGTCTGGTCTGAAGGACGGATGCCAGGACTTTCGCCACTTCTGTTTTCCCGACGCCAGGCTCACCTTCCAGCAGCAACGGCTTCCGTCGTTTGAGCGCCAGGAACACAGCAGTTGCCAGGCTGCGGTCAGCAATATAGTTGTGCAGATACATTGCACGTTGAACATCTTCAATAGTTGAGAATGTAGGGAGTTGTTCCTGCTCCAACGAAGCCTCCAGGAAAAAACTAGCTCTTTTAAGATAAAGAGTACAAAGCCTGTCGCAGGCAGTGACGCGAAAGATAGAGCATTTTTATGATACTACATTTTTGTGGGTGAGTGCAAGAGCACACGGCATCAGACCAGAATCCGCCCATTTTTGAGAAAAAGTGTGTCGTCGATCCAGACTTCGCCGGAAGTGCGCAAATCACAGATCATATCCCAGTGCAGAGCCGACTGGTTGACGCCACCAGTCTCGGGATAGCTGGCGCCCAGGGCCAGGTGAACAGTGCCACCCATTTTCTCATCGAAGAGGATATTTTTCGTGCTGCGTGTAACGCTTGAATTGTTGCCGAAGGCGAATTCGCCCAGGTAGCGCGCGCCGGCATCCAGGTCGAGCATCCGCAGAAGATAGTCCTGACCCTGGCTGGCGCTGGCCTCGACGACCTTCCCTTCATGGAAGACGAGCCGCACGCCTTCGACAGCCCGCCCATCGTAGGTGCAGGGAAGATCAAACTGAATCACGCCGTTGGCACTCTGCTCTAGCGGGCTGGTAAAGAACTCTCCACTGGGAAAGTTGCGCTTGCCGTCGCTGTTGATGAACAGGCGATCCTTCATAGAGAGCGTGAGATCGGTGCCATTACCGATGATGTGTACCCGCTCGTGGCCTGTGAGCCAGTTGACGAGACGCTGCTGTTGTGCCGAGAGGTTTTGCCAGCGTGCGATGGGGTCGTCGTCATTGAGAAAGCAGGTGGCAAAAACGAATTCCTCAAAATCGCGCAAAGACATGCCGGCGTCCTGAGCATAGGCGCCGGTAGGGTAGAGGGTGAGGCACCAGCGAAATGCGCCGGCCTGCTCGCGTTTGCGGAAGGTGTTCGCCAGGGGACGCATGGCCTGACGGCGCCTGGCTGAGCGCGCGGGATCGATGTTGCTCATGGCCCTGGTATTTTCTGCTGACAGGATGGTAAGGCGGGCAGTAGCCTGTTCAGCCAGAGCCTGAGAGGTGGGTGAGAGCCAGCTCAGTTGCTCATCACTGCCATCGCGCAGCAAAATTTCGTCGAGAGTATCCAGGTGAATCTGTGGCACAGGGTAGGCCCCGGCCAGCAGTGCTTCGCGGTAAACAGCTTCAACCAGGGGAGAAGCTGCTGGCGTACTTTGAAGAGCGACGACATCGCCTGCCCGTAAATAGAGACAGTAGTGGACCAGCGTGTGCGCCCAGCGTTCAATACGAAAGTCGTGCATAAGAGAAACACTTTCTCCAATTTTTCAACTCGCTCAAGTGAGAAAACAGGCGAGGGGTGCAGGAGAATTATCTCCCCCTACACCCCTGTTGTGTGCTACAGGATGGCGAGCCGCGCGTTTATGCGCGCGCACGCTCCAGAGCGCGCTGGATTGCGCGGCGGGTGACGACGGATGTCATCTGGCGGCGATATTCCTTTGAGCCATGAATGTCGGCGACCAGTTCCAGGCCGTCGGCAGCATGGCTGGCGGCCTCGGCAATGGTGGCATCGTCGAGCGTTTTGCCGACCAGATCTGCTTCGACCGTGCTGGCACGAGCTGTTTGTGAGGCTGCGCCAGTGATGGCGATGCTGGCAGCCGCGCAGGTGCCATCATCATTGAGTGTCACAACGGCGGCACAGCCGGCGATGGCGTAGTGAGAAGCGCGGTTAGCCAGCTTCTCATAGGCGCTGCCAGTGTGGGCCGCTGGTTTAGCAAAACGAATCTCTGTGATGACCTCGTCAGGCGCCAGAGCAGTTGTGAAAGTGCCGACGAAGAAATCATCGGCCTTGATGACCCGTTCGCCATTGGGACCTTTTGCGACGATCTCGCCCTTCAAAGCCAGCACGATGCCGGGCGCATCGGCTGCCGGATCGGCATGGGCGAGGCTACCCGCCAGCGTGCCGCGATTGCGCACCTGCTGATCTGCCAGTTGCGAGATGCCTTCGGGGAGCAGCGCAAAGGAGCGGCGCAGCAGGTCAGAGCGTTCGATAGCTGTATAGGTGGTCAGGGCGCCGATGGCCACCGTATTGCCATCCTCACGGATGTAGGAGAGGCCGTCGATGCGACCGATATCGACCAGGTGACCGGGCTGCGCCAGGCGCAGCTTCATAGCCGGGACCAGGCTGTGACCGCCCGCCAGGATCTTCGCCTCGTCGCCGTATTGCTGGAGCAGAGCGATTGCCTCATCGAGCGTACTGGCGCGATGGTAGTCGAAAACTGCTGGAACAGACATGAGTGATTCCTCCTCTTTCCCCTCAGTGCTGGTGGATGATTTGCCACAGCCGCTCCGGCTTGAACGGCATATCGACGTGAGCGACGTTGAGCGCATCGGCGATGGCATTGGCGACCGCCGGGGTCGAGCCAATCGTCCCCGCCTCACCAACACCTTTTACGCCAAGCGGGTTCACAGGACTTGGCGTCACGGTGTGATCAAGCTCGAAAGATGGGAGTTCGGACGCCATCGGCATCGCGTAGTCCATAAGCGAAGCCGTCAGGAGTTGCCCGCTTTCCTTATCGTAGACCACTTCTTCAAACATGGCCTGGCCGACTCCCTGAGCGATGCCGCCGTGGATCTGACCCGCCACAAGCATCGGATTGAGCTGGTTCCCACAATCGTCAACCGCAATATAGCGGGTGATTTTCGCCTCGCCGGTATCTTTATCAATCTCAACGACGCAGATATGCGTGCCGAAGGGGAAGACGTTCGCCTCTGGCTCCCAGAAAGCGGTGATATCCAGGCCCGGCTCGATGCTTGGATGGAGCGTATTTGAGGTATTGGCGGTCGCCGCTATTTCCGCGAAAGTCACTGCCTTCTGTGGCGAGCCGGCTACGAAGAATTTGCCTTCCTCTAGCGTGACATCAGATGGGCTGGCTTCGAGCATATGAGAGGCGATCTGTTTCATCTTCTCTTTGAGCCTCTGGGCCGCTGTAAAGACGGCAGAGCCTCCAACTGGCGTCGTACGACTGCCATAGGTGCCGCGCCCTTCCGGTACGGCCTCGGTATCGCCATGCAGCACCACGATATCCTCAATGGGAATGCCAAATTCGGTGGAGACAATCTGGGCAAAGGTCGTCTCCTCTCCCTGCCCGTGTGGAGAGGAACCGGTGTAGACCGTCACTTTCCCGCCCACATCGACGCGAATGCGCGCGCTCTCAAACAGCCCGACCGGCGCGAAGCCCTTGGGGCCGATGCCGCAAACCTCGATATAAGAGGAGAGGCCGATGCCCATGAGCTTGCCCTCAGCCCGCTTCTGCGCCTGTTCAGCGCGCAGGCCCTTGTAATCAGCAAGCGCCAGGGCTTTGTCCAGCGCGCCCTCGTAGTTGCCCGAGTCGTAGACCGCACCTGTAATCGATTTGTAGGGGAACTGCTCCGGCTTGACGAAGTTGAGACGGCGTACCTCCGCCGGATCTTTGCCTATCGCGCGTGCCACCAGGTCCATAACGCGCTCTATCACGTAGGTAGCCTCGGGTCGCCCGGCTCCGCGATAGGCGTCGGTGGGAGCCTTGTTAGTGAAGACCAGGTCGGTACTGGTGTACAGGGCTGGAATATCGTAGGCGCCGCAGATCAC
>JADBKA010000348.1 GCA_014896635.1 Ktedonobacteraceae bacterium
GTCCCATCTCGGTGATATCCACACCGATGCGACTGAGCGCGCGCGCTGAAGTAACCTGCTGTGGCAGGATGCCGCCTGCGATGCCGATGACGGGATCGTTGCGCAGTTTTTCGTCAAGCAGTTTGAAGTTATTCTGGGCCGCTGTAAATTCGGTCTGGGCCAGACGGAGCTTGTTGGCATCAAGCAGCCCGCTGGGATGAGCCTGAGCGCCGGTGAAGACATTTTTGACGTTGAACAGATGTTGCACACCTTCGTGCGCATAGGTGTAGAGCATGGCTGCGTTGAGACCTTCTACAATGATCAACAGTGCGGGCAGCACCATGCTGATCAGCAGTACAATGTGCAGCCAGCGCGTCAGCCATTGCGGCTTTTTCTCCGCCATGCCAGCCGGTGATGTAGTGAACCCGATTGGTGGGATGGCTGGTGGAGCTACCGGAGGAGATCCCGGCTGTGTTTGTTCCCTCCCGTCTTCTTCAGGCAGAGCTGCACTTTTTGCTGTATCCAGTCTGGAGATATCCTCTTTTTCATCAACCAGGATGGGACTCTTCTCCGTTGCGAGCCGGGCAATATCTGCCTTTGCAGTGGGAAGCGCAGGACTCTCTACCGTGTCCTGTGTGGCTATCTCCGTCTGCGCTCCTGTGTTAGTGGCCGGTAGGGCAAGCCTGCGGAGTTCAGGGTTCTTCCCGGCTGGCGCAGCAGGCGATTTTTGGCTCTGCTCCGTATTGTGCTGAGAAATATCTGCTGGCGCTGCATGAGGGGTTTCCCCGGCAGCCTGCGTTAATGTCGGAACCTGGCATGGTTCAGTTGGTTGTGTATCGGAATCTCTGCTTGCTGAAGAGAAAAATGCTCCTTGCTGTGGTGTGATGGTCAGCGAAGGCTTCTTGAGCTTCCTCTTTTGTTTCATTAGAAACGGTATACCTCCGGTAGCACCAGAACTTGCCGGGGCGGCTCAGCATATATAATAAAATAGTCGGCATGCACAGGCAGGCTACCAACGCTATTATGGATGATGATATCAGGCATCGTAAAGACCACTGGTAATAACGGTCCTGCAACATCGATCGTTTCATCCTGAGGGGATAGCAGAATTGTAGGGAAAGATGACCGCTCTCCCGGCAGATTCGACAGAGTCAGTAGAGATACCAGCCGGGCGCGCTCATTGAGCAAGGCACCCGGCTGGTACTGCTAAACGATTGCTTATCTTTCCTGCTTTTTCGCTTGCCTTGCCACGTCTCCGGCTATGATCATCAATGCTACGCCAACCAGACTCACATCTTTCACGAAAAATTCTCCCACTACGTTCAAAGCAGGAAATCCCACTTCTGCATACATTGACGGGGATTCTATGAAGAAGATTGAGAGCGTGCCGACGAAAAACAGAAGAATCAGCACACCCACATAGCGCAATCCTCTACCAATAAAAAGCAGCAGGGCGGCTAGCACTTCCAGCCCACCGAGGATATAGACAAAGACATCAGAGGCTAAGCAAGAGTACGACGCTGCAAGCGTCCCTACTACCGGGCCGGGATCGAAAAACTTCGTGACTCCCATCCAGAGAAACACGATTCCCAGAGTGATTCGCAGAAAAGGGGGTGCTACTACCTGGACCAACTGGTAGATTCCCGCCGGGAATTGCTCCCGCACCTGACTCTGAGAGGTAGCCTGTGTATCCATAGGGCAAACTCCTTTCAGTTATACCGGCGAATAGACTCGTCCAAGCTCTTTATGGCAATAGCCAGCCCTGGATCTCCTGCTCAAAGAGACTGATCAGGCTGTAGCCGGGCTGGCTCGGCGAGCCGCCTGGCTGGGACTCCGGCGAAGGCGTATTCCCGCCGCAGGCTGCCAGCAACAACATACTTCCGAGCAACAGAACACAACAGAATCTCTTCATGGCGTCCCATATGCTGCTTATCCGCATGACATATCCTCCTTTAGTATTCTCTCATAAGCAACATTCACCCGCTTTCGGGTGATGTGAGTAATGGTATCGGAATCTGTTTTTCCACAGATATAATACCACCAAAAAGTGTTAAAACATTTTTAACATCCATATGGGGAATATGCTGTTAACATCTCACCAGTGGTTTATCCCTGTGAAGAACGTGATGAACAGTGATCTATAGAAAGATACGCCGGGGAGTTACAGCAAATCTGCAAGGTGTCGCTGCGATGAGCATATGCCAGGTGTACACAGGACCGGCAGAGAGGCTGTGTGAGGAACTCTCAAATGGTCCTGTATACGCTTGACTCTGGTATGTGGTCGTGATGTAATAGAGCAGCGTCTCGTATCCCGGCGACGTGCCGGAAAATGATGAATCGTCAGGAGTCTTTCTGTGATCTATTTGCCCGCAACGTATCTTCCGCCTGTCAGGCCCCCCTGCGCTCTTCGCTAATGCGTAGGGAGTGACCTTTCAAACATGAGGTGTTTTCCTGTCCCTCTCTACGCATGCTGCGCTTCATTTCTGCTGGTGCGTAGTATTGGCTGCGATAGCAGCGATTGATGATCTCTAACAGGGACAGAAGAAGAATGCAATCTACAAAAATAGAGCGAGAAAAACCGGCTCTGCTGGGAGCCGGGCTGGCGCCGCTTGGCGCTTCGTGCCTGTGGGGTGGAATGTACGTCGTGAGCAAAGCCAGTTTTCATGTTATTCCACCACTGACGCTTGGTTTGCTGCGCTTGCTGGTTGGCGGTCTCGTCCTCTGGCTGGCGCTATGGTTCTCTGCTCATGCCGGTCGCGGGCGCACACAGAGCAGGCCAGCATTTACTGCGCGTGAGAAGCGTCGCCTGCCGCTTCTCGGTCTGACCATCACGGTCACGCTGATCACGCAGTTCAGCGGCACCGACCTGGCGACGGCGCATGAGGGAGCGTTACTGACCACCATCACCCCGATCTTTATTGTACCGATTGCCTGGCTGATGCTGCGCGAACGTCCCGGCTGGAGAGTGCTTGTCGGTATGCTGGTTGCGCTACTGGGGGTGGTGCTGATCGTAGGGATAGCGGAGAGTGGTGGGAGTGGCAAAAGTGGAACGGCGTGGCTTGGCGATATTCTGTTGGTCATTTCGGCGCTGGCCTGGGCATTGTTTACTGTTCTGGGAGCGCCGCTGGTGCGTACCTCTTCGGCGCTGGTTGTTGCAACGTATGGGACGCTGTGGGGAGCCGTTTTTCTGGTGCCTTTCGCGGTCTGGGAATTGTTGTGGCATCCGCTCGGCGTCCTGTCATGGGAATCGCTCGGTAGTGTGCTCTATCTGGGTGTTGGCGCGACGGCTCTGGCCTGGTTTCTCTGGTACAGGGGTGTTGAGCGACTGCCGGCCAGTGTCGCGGCAGTTTTTTTCTTCGCGCAGCCGCTGGTTGGTGGTCTGCTCAGTGCGCTACTACTGCATGAAGTGCTCGGCCTGAGTTTCTGGATCGGGGGACTGGTGCTGGCAGTGGGCATACTCCTGGTTTCCGTGTGAGAAACGGGATCGATCCTGTGATGCAGGTGCGGGAGAAAAATCTGTTTCTCCCGCATTGCCTGGCAGGCTGAACGATACAGTCAATCTCTATTAGAGATGACGTGTCAATTTGCGCGTGAATCTACCGCGTGAGCGAGCCGGGGGTGGATAGTAAGTTGGCATTGACGAGATGATATTGCCAATGCGTATCTGCACTTGCAGGTAGCGGTTGGCCGGGCGGTGATAGTGCGCGAAGAGCATCAGGCTGTGATGGGCGATGACGTCAGCCTCATCGGTATGGCGAGTCAGCAGCATCTGGCCGCCGAGTGTCTCTTCTGCTGTGGTTCCTATCGCCTCTTCTCCTTCCTG
>JADBKA010000349.1 GCA_014896635.1 Ktedonobacteraceae bacterium
GACGGTCGTTTCGATCCTGACAACCACTCTGGCACCAACATCTGGTTCGGCACGCATCGCCGGCTACGATCTCGCCACGCAGGCACCTGACGTGCGGCGTCATATCGGCATTGTCTTCCAGAAGCCGAGCCTCGATCTCAACCTGACAGCCGAGGAGAATGTGCGGCTCCACGCCACACTCTATGGTCTCTTTCCCTATCGGCCAGGCTTTCGCTTGATGCCGGGGACTTACCGTACGCAGGTCCAGGCGCTGGCGGAGTTGCTGGGGATCGAGGAGAGCCTTTTCAAGCCCGTCAAAACCTTTTCCGGCGGCATGAAACGCAAGCTCGAAATCATGCGCAGTCTGCTGCACCGGCCCGCCGTGCTTTTTCTCGATGAGCCAACGACTGGCCTGGACCCTGAAAGCCGCCACAGCCTCTGGGACTACCTGCGCCGTGTGCGCACGGAAAGCAGCACGACGATCTTCCTGACGACGCATTACCTGGAGGAGGCCGAGGGGGCCGATGGCATCTGTATCATGAGCAAAGGACGCATTGTAAGCGCCGGCCCGCCGCAGCAAATCAAAGCCGATCTGACGCGCTCCTCTACGCTGCTCATCGACGCGCTGGACCGCGAACAACTGCGTGCGGAACTGCGAGAACTGGGCCTGCCCTTCGAGGAGGGTGCGCTCTTCTCCATCGCCATCGAGAATCACCATGTCCACCAGGTACTTAAATCAATCAACACGCCCCTGAGCGTCGTTCGGACACATACGCCATCGCTGGAAGATGCCTACTTACAGATTATCAGGCAAGATTGAAGAGAAAAATCGTTCAAGGAGGAAAAATATGAGCATCTCGCAGAGGAAAAATGTGAGCATCTCGCAAACGCTCTCATATACACATGAAGTATCCCGCATCAATATTACCTGGAACGCGCTGCTCACGATTGCCGCGCGCGACGTCATGCGCTTCGTGCGTGACCCGATGCGTGTCATCTTCTCGCTGATCATGCCCATTATTCTAGTGGGTGGACTGGTGGGGCCGCTGCAAAGCAATCTCGGAGCAGCGGTGAGCTACAACCTGATCACTTTCAGCGTGGTCGGGATGCTGGCCCTGACACTCTTTCAAACGACGATGGGCGGACTGGCATCGTTGATCGAGGACCGCGAAAATGACTTCAGCCAGGAGCTGTTCATCGCGCCTATCTCGCGCTATGCTATCATCTTCGGCAAGATCCTGGGTGAATCGCTGGTCGCACTGGTACAGGGCGTTGTGCTTGTAATCGTGGGTGTCGTACTCTTTGGCTTTCCGCTCTCACTGGTCAGCCTGCTTTTGCTCATCCCGATCTCGCTGATTGTCTGCCTTTTCGGGGGCGCGTTCGGCGTGCTGCTCCTGTCGCTTTTCAGCAACCAGCGCACGGCAAACCAGGTGATCCCGTTTTTGCTGTTCCCACAGTTCTTTCTGGCAGGCGTCTTTATGCCAGTGCGCGTGCTGCCCTGGTATCTGGACATCCTCTCGAAGATCACCCCCATGCGCTACGCAGTGGACCTGGTTCGCGGCATCGTGTACGCGGGCCGGCCAGAATATGGGCAGACAGTTCTGCTGCCGCCGCTGGTCAATCTGCTGGTCATCGCGGCGCTGTTCGTCGTCTTTCTGGTCGTGGGAACGCTGCTCTTCGTGCGCAGCGAGCGCAATCGTTAGCCGGCGTTTCTTTTCGGGGAGCTTCGCTCTCCGGCTCCACTCCGGCGAGGCCAGGCTTCGCCGGGGCCGGGATCCGTGTTTTCTCATATCTAAGCGAATGCTTCCGTGAAAACACTTCCACTTCTATGGATTGCCTGTTGATCTTGACGATAGAGTGTGACGCAGCCCTGGCCGTAGACACGCCAGCCCGTTTTTTTCCCGGCAGGCCCATCATCGAGCATGCCTGTATGCTCGTCTATGCCGATCAACACCACATCCGGTAGTACACTGGATAACTGTGGCGCCCATTTTTTGCCGAACGCATTATGGTGAGGTAAAACGCAGGCATTGGGAACCAGCCCGAGTCCTTCGCATACCTGCTTCTGTGCAGGATCGTAGTAATACTGGCATAGAACCATCGCACCGGCGCTACTACCGGCGATCACAGCACCACTGAGATAGGCGCCAAGCATGGCCCGCCAGCTCGCGCTGTGTACGAGTGTCTCTCCCAGATAACGGGTAAAGCCGCCCAGCAAATAAATCAGGCGTGACTTGCTGAGAGCAGTGACAATCGCCGGCTCTTCAGCCGAGACACGATCAAGCAGCGGCAGCACTACCACCTGCGTCGCACCCAGGCTGCGAAACCAGCGTTCACCATTTGCACCCGCCCGCTGATGATTCTGATCGGGTGCAGCAGCAGTGGGAATAATACAGACAGGCGCATCCGATCCACCCGCCAGTTCAAGAGCGCGGCGATCCGGCTCTGCCATAGCGCCGCCAAATTCCATGCCGCCTTCCAGCAAAATATAGCCAGCCATACTAATGCTCCATTGGTACATGCTTCTGGTACGTGCTTCTGGTACGTGCTTCGGCAGCAATTCTACTCGCCGATCACCTTGACCAGCACACGCTTTTTGCGCTGCCCATCAAACTCAACGTAGAAGAGACGCTGCCAGGGACCGAAGTCGATGCGGCCCTGCGTGATTGGTAGCACCACCTGGTGATGCAGCAGCAGGTTCTTGAGGTGTGCATCGCCATTGTCCTCGCCGGTACGATGGTGCTTATAGTGAGGATTTTCCGGCGCGACTTTCTCCGCCCACTCCATAATATCCTGCCACAGACCCGATTCTTCGTCCTGGATGATCACCGAGGCCGTGAGATGCATCGCGCTGACGAGCGCCAGTCCTTCCTGGATTCCGCTCTCTCGAATGATGTGTTCGACCTGGTCAGTGATCGGGATGATCTCTTTGCGCATGCGCGTGTTGAATGTGAGATAAGAGGTGTGTGATTTCATCGAGCTTTCCTCTACCTTTCTTGTCTTGCTGATCACTCCCAATTATATATCAGGAAATCACCACATTCTCCAGCCAATAAAGAACAGTTATAGAGGAGAAGAAAAATTGTTCAATGGGCTTTTAACCTGCTAGAAAACATGCTATAATCGCCGCTGAAAGGAAAAAACGTTCCATGCCCGTGTTAGCCCTTTGATGTTGCAAATGAGCATGCTATTTATTTGTTCGCCAAGAAGCTTCCTCGGAGGAAAGAAAATGGCAGATCAACAACAACTCGACCTCATCCGAAGAGGTGTTCTCGACTGGAATAAATGGAGAGACGATAATCCGACTATCCTGCTAGATCTGACAGGAGCTGATCTCAGTGGGATGAAGTTGAATGAGGCTCACCTTAGTGGTGCCGATTTGAGCTACGCCAATCTACAACGTTCCTATTTTTACGGAGGGAACTTTTTCGGCACAAACTTTAGTTATGCCAACCTTTCATCTGCTAATTTCGAGAAAGCTGCTCTTCGCCAGGCAAATTTGACAGGGACAAATCTGAGCGAGACAAATCTGAGCGAAGCTGACCTGGGAGATGCTATCCTCGAAATGGCAAACGGACAGGGAGTAATGTTCAATAGAACTCATCTGGATGGAGCTAATCTGAGACAATCTATATTTCCACAAGCTGACTTTAGCAGAGCCGAATTACACGGAGCTGACCTGAACGGAGCTGATTTGCATAATGCCAGTCTTGTCAGGGCTAGTTTGATTGGGGTTGACCTCAGTAACGCTAACCTCAGTAATGCCGATCTCAGTGGTACAGATATTATTCAAACAGATCTCACGAACACTGATCTACAT
>JADBKA010000029.1 GCA_014896635.1 Ktedonobacteraceae bacterium
CGATGGTTCCCACGTTCACATGCGGTTTGGTCCGCTCAAACTTCTGTTTCGCCATATATTTTCCTCTTCGTACACAAATGTCGCCTGCGGCAACGCAGGACATAGAAAGACTCTTCAGTACCCGGCAGGTCTGTTGCCTGAATTCAGCGCCGGGCGAGAACTCTTACGGTTAACGACTGGCTTTTGCCATAATCTCGTCGGCGATATTCTTCGGCACAGGATCGTAGTGAGCAAACTCCATCGAGTAGCTTGCTCGCCCGCTGGTCATTGACCGCAAATCGTTTGCATAATCGAACATTTCGGCAAGAGGAACATGTCCACGCACCACATGCATAGTTCCACGCGACTCTATGCCGAGAATCGTACCGCGCCTGCGGTTGATATCGCCGATCACATCGCCGTAATACTCTTCAGAGGTAGTCACTTCCACCAGCATAATAGGTTCAAGAATGATCGGGTGCGCTTTGCGGACTGCTTCCTTGATAGCCAGCGAACCGGCCATTTTAAAAGCCATTTCGCTTGAGTCCACTTCATGATATGACCCATCATAGAGAGTCACTTTCACATCGATCATTGGGTAGCCAGCGATAATGCCATTCTCCAGGGCTTCACGGATACCTGCCTCGGTCGGCTTGATATACTCTTTCGGCACTGCGCCACCGACAATAGCATTGACGAATTCAAAGCCTTTGCCGCGCTCATTCGGCTCGGCGCGAATCCAGACATCGCCATACTGGCCGCTACCGCCAGTTTGCCGCACATATCTGCCTTGAGCCTGAGAGACGCGCGTGATTGTCTCACGGTAGGCGACCTGTGGACGGCCAATATTCGCCTCGACCTTGAACTCACGGAAGAGACGATCTACGATCACTTCCAGGTGCAACTGGCCCATGCCGCTGATGATGGTCTGCCCGCTCTCAGGGTCGGTATGCAATCGGAAGGTTGGATCTTCTTCTGCCAGCTTGCCCAGGGCAATTGACATTTTGTCCTGTTCGGCGCGCGTCTTTGGCTCGATAGCGATTTCGATGACCGGCTCAGGGAAGGTGATGGATTCCAGCAAAATCGGATGCTGAGGATCACAGAGCGTATCGCCAGTGAATGTGTTACGCAGGCCAACGGCAGCACAGATATCGCCGGCGCGGATCTCGTCGATATCCTCACGGTGGTTGGCATGCATGCGTAGCAGGCGACCGATACGTTCAGGTTTGCCTTTGGCCGTGTTTTCGACTGAGGTTCCTTTGGTTAGCGTACCGGAATAGACTCGCAGGTAGGAGAGACGGCCAACAAAGGGGTCAGAAACGATCTTAAAGGCCAGGGCGCTAAACGGCGCCTCGTCATCGACATCGCGTGTCTCTTCCTGACCAGTATCGGGATTGATCCCGCGTGGCTTAGGAATATCCAGCGGGGATGGCAGGTAAGCAATCACAGCATCCAGCATCGCCTGGACCCCCTTGTTTTTCAAGGCGCTGCCACACAGGACGGGTACTAGCGTACTGGCAATCGTTGCCTTGCGTAGCCCGGCGACCAGCTCTTCCTTTGTGATCTCCTCACCCTCAAGGTACTTGAGCGTCAGCTCCTCATCGGTCTCGGCGATCTTCTCGATCAGGTTCTCCCGATGCTGCTGCACCTCCGCTTCCATACTGGTCGGGATCTCAGCATATTCAGATTGTGTTCCCAGATCATCGAGGAAGGTAACGGCCCGCTGCTCGATCAGGTCAACAAAGCCTCTGAAGTTGCTCTCACTGCCAATCGGGATCTGGACAGGCACAGGAACAGCCCCCAGTCGGTCAATGATCATCTGCACGCAGCGCCAGAAATCGGCGCCCATGCGGTCCATCTTGTTGACAAAACAGATACGTGGAACGTGATACTTGTTTGCCTGACGCCAGACGGTCTCGGACTGCGGCTCAACGCCTGCTACGGCATCGAAAACCACCACTCCGCCATCGAGGACACGCAGAGATCGCTCGACCTCGGCGGTAAAATCGACGTGGCCGGGCGTATCAATGATGTTGATGCGGTGATCCTGCCAGAAACAGGTAGTCGCCGCCGACGTGATGGTAATACCGCGCTCGCGCTCCTGCGCCATGTAATCCATCGTCGCCGCCCCTTCATGTACTTCACCAATACGGTGAATCTTTTTAGTATAGAAGAGGATACGCTCCGTCGTCGTCGTTTTGCCGGCGTCAATGTGAGCGATGATACCAATATTTCTGGTTTTTTCAAGTGGAAATTCTCTAGGCATGTTTTTTCTTACCAGCGATAATGAGCGAAAGCCCGGTTAGACTCCGCCATCTTATGCGTTTCTTCACGTTTCCTGATGGTTGCGCCCTGGCCAGCAGCGGCATCCATCAATTCGCTGGCGAGTTTCTCTGCCATAGAGCGGCCCGTACGCGCACGAGCCGAACGAATCAACCAGCGCATTGCCAGCGCATTGCCACGATCTTTGCGAACGTCAATTGGAACCTGGTATGTTGACCCACCGACACGGCGGGGTTTGACTTCAATCGCAGGTGTGGCGTTCCTGACCGCCTGCTCAAACACTTCGAGCGGGGATCGCTTCTGCTTCGCCTCAATGGTATCAAAAGCATCATGCAAGATGCGCTCTGCCAGGCTACGCTTCCCATCAATCATTAATTTGTTAATAAAGCGAGCCACATTCCGACTCTTGTACTTTGCATCCGGCACGTCGGGCCGTCGGATCACTCTCTTTCTTCTTGGCAATTCCTGCCTCCTCAGCATATACACGCAAGTAACGGACACCAGAAAAGGCGTCGATTCGATTGAGGCAGGCTCTCCTCAATCTCCTTCGGACGCCTGTACGCGGGTGCCTTTCCTTCTTTTGAGTTACGTTTCAAGCCGGATGGGATTCCGATCTGAAACGCCCGGTTCGGCTAGCATCAGCACAACTCCTGCGCTCACTGCTTTGTACGAACCGGTTGAAAACCCGATATTCTCAGGAGAACACCCGACAATCATCGCACAGACAGACGTAAAACATGCGATGACGCGCGATTCACCGACCTACCAGTCGCAGCTTCTGCTCAGTTTACTTCTGCATGAGAGAAAAAGCCAGATAAAGACGATACAAAAGCGGAACCCCATTCCCTCCATCATCGAGTCCGGCGGTTCCTGACCTGCTAGACTGCGCTACTTCCTCCCACCCCTGGCTGGTGCGCCTGCGGCCTGGCCGGGTTTAGGCCGTTTTGCCCCATACTTTGAGCGGCCCTGGCGGCGTTTAGTTACACCTTCACTATCCAGCGTACCGCGAATAATATGATAGCGCACGCTCGGCAGATCCTTGACACGGCCCCCTCGAATGAGCACCACCGAGTGCTCCTGCAAGTTATGCCCCTCACCAGGAATGTACGCCGTCACCTCCATATGGTTTGACAGACGCACACGAGCAATCTTGCGCATTGCCGAATTCGGCTTCTTAGGCGTCATGGTACGCACCAGCGTGCATACCCCGCGCTTCTGCGGTGAGCCGCGCAGACGTGAAGTCCTGTTCCTCAAAGCGTTGTAGGAATACAACAACGCAGGTGCCTTGACTTTCTTCTGTTTTCTCGAACGACCCTTGCGGATCAGTTGATTAATTGTTGGCAAGGAAAGGTCCTCCCGATCCTCTCTTTCAGTAAGCGCAGATAGCTCTTAGCGAGCTATCCGCGCTCTCTTCTTCCTGCATATGCGGTTGCATATGATATCACTCATCGTCGCCGCTGTCAAGTGTTAGCCCGAGCGGAGTACCACCGTTCCCGTTGCTGCCATTACTGCCAAAACTCGCCGTGCTTGCCGTTGTGACGCCCGCTGCCACAGGAGTTGGCGCGATACGCGCCGCAGCCGTCTGCTGCTGGCGGGCTATCTGTTCGCGGCGGCGCTGTGCGATGCCAGAGCCAGCCGGGATCAGCTTACCGATAATCACGTTCTCTTTCAGGCCAACCAGGTGATCTGTCTGGGCCTCTATGGCAGCCTCTGTGAGGACGCGCGTCGTTTCCTGGAAGGAAGCTGCCGCGAGGAAGCTGTCAGTATTGAGCGATGCTTTAGTGACGCCCAGCAGGACGGTTGTGGCCGTAGCAGGCTCGCCGCCCTCCGCCAGCACGCGCGCGTTGGTGTCAGCGTAGACAAAGCGATCAACCAGATCGTTTGGCAGCATCTCGGTATCACCGGGATCGTCAATTTTGACGCGTCGCAGCATCTGGCGAATGATGATTTCGATATGCTTGTCGTTGATGTAGACACCGGTATTGCGGTACACACGCTGTACCTCTTTCACGAGGTACATCTGCACCGCCTCGCGCCCCTGGATACGCAAGACATCTTGCGGGTCGCGCTGGCCTGAGGTAATCGCCGTACCGGCCTGGATTTTTTGTCCGTTGCTCACGGTAATGTTGCGAGCCGCCGGTATTGCATACGAACGCTCCTCACGCTCTTCAAAGCGAATTGAGAGCAGGCCCTCTTCGCTGATATTAATCTCCCCTGAAGTGCGCGCCAGTACGGGAACCTGCTCACCCCCTTCCTCGGCAGGCATCAGCGCGATAACCTGGTCTTTCTGTACCTCATCGCGGTCATTGACCAGCAGCTTGCTGCCTTCTGGCAAGGTATACTCATCAAAGAAGACGTTGACCGAGGTCACACGTACTGTGCGTGCGCCGCTGGCCTCATCTTTGATGATTTCCACCACTCCGTCGATTTCGCTGATTTCAGCCTTATCCTTTGGTACGCGCGCCTCAAAGAGTTCTTCGACACGCGGCAGACCCTGAGTGATGTCACCCTGAGCGCCTGCGATACCGCCGGTATGGAAGGTACGCATGGTCAATTGTGTGCCGGGTTCACCTATCGACTGAGCGGCGATGATACCAACTGCTGCACCGATACTGACGAGCGAGTTCGCCGCCAGGTCACGGCCATAGCACTTGCGGCACACGCCGCGTTTGGTCTGGCAGGTCATGACGGAGCGTACACGCACTGCTGGGACGCCAGCTTCAATGATCTCATCGACCATCTCGTCGCTCAGTTCCTCGCCTACCTCGATCTGCTCGAAGCCGGGGATGGGTTCAGCCAGGACACGCCCGATCAGGCGCGTGCGCATGCTATCCAGTCCCATTTCTTTCGAGTCGGCGTCAGTGATCAGAATACCCTCAGTCGTGCCACAATCTTCCTCATTGACGATCACATCCTGTGCCACATCGATCAGGCGGCGCGTCAGGTAGCCCGACTCTGCTGTACGGAGAGCGGTATCGGCAAGACCTTTACGAGCGCCGTGACTACTGATAAAGTATTCGGCCACTGTCAGACCCTCGCGGAAGTTGCCGCGAATGGGGATGGCGATGATTTTTCCTGATGGGCTTGCCATCAGACCACGCATCCCAGACAACTGGCGAATCTGCTGGAACTTCGCCTTTGTTGCGCCCGATTTTGCAATCGTGTAAATCGAGCCATAGGGGTCAAGCGAAGCTTCCACCATTTTCGTGACTTTGTCGCCGACCTCGGTCCAGATGTCAACGGTCTGCTGATATTTCTCGTTCTCAGTAATCAGACCTTCGTGATACTGCTCCTCCAGCTCGAGGATGCGAGCATCGGCTTTCGCTATCTCTTCGGCCTTGCCGGCAGGCACCTTGACATCGCTGATGGCGACGGTGATGCCGGCCCTGGTGGCATAGTAGAAACCGAGATGCTTGATCTCATCGGCCAGCTCTGTCGTTTTGACGCGCCCGTATTCTTTGAAGCAGTCGGCAATGATCTGTCTCAAGTTCTCTTTCTTCATCGCGTAGTTCTTGAAACGCAATCGCTCCGGCAGTGCTTCATTGAAAATGAGGCGTCCGACAGTGGTCTCGATCAGCTTGCCTTTCGCACTGGAGATAGTGGCTCTGGCAGGCGGTGGATTGTCGTAGACAGCCACATCGCCGAGACGCACTTTAATGCGCGCCTGGAGATCCACATAATCATGAGCATGGGCCAGCAAGGCTTCAGTGACATCGGCAAACACTCGCCCCTCGCCTTTCAGGTTCGGGCGATCCTGCGTGAGGTAGTAGCAGCCAAGCACCATATCCTGGCTGGCACCAATGGACGGCTCACCGTGCGCCGGGGAAAGCAAGTTGCGTGTGGACATCATGAAGCGGCGCGCTTCGTCCTGCGCTTTCTCTGAGAGCGGCACATGCACAGCCATCTGGTCGCCGTCGAAGTCGGCATTGAAAGCCGAGCAGACGAGCGGGTGCAACTGGATGGCGCTGCCTTCCACCAGCACCGCTTCAAAAGCCTGGATGCCCAGGCGGTGCAACGTGGGCGCGCGGTTCAGCAGTACAGGATGATCCTTGATCACCTCTTCCAGTACATCCCAGACTTCCGGTTTGACACGCTCGACGAACCGTTTGGCGCTCTTGATGTTGTGCGCGAAGTTCTGCTCGACGAGCTTGCGCATTACAAAGGGCTTGAACAATTCCAGTGCCATGCGCTTTGGCAGACCGCACTGATGCAGTTTCAGCTCAGGCCCGACCACGATAACCGAGCGGCCAGAGTAGTCAACGCGCTTACCGAGCAGGTTCTGGCGGAAGCGGCCCTGCTTGCCTTTGAGCATGTCGGAGAGGCTCTTGAGTTTGTGGTTGCCCGAACCGGCGACGGCGCGCCCGCGGCGCCCATTGTCGATCAGAGCATCACAGGCCTCTTGCAGCATGCGCTTCTCATTGCGAATGATGATTTCAGGTGCACCCAGTTCAAGCAGACGCTTGAGCCGGTTATTGCGGTTGATCACGCGCCGGTACAGGTCGTTGAGATCCGAAGTGGCGAAGCGTCCACCGTCCAGTTGCACCATCGGGCGCAGATCGGGCGGTAACACTGGCAGCACCGTCAGAATCATCCAGGCGGGCGAAGTGTTTGACTTGCGGAAAGCCTCAACCACTTTCAGGCGCTTGGTGGCCTTCTTGCGCCGCTGTCCGACTGTCGAGTTGATCTCGTGGCGCAGGTCCATCGCCAGTTTGTCCAGGTCAATGCTCTCGATCAGTTCCTTGACGGCCTCGGCGCCCATACCAGCGCGGAAGACATCCGGGAAGTTATCTTTCAGCTCACGGTAGCGATTTTCCTGCAAGAGGTCCATCTTTTTGAGATCCATCAGGTCGCGCCGCAGTTGCTCAAGGCGTTGGCGCGCGTCGATGCGCTCGCGCTCTACCTGCGACTGTACCGAATCGATCTGCCCCTGGTATTCCAGGCCCAGGCGATCTGCCTCGCGCTTGCTTTCCGACTGGGCCAGCTCTATCTCACGGCGGGCCTGTTCAACAATCGAATTGCGCGCGGCTTCGGCGGCTCGTTCAAGAATTTCGAGGTGCCTGGGTGTCACCAGGTCGCCTTCTTTGACAATCACCTGATCGGTTGGATCAAAAAGGATATCGTCTTCGGCCACTTCTCCCATCTGCTCGCGCAGTTGTGCCAGTGTCTCGCTCTCAGCCTGACGCGCCTGCTCCAGCTCGCTCTCACGCCTGGCCTCGATCTCCTGGCGATCCAGCGTTGTGAATCGCTCTTCGGTCTCTCTGATGGCATCATCTCGCTGTGAACGCAGGCTGTTGATGCGTTCCACGACACGGCTATCAAGATTCTGCTCCAGCGCCGCGAGTTCTTCGTCCAGGCGCATCAGTTCCCGCTGGCGTGCCTCCTCATCCACATGGGTGACGACATAGAGGGCAAAGTACAGGATACGTTCCAGGTTGCGCGGCGAGAGGTCCAGCAGCAGGCCAATACGGCTAGGTGTCCCCTTAAAGTACCAGATATGGCTGACGGGCGAGGCCAGCTCGATGTGACCCATGCGCTCGCGGCGAACCTTTGAGCGGGCGACCTCGACGCCGCACTTATCGCAGACAATGCCCTTAAAGCGCACTCTTTTATATTTCCCGCAGTAACACTCCCAGTCTTTGGTTGGCCCGAAGATGCGCTCACAGAACAGGCCATCCTTTTCCGGCTTGAGAGTACGATAGTTGATAGTTTCCGGTTTCGTTACCTCGCCATAGCTCCAGCTACGAATCTGCTCAGGGCTGGCAAGGCTGATACGCATAGCGTTGAAATCATTTACTTCGAGCATGCTACCTCCTGATTGACACCATCCTGGCTTCTTCCTGGCGCCCCGGATGGTGCAAGGCGTCTCCTGCTAATATTTAGGAGCTGATGTATCGCGTCCGGTGCCGTCCGGCAGGAATAAAGCGAAATTCCTGCCGGACAGGGCGCGATGTCGGGCGCTTGTTTTACTGGTCTCCCTCGAAACCGGACAGATTAATCCCCAGTTCCGGCATCACATCGTTCGAGGTATCCTCAACGAACTGAATCTTCTGATCGTCTTCGTTGAGCACTTCGACGTTGATACCGAGACTTTGCAATTCCTTGACCAGAACCTTGAAGGATTCCGGTACCCCTGGTTCCATAATGTTCTCGCCTTTGACAATGGCCTCGTAGGTCTTGACGCGACCGACAATATCGTCAGACTTCACTGTCAGGATCTCTTGCAAGATGTTGGCCGCACCGTAGGCTTCCAGCGCCCAGACTTCCATCTCGCCGAAACGCTGTCCGCCAAACTGCGCCTTCCCACCGAGCGGTTGCTGCGTGATCAAGCTGTACGGGCCGGTCGAGCGGGCATGGACCTTGTCTTCGACCAGGTGCGCCAGCTTGAGCATGTAGGTATAGCCAACCGTGACCGGATGATCAAATGGTTCTCCGGTGCGCCCGTCGAAGAGCTGCACCTTGCCCGAATCTGGCAGCCCCGCCTGCCGCAGCAGTTCTTCGATATCTTCTTCGCTCGCTCCATCAAAGACCGGCGTCGCAATTTTGAAGCCGAGAGCGGTCGCCGCCCAGCCCAGATGCGTCTCCATGATCTGGCCAATGTTCATACGATGCGGCACACCCAGCGGGTTAAGAATGATGTCCACCGGCGTGCCATCGGGCAGAAAGGGCATATCCTCAATCGGCAGCACTTTTGAAATGACACCCTTGTTGCCGTGACGCCCGGCCATTTTATCGCCCGCACCGATCTTGCGCTTCTGGGCGATGCTGACGCGGACTAACTGGTTCACTCCTGGCGGCAACTCATCACCGGCGTCGCGTGAGAAGACCTTGACTTCCACTACTTTTCCGCGCTCCCCATGCGGCACACGCAACGATGTATCTTTCACCTCACGCGCCTTCTCACCAAAGATGGCACGTAGCAGTTTCTCTTCCGCCGTCAGTTCGGTCTCGCCTTTGGGCGTGATCTTGCCCACCAGGATGTCCTGAGCGCCAACCTCGGCGCCGACATAGATGATGCCGCGCTCATCGAGATTCTTCAAGCCCTCTTCACCCACGTTGGGAATATCGCGGGTGATCTCTTCAGGCCCCAGCTTGGTATCACGTGCGTCAACCTCGTACTTCTCAATGTGAATCGAAGTGAAGAGATCTTCGCGTACGATGCGCTCGCTGATCAGGATGGCGTCCTCGAAGTTGCCGCCCTCCCAGCTCATGAAGGCCACCAGGATGTTCTGGCCCAGCGCCAGTTCGCCGTTGTCGGTTGAGGAGCTATCGGCAATCACCTGACCGGGCGAGACATAATCGCCCTTGCGCACAATCGGGCGCTGGTTAATGCATGTGCCATTATTGGAGCGCACAAACTTGCGCAGACGGAAGGTGTGCAGTTCTCCATTCTCATCGACGACCTCGATCCTGCGCGCAGTGGACGAAACAACCTGGCCATAGACAGGACAGACAACCACCTGGCCTGAATCAATCGCTACCTGGCGCTCGATGCCGGTCCCACAAACCGGCGCCTGCGGGCGCAGCAGCGGCACCGCCTGCTTCTGCATATTGGCACCCATCAGCGCACGGTTGACGTCATCATGCTCCAGGAACGGGATCAGCGCAGTGGCGACGCTTACTGTCTGGCGCGGCGAGACGTCCATGTAATCAATGTTATCTGTCCGTCCTTCAGCAAACTCTCCCTGGTAGCGGGCCAGCACGCGCTCATCAGCAAACTCGTCATTTTCGGTCAGCCGTGCATTCGCCTGCGCGATCCAGAAATTCTCTTCGTCGTCGGCTGTAAGATAATCCACCTCGGTTGTCACAAAGGGCTTGACACGCACCTCCGTATCCCCCAGAACCTGGGCCAGCTTGCGGAAGAGCGGCTCGTCAACACGCACAGGATTGGGGGCTTTGAAGAGCACTTCGCCATCCGGCCCCACCACATCCTGATTCAACCGGCCAATAATGCCGCGCAGTTCGCGGCCAATCAGGCGCGGATCGTTGGCCTTCAATCGCTTGTAGACTTTCCGATAGGGGGTTTCGATAAAGCCGTAAGGATTGATCTGCCCATACGTCGCCAGGTTGCCGATCAGGCCGATGTTCGGCCCTTCTGGTGTCTCAATCGGGCAGATACGACCATAGTGCGACTGGTGAACGTCGCGCACATCGAAGCTGGCACGATCACGCGAGAGACCGCCGGGACCCAGGGCCGACAGGCGGCGCTTATGGCCAATTTCGGCCAGCGCATTTGTCTGGTCCATAAACTGGGAGAGCTGGCTGCCACCAAAGAACTCTTTCATGGCTGCCACCACCGGGCGAATATTAATGAGCGCGTTTGGTGTGGCCTGGCCCGGCTCCTGAATGCTCATGCGCTCCTTGACCACGCGCTCCATGCGCAGCAAGCCAACACGGAACTGTGTCTGAATCAACTCCCCCACGCAGCGCACACGGCGATTGCCCAAGTGGTCAATATCATCCTTGCGCCCATGCCCGTTGTTGAGCGCCACCAGGCGACGAATGATATTCACCAGGTCATCCTGTGTCAGAATGCGCTGATTCTGCGGCACGGCGAGATCAAGCTTGCGATTCAATTTATAGCGACCGACACTACCCAGATCATAGCGGCGCGGGTTGAAAAAGAGATTCCTGACCAGCGAGCGGGCATTATCCAGGGTGGCAGGATCGCCGGGGCGCAATTTCTTATATAGTTCGAGCAGCGCCTCCTCTTCCTTCTTTACCGGGTCACGGTCCAGGGTCGCCTGGATATAGCGCACATTCGGGTCGGTATCAACAGCGGCAAAGGCGTCAAGAATGCCCTGATCTGTGGAAAGATCCAGCTCTTCGGCATGCCATTGATCTTTCGCCAGGCTGGCTATCGCGCGCAGCAACGTTGTTACCGGCAATTTGCGCTTGGGGTCAATCTTGACGGTCAGCAGGTTTTTATTGCTTGTCTCAAATTCCAGCCAGGCTCCCCGGCCAGGGATGAGCTTGGCAGCATAGAGCTTCCTCCCCGTCGCCACATCTTCATCAACGGTGAAGTAGACGCCCGGCGAGCGCACCAACTGGCTCACCACGACGCGCTCCGCCCCATTGATAATAAAGGTCCCCTCTTTCGTCATTAAGGGGAAATCCCCCATAAAGACGTCTTTTTCAATAATTTCACCCGTCTCTTTATTGATCAGACGCGCCTTGACGTTCAGAGGAGCGGCATAGGTAGCATCGCGGTCACGACATTCGTCCTCCGAATACTTTGGCTTGCCAAAAGGCTCAGGTGGTACAATAAATTCAAGGCTAAGATTTTTTCCGGTGAAGTCTTCGATAGGAGAAATCTCTGCAAAAAGCTCGCGTAAACCTTCTTTCTTAAACCACTCAAAGGAGTCTAGTTGAATCTGGATCAATCCTGGCATGGGCCGAATATCCGGGATACGTGCAAAAGAAACACGCTCTGGAAGAGCTGCGGCCCTGGTGGTTACTGCCATATGTGGTGTTCTCCTCTCACCTGATTGCCCAATAGAGGATTTCGAGAGACACGCCAAATCGCGTCCCTCAAAGACGGAAAAACAGAAAATTGAGATAATTACTTTAACAAGCCTGTGTTGTGAAACGGTTTATGACAAGAAAAGTAACCGTTTGCCAGGGCATTAAACGGTTACTCCTACAACCTCTACAAACACATGTTGTTTTTCTCTTGCCCACACAACAACCCCTCCCGCTTGAGGTCTCTGGCGGAAACAGAGACGCGGCAGTCGTAATAGATAAAACAATAAAAAACGCCACATTATTCCCTTTGCCTTTTTCTGTCTGCGCTTACCATGCTGCACAGACTAAAGGTGCAATAAAATGTGGTGATAACGACATCCTCACATTGTGGGGAGCAATGGATTCCTGACGTTCTGTTTCTCGCCTTGTATTTGTTGTCAATGGTCAGCACTGCCAGACTCTGGCACTACTGACCCCTACTCTCAGTATACACACTCCGGCAAGTGTCAAGTATACTCTCTTTAAGAAAGTATGTCAATAGTTTTTTATCAACTACGTAGATCTTCAAACAGCACAGTTTGAAGATAGCGCTCGGCGGCACTGGGGAAAATCGTCACGATGACTTTGCCGCGATTCTCTTCTTTGCGGGCTTCCTGAAGAGCCGCCCAGGCTGCGGCGCCGCTGCTGATGCCGACCGACAGCCCTTCTTGCCGCATGATCTGTCTGGCAGTCGCCAGGGCATCCTGATCGGTGACGGCGATCACGCGGTCGATCAGGTCCACGCGTAGTGTATCCGGCACAAAGCCAGCGCCCAGACCTTCGATGCGATGGGGTCCGGGCCTCCCTCCCGAAAGCACAGCACACGCAGCGGGTTCAACCGCTACCACCGTCACATCGGGCCTGCGCTCACGCAATCCCTCGGCCACACCGGTCAGCGTCCCTCCGGTTCCGACACCAATGACGACAATATCGACCGCGCCACCGGTATCCTGCCAGATCTCAACCGCTGTCCCTTCGCGGTGTGCACGCGGGTTGGCCTGATTATAAAACTGCTGGGGGAACCAGGCATTGGGCAGGGTGGTCCGTAGTTCGATGACTTTGCTAATTGCGCCACGCATGCCCAGCCTGGCGGGAGTGAGAATGACCTCGGCTCCAAAGCGCTGAAAGAGCAGGCGCCGCTCCAGGTTGACCGTATCGGGCATAGTGAGAATGCAGCGATAGCCGCGTGCGGCCGCCAGCCAGGCCAGCGAAATCCCCATATTGCCGCTGGTAGGCTCAGTGATGGTACTGCCCGGTCGCAGTAAGCCCTGCGCCTCCGCTTCACACACCATCTGCAAGGCAGCCCGGTCCTTTGAACTTCCGCCGGGGCTGAACATCTCCAGTTTCGCCAGCACTGTCGCTCCCGTGCCTGCGGCAAAACGCTTCAACTCAACCAGCGGCGTACCACCTACTAATTCCGTCGCATCTTTCGCCCAACGGGCCATATCATCTCAGCCTGGCCTTCCCTCTCCTTCGGCAGCAAAACATCACCCACACTACTCGTCCTGGTATTCTCTGGACTATGGCCGATCTGCCAAAAAGGAGTCTTTTTCTTAGATTTAGATATAGTACATAGTCTCTTCGATACTGCCTGTCCGATGGCGCTGCGCCAACTCTTCAATCGTTGTTGACATCAGGATCTGCTGCGTTAGCGAGTCTATCTTCTGCCAGACTTCACGCAGAGCACAGCCAGGGGAAAGCTTGCAAAAATCTGGATGGGGCAAACACTCCATCGGGGGAACATAACCTTCTAGTGCCTGCATCACCTCAGCCATCGTGATCTGGTTGGGCGGCTTCGCCAGCATATGCCCGCCCTTCGGACCACGAATGCTTTTTACCAGACCTTCCTTGCGCAACACCATGAGAATTTGATCGAGGTATTGCTCCGGTATATACTGCCGGGCGGCAATATCTGAGCTTTCTATCGGCCCCTGCCCGTAATATGCAGCCATATCGAGCATCGCTCTCAGGCCATAGTCACCTTTCATTGTCAATTTCATCGCAGGAACCTTTCAGCGGGCAAATGGATGGATCATGGAAACTTTCTTCCTGGTGTTTAGGATATATCAGCAGCGCAAGCATGTCAATGAGTGCCTCTTTCCTATGCTTCAACCGGCTATCTCTGAGGGGCAGGTCTCCTGTTGAGCATCAATGAGCAGCGGCAATCTGACAGTGAAAGTGCTGCCCTGACCAGGAACGCTCTCCACTTCGATGCTGCCCCCATGCCGTTCAACAATTTTGCGCGCAATGTAGAGTCCTAATCCCAGGCCAACGCTCGATCCCGTCTGTACCTCAACATCAGGCACACGGAAAAAGCGATCAAAAATATAGGGGAGCATCTCTTGAGGAATGCCCACACCCCGGTCACTGACCGCAATGATGCCTTCCTGTCCGCTCCTCTTCAAGGTGACGATGATCGGTGCTCCCCTGGGCGAATATTTTTGCGCGTTCGAGAGCAGGTTGAGAATGACCTGGGTGATACGGTTCATATCTATCTCTACCATCACCGGTTCGTTGGTCAACTCAAGAACGACGGGCAAATTACTCCCCATCAAGTATTCTTCACGAATATTATTACAAAGCGTCACAAGATTACATCTGGTACGATTCAGGGTAAACATGCCTGTTTCGATAAGCGATGTATTCAGCAGATCATTGACGAGCATTTCCATGCGCCGAATCGAACGCTCCATATTCATGAGATTCGTCAGGTACGGCGAATTGCTTCGTTCAAACTGGCGGCGTAGTAGCTGTGTCATCGCTTTCAGACTCGATAGCGGCGTTTTCAACTCATGCGAGGCCACGCTCAGAAATTCATCCTTCGCGGCATTGGCAGCCACCAGTTCCTGTGTGCGCTGCTGCACCTGTTCTTCGAGTGAACGAGCGTGCTGCTCCAGTGCAAGCTGCTGCTCCCTGACCTGCCGGCGCAACTGGCGCGTCTGCATCGCTCGCCGCAGAGCAGCGATGAAGTAGTCGCGGTCTATCGGTTTTTGAATAAAATCATATGCTCCGCCGCGCAGTGCCTGTACTGCCAGGTCATGTTCTCCATGCCCGGTAATCAACAGAGTGGGTGTTTCGGGCTGTAGCTCCTGGATTCTTGCCAGCAGGGCCAGCCCATCCATGCCGGGCATCTTGATATCGCTAACGATGGTATCGTAATCACGGCTGTTGATCAGCCTGACGGCCTCCAGGGCAGAATCAACCGTCTCGACGTGGATTTCCTTTATACGCAAAGTCAGCGCCTGTGGCAGCGCCTGCAAAAGTGCCGGGTCATCATCGACAATCAAGACACGGGGTATCGCTTTATTCATATCAACTTGACCATTTCGTCTTTTTCTGTTTTATGTAATGGAAGCATGATAATAAACTGCGCGCCCTGGCCGGGATGATTCTCAACTGTAATGCTTCCCCGGTGCTCTCTAATAATGCCGTACGTGATTGATAGGCCCAGGCCAGTCCCGGTGCCTACTTCCTTTGTCGTAAAGAAAGGATCGAAAATCCGCTGCTCCAGCCCCGCTGGAATACCAGGGCCTGTATCACTAAAGCGTATCTCGACCATTGCGTCACTGATCGTACAGGAAATGGTGATACGCTTTTCTGGTGAACGAGTTAATGCATCGCGGGCATTAGTCAGCAGATTGATGAAGACCTGCTCCAGTTGAATAGCATTGCCGATAACCACCACGTCTTTCCCCGGACAATCCAGGATTACCTCGATCTGCCGCAGGCGCAGTTGTTCTTGCATGAGCGAAATCGAGCGGCGCACTACCTGGAGCAAATGGACGGGTTCCTGGCTGACCGAGGCGGCCCGCCCGAAAGTACGCAGATGCGAGATAATTTCTGTCGCTTTGCGCACCTGCTGCATGGCACTATGGAGTTCCTGTAAAATACGTTCCGACTCGGTACCGGCCATCCCCAGTTCTACCAGGTCGATGACGTTGCCCACGAACAGGCCGATATTATTCAGGGGATTGTTCAGTTCGTGCGCGACGCCCGTTGTCAGTTCTCCCAGCGTCGCCAGTTTACCAGCCTGCACCAGTTGTTCCTGCTTCTCGCGCAACTCTTTTTCATGCCGCTGCACTTCTTCCGTCGTCTCTTTCAGATCCGACATAATATGAATCATGGCTTTGCGGCTGTTTTCCAGGCGTAAATTGTTCCGGTGATAGTCTTGCAGGATATGCATGAGGGCGCGGCGCGAGTTGTGCAGATGTTCCGTCTGCCTGGCGAGACGACTGCGCTCCTGCTCATAGTCGGCCAGAATATGAATCATGGCTTTACGCTGGTTGGAGAGCCTGCGATTCATGGTATTCAGGTCACTCAGAATGTGCATCAGCGCCCGGCGCCGCTCTTCTCCCCAGCGCACGCGCTGCTCCAGGGACTGCTTCTGCTCTAACAACTGCACGTATTCTTTACGCAGTTGCTCCAGTTCCAGGCGTAGTCGCTCAGAATCTTCTGTACCATATGCTTGCGTTGCAGTTGCAGACTCTATTGCGTCCATCTCGTCTGCCCCCGTGAAAGCTTCTCAACTTCACGTTTGAGGTTTTCGATCTCCTTCTCCAGGGCGATCATTTTCAGTTCACGCCCGACAACGACTTCTTCAAACTTCTCCAGGTCCAGAATTTTCTCCTGCAACTCCGCCTTCGATTCTTCCAGGTCTCGCACAACTTTTTCGTAGGCGCGCATATCGTGCAGAATACCGATGGCGCCGATGACTTTGCCGTCAGTGTCACGCAAGGCCGAGGCATTCATGGTCGTGGGAATCACTTCGCCTGAGGCACTGCGCGGGTTCAAGCGCGCATTGCGCGTGACGCCTTTCTCCAGCACCTCTCGCAATGCCGCCAGGAATTCGCGCGTCTCCTCTGGACCGATGAAGCGCAGCAGGGACTGTTCCAGCACTTCATCAGGGCGGAAACCCAGCAGTTCATAGACGGCATCATTGGCCTGCAAGATCTTGCCTTCCAGGTCCGAGACAAAAACCGGGTCCGGCGCGTTCTTGATCAGACTATCAGAATAAGCGCGGGCCTTGTCCAGTTCGCGCATATCGCGCAGGATGCCAATAGCGCCGATGACTTTGCCATCGGTGTCGCGCAGAGCTGAGGCGTTCATGGTCGTAGGAATCACTTCGCCCGACGAGCTGAGTGGATTCAAACGCGCATTGCGCGTGACCCCCTTCTCTATCACTTCGCGCAACGCCGCTGTAAATTCGCGTGTCTCCTCCGGGCTGATGAAACGCGACAATGACTGCTCCAGCACTTCGTCAGGACGGAAGCCCAGCAGATCATAGACAGCATCATTGGCCTGCAAGATCTTGCCTTCCAGGTCCGAGACAAAAACCGGGTCCGGCGCGTTCTTGATCAGACTATCAGAATAAGCGCGGGCCTTGTCCAGTTCGCGCATATCGCGCAGGATGCCAATAGCGCCGATGACTTTGCCATCAGTATCGCGCAGGGCTGAAGCATTCAGTGTTGTAGGAATGACTTCATTTGAGGCACTGCGCGGATTCAAACGCGCATTGCGCGTGACCCCTTTCTCTATCACTTCGCGCAATGCTGCCGTAAATTCCCGCGTCTCCTCCGGGCTGATGAAGCGCGATAATGATTGCTCCAGCACTTCGTCTGTGCGAAAACCGAGGAGTTCATAAACAGCGTCATTAGCGGAGAAAATTTTGCCTTCCAGATCCGAAATGAATATAGGGTCCGGCGCATTCTTGATGATAATATCAGCGTCAAGCGAAACGTGTGGCCGCGCATTCCGGTTACTCGCCTGGGAATTTTGAGAAACTAATTCCTGCATCGATACCCTCCAGATGATGGCGAAACAACGGCAAATATCCGCCCGTCTATTTTTGCTTACAATACCAGCGGGATGATTCCTGACCAGACAGCGATCCGACAAAAGCTCACAAGAAACAGCTTACGTGTCCTTTACATAGAATGATATAGGTATCAACAGTATACCAGAACCGCCCTCTACCAGACAAGCCAATAGGAAATTGTGAAAATAGCGATAAGAAAATCAGCTATTTCTTCCTTTCTCTATATCGTTAAATAAATGCTAAATCCTTCAAACACTACACACTGATATCTCCCGCTTTTGCTCGCTATATTCTGCTCCAGGCCAGGACTGCGATACCATGCAGGAAAAACATACGCAGCTCGCGGGTCGGCGCTCACAATGTCATAGTAGCGCGTTTCACGATTATGCGTAGGCCGCAAGTTACGGTCCACAACGCCGCAAATGATCTTTTCGTTACTCAAAAAAGCCAATCTGTTGCATGTCCAGTATTCTGTATAGATGTGTGTGATACCGTTGCGCTCAAGATAGCTGATCAGCGCAAGGTCGCGTCTGTTTTCGTTGTGGGCTGCCGGCAGTTCGCTAAAGACCATGATAGTCCCTGTCAGATAAACAACTCCCATACCGACCAGCACTGCTGGACCCCCCCAGCGACGCACAATTCCCCACGCACGGCTCCCCATGCTGCTCTGTACGCCGTCGCGCCTGATCGGCAGACCAGTACCATGCACGCCACGCCGCACGCCACGCCACAGCGGCCAGATCACGGCGGGCAGCGCAATCCACAGAGCTATCATGTAGCGAGCATGGATCGCTGGCCAGACAACAGATGCTTTGCTGGTAGTATAAGCGATGATCGCCAATGCCGCGCTGCCTAACAGGCAGAGCCGCGCGCAGGACCTGACCAGCTCGCGCCGCTTCTCTGGCTCTTTCACCTCATCCGCTTTGCCTCTCTGCGCCCGCCACCGGCGCCAGGCTCGCCAGGCTTCTCTGCTCGCCACGACTCCGGCAGAGCCAAACAACAACAGGTAGCCGCCGCTCCAGGCGCTGTGGATCAGCGTACACTGCAACGTATGCGGGCTGGTCGGCTCTCTCAGCACCACGTGTTCTTCGCTAATCGGGCAGAAGGGATTGCCAGTAATCGTCGGGATACCCGCCTGCATAGTTCCGCGCAGTTCTTGCAGGATAAACTCCAGGTTGTAATGAAGCGACGTCGCCCCTCCCTGCCGCAGACGCAACAGCACAGAGATCGAGTCTTCGCCAGGTGCAGCACGCAGGTTATAGGCGATCAATGGCGTCATGCCGATCAGCAGGCCCACGACGATACAGAACAGAGGGAAGACACGCAACAGCTCGCGCCAGCAAAAAAGCAGGATGACCAGGCCGGACATGAGAAAAAGCGGCAGAATCAGCATATCACACCAGAAGCCCAGTCCCGCTACCAGCCCCCAACCAGCATAAGCGGCAAGACGCCATCTCCGCCCACCCAACGGCAACTCCTCACGGCGATAGCAAAGAGCCAGCAGGCTGGCGAAGAGAAAGAGCAACGTGCCAAAAAGCAGCGTTTCGGGATAACCTCCGTAGGAGTGGATCTGATACTCCAGAACATAATGCGAACCGAAACATAATCGTGCCAGTACAATTAATGCCAGAGTCTTTGAGTAGAGCAAGCGTGTTAAGAAATAGAGGCTGATCAGAAACGCTGTCACCAGCAGCAAGATGCCGAGCCGCAGCGCGAAAAGCGAAGGGCCGCCGGAAAGCAGAAAGAGTACCGCTCCAATATAGGATTGCAACGCGCCCATATAATGATAGCCATCGAGAAAGATGGGGTGCTCGCCACGATAGGCAATATGCATCGCCATGAGGCCAAACGTGCCTTCGTCACTGTCCAGCAGAGGCCAGTTCTGGCTGACGAGAAAAAGGCGCAGGAGAAAAGCCAGGAGAATCAGAGCCAGAGCTAGAAGCTCATGCATATCAATTTTTAGATATTTCATGGTGGTTCACATCATCACTTTCACAAAGTTATTGCATGCCAGACGATCACATCCGTTCAGGTAGAAGAAGTAATGCAATTATCTTATTTTTCTCCCAATACCTTGAAATTCTTATTCTCATTTTTCTGCCCGCTCATGTAGCCTGTTCAATTTTACCTCAACAGTTAAAATAAGTTGTTCTTACTGCTCATCGCCAGTGGTACTTTGCGATAGGATCGACCGTTATAACCTTAGACGAATATCTTAGGTGAGAGGTATCTTGCGCTCTTTCTTGACCTGGTTGACTTCTATTCTGGAACCTGCAAAACAGCATGGCACTATCGCTGCGCTCGACGGGGTACGCGCTATTGCCTGCCTGGTCGTCGTCTCCGTCCATATCAGTATGATCACCACACAGGATATATCCCTGTGGTCGCCACAGGCATTTCCGCCCTTGTTCACGGCACTGGCCTTCATGGGCGACACTGGCGTCACGCTCTTCTTCGTGCTCTCTGGCTTCCTGCTTTTTCTTCCCTACGCCAGGGCTTTGCTCTTCGATGAGAGGCACTGGCCCGCCATGCGTCGCTTCTACCTGCGCCGCGCGCTGCGCATCCTGCCCGCCTACTATGTCTCGCTGTGCCTGCTGGTGCTGCTCTATCGGCCTGAATACCTGAGCCTGGACCATCTCCGGCAGTGGTTTTTCTTCCTGACGCTGTTCATGGACTCCTCTTCCACTACCTTTAAACAGATCAGCGGACCTTTCTGGACGCTGGCTGTCGAATGGCAGTTCTACCTGCTGTTGCCCTGGCTGGCTCTGGGGATGAACTGGCTTGTACGCCGCTTTCGCATCTCATCTGTACAGCACGTTCACATTGTGCTGTTCTGCCTGGGATCGCTTATGCTCTGGGGCATCTCTACGCGCATCCTCGGCAACTATCTGAGCGCCAATCCTTCGGCGACTTTTCTGCTCCCTCGCACTATGATCAACGCCGTTCTACCTTTCATCTACGGTGCGCAAACACCCGGTCTGCACGGCAAGTTCCTGGAAGATTTCGCCATCGGCATGCTCATTGCCACGCTCTATACGCTTGCGCACCACTCCACGTCTTCAGCCAGCTTCAGTCATATGCTCCCGCGCCTTTCCCCCTGGCTCTTCGCCAGTGGTCTGGCCTGGCTGCTTTTCATGGCGATGTGGAAGCACAACTGGCAGCATCCTCATACCTGGCTACTGCTGGACCCGCTTAACGACGTCTATGCTTCGCTGGGTGAGTTCGGCTTTGCTCTGGGCTACGGCCTGTTTATGAGTGGCGTTCTCTCCAGTGCCTCGCGGCTCAGGCGCATCTTTGAATGGCAGCCGCTGCGCTGGATTGGCCTGATCTCCTACGGCATCTATATGTGGCATCTACTACTGCTCGAATCATTTACAGACCACGCGGTAATTCATTTTTTGCATTTACCACCGATTCTACTCTATATTCTCTATTGGATCTGGCTACTCGTTTTTATCGTTCCTTGCGCCTTTCTGCTCTTCTGGCTGGTTGAGAAACCGTGGCAGGATCTTGGCAAGAATCTCGGCAGACGTAAAGCAGTAGATCAGACAACAACGGGCTGACAGACATTGTACTTGCCAACACCCAGAGATCAGCACCAGAAGATCAAAGCGCAGGTTGCTGATCAAAACTGTCAGCTTTAAACATTTTACTCCGCAGATGTACGTCCACTGATCAGCAAACCAAGCGCCTCTACCAGCGCCGGGCCGGCTGTTCTCAATTCGGTTAGCATGGCCGCCGAGAGTTGCTGCAAGATCGCCTCGCCCTGCGCAGTCAGACAGATGATGACGCGCCGGTGATCCTCTGCATCGCGCTTGCGCTCAACCATCCCGCGCTCGGCCAGTCGGTTCACCAGTTCCACTGTGCTGTGATGCTGGATCTGTAGCCGCCCGGCGATCTCGCTAATCGTGGCCTTGCGTCCTTGAGGGAGACCCTTAACGGCCAGCAGCAGTTGATGCTGCTGCGGCTCAAGCCCGACCGCTCGCGCTTTCTGCTCCCCAAAATGAATATAACGCCGAATCTGATAGCGAAATTCGGCCAGAGACCGGTAATCCTCTAATGAAATTTGTTTGCTCGTTTCCAACATTTTTTATACTCGATAGGCAGGGTGTTTTTCTATTTTTCTATCATATCAAATTCTTTGTAAAGCAGAGAGGTCCAGGAGGGTACGGGCCTTCCTGATGGGGCATGAGGAGTTTTCCCCGAAAGACAGCTTTTTCCTCATTTTCTTCATAAAGTCCCTGCACTCTCCCTCCTCTTCCATTCAGTCTATCGAGTGTTCAAGGTGTTCTACGACGCGCAGAGCTGCCGTCATTCCCGCATCAGTACAATCGCGGTAGTAGCGCAGGGCGATCAACTTCTGGCCGTTACGCAGCAGAAAGCGAATCACAGCAGGCTCTGGTTCCTTGCGAACCGGCTCCGGCAGCACATAGCGTCCTTCGTCAACCTCCTGCTTGAGATGGGTAATGGCCGTCTCAGCTTCTTGCGCACCAACGCTACTGCTCTCACGGTAGTATGCCATAGCGATCTCGCTATGACCGGTTCTGACCAGATAATAGAGCACTATCGGCTCAAGAACCAGCCTATGCCCGGTAGCAGGAGCCTGCTCACTGTTCATTTCTTTTTCCAGGCGCTCAATGGCATCCCTGGCTTCCAGCCAGCCGGCGCCCGCCTGCTCGTCGATAGCTCCCGCGTGATTGACGGAAAGCCTGCCACTGGCAGGCGCCGGTGGGACCTCACGCTCGTCCTCAGCAGACAGAGGCATGTTCTCAGTAGAGCGTATTTCAAGTATAAATCGAAACAGGATAAGTAAAGCAAGAATAAGCAGCAAAATTGCGACTATAATGATGATGGGCAGCATGGATGTCCCCTCCGCACCAGTTATGTAAAGCTCCGGCCCACGAATCGCCCTTCTCTAGAGTAATACGTTCGCGCGACGATTCATTTCCCTACAACCTGTTTTACCACAGCTTGCAAATGCCCACTTCATTTCTGCTGTCCACAGCGTTTAGCTTCTCAGCAGATGTCGCAACCAGGATAAATCTCTACCGATAAGCAGCTCACTCATTTCTCGATGATGCGTATTTTTCATTGGAATACACTCTACATCAAAGCGGAATTGCTCTGCCATTTGCCGTACCTTCGGGGCATCATCATAGGTCATGAGGAAATCACCACGAAGATTATATACAATTTCAAATAACTCAGTATGATCAATCTCTGAATGAGTGTAAAGGCGTTTTCCTGCTTTTTTACTGCCAGCAGTATACGGAGGATCAATGAAAAATACAGCATCGACACCAGACATATATTCTCTAAGCACAGATAAGCCATCACCAGCAATGAATGTCAATTTCTCTTGCATCTTATTAATTGCTAAAATACGCTTTTTAAGCGTAGAGGGATACCAGCGAGATCTTAGTCCTTTACCACTTTCACCGTTTTTCAACAAACCTGCTCCAGAAGCTAATATTCCCCCTCTATTCATCCTATTCTTGAGAATTGTCTTGAAAGCTCGTTCCCTTAACAGCAGATCCGCTTTTTCGAGATAGCGCACGACATTTTCATATGTTACATTAAATGACATTATCTCATCAGTTAACCAGTGACAATTTTCCCCATCCAGGATAGTTAACCAGACCGCAGCAACATCTTCGTCCTTTTCGACCATGATAGCCTGCTTCACAAGTCCTTCAGCCACCGCTGTCAGGCTAACAATCCCCCCCCCAGCAAATGGTTCAACCAGTTGATACGGACAGACAGGAATAACCCCCGATTCTTTCCTTCCATTTACATCTAACCATCGGCGTATATAAGGGATAAGCCACGTTTTCCCACCAGGATAACGGAAAGGACTTCTATGAGGCACAGACGCCACATTGACAATAGCCTTTTGCTGTGCGATTGGAAATAACGAAAGTTGTTGCATACTCAACCTCACCTCTCTAAGCCATATCCTTACTAAAAAGTAAAACGTATGTCCCACTAATTTTCGTCACTGTAACCCTCTAATATATCAAGAAGGGTAGGCGCATCTGACACAATACTGCCACCCAATTTTGCATCTAACCTGGCCTGCAACTCCTCGACAAAATCTTGCAAATTTCCAGGCTCTGCTGTAGTTATCCTCTCTAAAGCTGAAGCAAAACTGGTATAAACTGTCTTATAACGAGTCAAATGATAACGCCCCGATTCTACATTCCGTGTCAGATCATAAACTAACCACGCCATTTCAGCATCCCGGCGTTCAACTTCATCCATAGCGGGCAGTGTAGCAAAAAAGTGGCGATCAACAGCAACCGCTACTTTCTTTCCCCAGGCATGAAGAATCCCACCCTTGTAAATTAATTGAGGAGCTAACCTTTTACGAGAGGAAGAAAGAAAGTCTGGTCGAGGATAGTAGCGCCGACCACTCCAATCCATAGAAGTATTTGCTTCTGGATTTTCATGTAATACTCGAAAGCATTTCTGATATTACCTGATATATATACTGATTGTATTTCCAGTGCTCCGAAATCTATAATTCGCCCAGTCTGATCATAAGCAACCAGGATGATATCAATGTTACCGGCAGAGCGACCATTTTTATCATCGATTCTCACTTCCGTCAGTGACGTCCATGAAGTATCTGGCAAGAAAAAAAACTGAGCCGCATCTTCAGCAAGGAACCAATCCTGACGAAAGCGAACTGGACAGACAATCACTGCATTGTTATTGTCATCATAGACGCTGCACACTCCGAGAGGGTTTTCCACTTTGTCTTTCGTACAATTCGGAACTTTGTTGTTAAAAGGACAGAGTCTATTTTTTCTGTATCTCACTGCATCAACAGAGAAATCATCAATGGTGAAGCCAAAAACTTCTGCTAGAGGTTGTCTTGCTGCTGGTCGCCTGGGCATGAACTACTCCCAATATAAGAAATTTAATGCTCCTTCAGTATACTCGGCTTTATATCCTGCTTGCAACGCTGTCCTGCTCACAGATCACCGTCCCTCACGCTATGCTACAATACAACAGCGAAAAGACTACCTCCAGGAGTGCGTTTGATGAGCGAGACCAATCTGAGCATGGACGGCAAAATCTGTATGGTGACAGGCGCCAATTCTGGCATCGGCAAGGTGACAGCGCTGGAACTGGCGAAACTGGGCGCGATTGTCGTGATGGTGTGCCGCGACCGCCAGCGCGGCGAGGCGGCTCAATACGAGATCAAGCAGCAAAGCGGCAACGATAATGTTGATCTGCTGCTGGCCGATCTCTCGTCGCAGCAGTCAATTCAAGATCTAGTGGAACGCTTCAAAGCCAGGTACGACCACTTGCATGTGCTGGTCAATAATGCAGGGAGCGTGTTTCTTTCGCGTCAGTTGAGCGTCGATGGCATCGAAATGACGCTGGCAGTGAATTATCTCTCGGTTTTTCTCTTGACCAACCTGTTACTTGATACATTGAAAGCCAGTGCTCCAGCGCGCATCGTTATCGTCAGCTCAATCAGCCACTATCGCGGCAAGATCGATCTGGACGATTTGCAGATGACAAAAGGATATAGGCTGATGAGAGCTTACGAGAATACAAAACTGATGGGAGTGCTTTTTACCTATGCGCTGGCCCGCCGCCTGGAAGGCACAGGCGTGACGGCCAACTGCCTGCATCCGGGAACTGTTGCTACCAATATCTGGAGCAGCCCGCTCAAGGGATTCTGGCGCAGGCTGCTCGGTAATCCGATTAACCTGATCGCGCGCCGCTTCGGCATCACGCCAGAAGAGGGCGCGAAAACGACGCTCTACCTGGCCACCTCGCCTGAAGTAGAAGGCGTTTCAGGCAAGTATTTCGATCAGTGCAAGGCGCGGCGCTCGGCCCGCACTTCTTATCACGAGGAGCTGCAAGAGCGCCTCTGGGAGGCCAGTACGAAGCTGACTCGTCTGGCATGAAATGCAAAAAGATGGGAGAACTCATCATCATTTAAGGGGATAAACTCATGATTCTACCCATCTTAAATGCGAAAAACGAACAGCCCACAAACAATGTAGCTACATTGTTTGTGGGCTGGTGCATCTTCTCGCTTTCATAGCGAGCAGCATCATGAGGGGTTGTCTGAGGCAACACAGGCATACTCTCTGTGCCTCATCAGAACGGGGATACTCGTCATAAATGCCGTTCCCACACGAGTTCTGGGCTCCTTCATCTTCTCACTGTCATGGCGGGCAGCATCGTGGGAATGCTACAACTATCACAGGTCGGGAAATGTTTCCCAACCTTGCGGCACCTCTTTAAGAGGAACGGTCGTGCTGGCATAGATCACACTCATTGGCAGCTCCAACGCGAGACTTGCCAGCTCGATCTGCTCGCCTGGCGCGTACCGTTGATATATCCATTTACCGTTCTCACGGCGATATACTTCAACAAGCTGGCGCTGCCAGTTGACCAGGACATACTCTCTGATGCTCGCTAATTCCTGGTAGTACAGAAATTTCCGCCCCCGGTCATAGGCTTCTGTACCCGGCGAGAGCACTTCTACGATGAGTTTCGGTGCGCGCAGCGCCTCTAGCCTGCCCTGCCAGTCGGATTCCTCACAGCTTACATGAACGTCTGGATACGTATAACGCGATGCGTTCAGCCGAACTTTGATATCCGATGTATGCACATGGCAGGGATGCTGCAAGCGATCATCCAGCCACTTTGCAATGTTGAGCGCGATCCTGCCGTGATCAATTGTTCCCCCGGCAAAAGCTCTCACTTCGCCGTCAATATATTCATAGCGCATATCAGGACGCTGCTTCTCTAGCTCAAAGTATTCTTCAACAGAAAGCCAGGGCTGTCGTGGGTTTGCAACCATCGCTGCACCTCTACCAGAAAAAATCTCTCTCCCAGTATACCAGAAAAATACCAGCGCGACACGCTCCCCAAAAAAGAACTGGCCCCTACCATTCCCCATCATGGTAGGAGCCGGTTCTTTGCTACTGCTACGCCGGCAGCAGCCTGGTAAGGGAGAAGAGAGAAAGAAAGAAAGAAAGGAGGAACGCTCCCAGAAGTTGTCTTTTACGCTCCTTGCTCTCACATCTCTTTTGTCGGATTAGGGGGATTGGGGACACCCCAAACCCCGCCAGGGGGGCAAAGCTCCCCTGGACGCCCCTTTTTCCGTTCAGTCTACGCCCCTGGACGCCCTCAAGCCATTCTGCTCGATACCACCAGTTCTTGCTCCTGCTCGCGCTCACGGCCTATGCCGCGCATGTCGCTGATCATCAGAATGTAGCCCGTTGCCAGAATGGAAGAGACGTCAATGCCAAACGGACGCAGCTTGAGACGCGCACGCGACAGTGCTCCACGCACCGGACGCATCTCCTGGTCCCACACTCCCTCTTCCTGCGCTTCCTGCAAACGTCGCCGACATCGCTCAACGATCTTCTCGGTGACTCGCCCGTTAAAAAAGCTGGCGTACATCACTTCGTAAGGGCAGTAGTATGGGAACATCTCCAGCATCGGTAATACTACGCTCATTTCGGTGCCGGTAAACTGCTCCTGCATCAGCAGGCGCGGCTGATTATCTTCACAGGCTATGTACGAGAGAGTACCGAAAATCGTGTTCAGTGCCAGGACATGCCCCTCAGGCAACGCTCCCTGCAACGAAAAATGCAAGATCGTGTCTCGCTCCTGCCCCTGCTTTTCCAGTTCGTCAGTTGTCCTGTTTTTAATGGTAGCCTTTTGCATATCTGTACTCTCCTTTAGTAGCCCGGTACCTGCTCAACTCAATACTGCTTCCCAGGCAAAGCCGGTAATCTATCGCTCCCGAAACGCTACTTCTACAGTACCGTCGGCGTCCTATCAGCGCCCGCTTCGATTACGTACCCTCATCATCATAATGCGACACCTTCTTAGCCCCCTGTACCTCTCTACCGAGGAGCGCAAAGGCTGCGTGGGTCGGCCTTCACGCCATTGCTAATAGATAACCAAAACCAATTCCACCGAGAATACCAGCAACTACAAGTAACACCAGTACAAGTAGAAACGCATCGACATGATTCCGCCCGCGCTGGCGCCGCACTTCCTGCACTTTCTGCCCTCGCTCATCTTCGACCAGAGGCCCGGTCATGCGCTCCTCATAACACTCCCCGGCAGATTCGTACACCTTATGGGCAGGATGTCCCCTTTCGGTGGAGCCAGGGCGGCACAGAGAGACCGGGCAAGGATCGCCCCTAGAGAATCCCTCTTCCGCCCCCTCTACCCGCGCATCCACAACATGGCTGCGCACAGCATAGAGGCGATCACGCCGCGCCAGCGCACGCGCGCACGTCTCCTGTGAGGCATACACGGTGAACCCCTGCCGGCGGGCATAATTGCGCATCTGCTCGCTGCCCATGAGCACCAGCGTGATCGGGATGCCTCGACTCTGCTTCAGATAGCGCAAAGCGGCAAAATCGCCTGGCTGCTGGAAGAGATGACTGGCCGACTCCTGTGCAATGATCACCACCGGTTTGCGCCGCCGGCTCACCTCGCCGATCACATCAGCGCGGTCATCAGACGCCTCTACCAGTATGGCGCACATGTCTCTCATTTCGTCGCATTTCATCGTGCAAACTCCAGCCGCAGAGCGTTCTTTCTACCAGGTACGGGCATGGATTAGATGCTCTATAGAGCCTCCTCATGTCCGTCTCTTGTAGAGGGGCTTGCCCTCACCCTGTCGCTTCAACTTTCTGTTTCAATTATGCCTGATGAACAGGCAGGATACTAAGACCATGTGTTATCATTTTCTTTAACAGATTTATCATTTTTTAGAGTGTCACTGAGGAAGTACAGGGACTTCCCTGCGCAGGTGGCGGGATTTGCCAGGTTCGCAACCCCGGTTGTAAGACCCTGACGATCTCCGCAAACTTCTCTATAATCGTCTAGCGTGGGATATAGACACACAGCGTATCCCCGGTTCCCACGAAAGGCCCGGTCCCTATGAGCACAACCGAACCGAAACCACGACTACGGCTCATCGACGCACGCACCAATCGCAGAATGTCACAGCAGGATGTCGCTACCGAACTCGGCACCACGCACGTCAATGTCAGCCGCTGGGAGCGCGGCATCACAAAGCCCGGACCCTATTTCCGCCGCAAGCTCAGCGCTCTCTTCGGCAAAAGTGAGCAGGACCTCGATCTGCTGCCCACGCCCGCTGAGGATGATGCGGCTCCGTCTCTCACAACTGGATCTGGCGGCGCTCCACCGGGCAGGCCGGCTACGCCCGACGACAACGGCAGCCGGTCTGCTCCTTCTCCTGCTATTTCTGCTCCTGCTACTCCTACCGCTCTCTATGATCCTGTCATTCCTCTCAAATCGAACTTTCCGCTCGTTGGACGCGACGACGATCTCCGCCTCATCCGCCAGCGACTCCTCGCTGGCGGCAGCGTGGCCTTGACGGCCCTCAACGGCATCCCCGGCGTGGGCAAAACGGCCCTCACCATCGCTATCGCACACGATCCCGCCGTCCGCACACACTTCCGCGACGGTATCCTCTGGGCCGGCCTCGGTCCGCACCCCAATATCCCCGGCCTGCTCAGCCGCTGGGGAACGCTGCTCGGCGTCTCGCCAGCACAGATGGCCGCTCCCGGCGACATAGAGGCCTGGTGGGCGCGCGCGCTGCGCACCGCTATCGGCGACCGCAAGATGCTGCTGATCATCGACGACGCCTGGACGGTCGAGGCGGCTCTGACTTTCAAGGTCGGCGGACCCCACTGCGCTCATCTCGTGACGACGCGCTTTCCGAGCATTGCCTCTCATGTGGCTTATGACGGCGCTTTCATCCTGCGCGAGCTGAACGATGAGCAAGGTGTGCAGCTTCTGCATAATCTTGCACCGCAGGTGGTGGAGCGCGAGCGTGGCCGCGTGCAAGAGCTGGTACAGGTCGTCGGCGGCTTACCGCTGGCCCTGACGCTGATGGGCAACTATCTGCGCAAACAGGCGTACACCGGCCAGGCGCGCCGCATCACCGCCGCGCTCGCACGTCTCGGCGACGCACGCGCGCGCCTGAACATCAGCGAGCCGCATACGCTCGTCGAGAGCCATCCGAGCCTGCCCACAACCGTTCAGATCTCGCTGCAATCAGTGATCGCTGTGACCGAGCAGTTCCTCAACGAACAGGCAACCGCTCAAACGGGCGAACCGGTCAGCCCGGCGCTCTACGCGCTCTCTATCTTCCCGCCCAAGCCCGCCAGCTTCTCTGAAGAGGCCGCGCTTGTTGTGACCGGCAGCTCCGTCGAGACGCTGGATCTGCTCAACGATGCGGGCCTGCTCGAAAGCAGCGGGTCGGGCCGCTATACGCTGCACCAGACCATCGCGGACTATGCCCGTCTGCAACTGGACGAGCCTTCTGCCATCGCTGCGCGCCGCCGGCTCATCGCCTACATCTGCGATTTCGTCGAGGAGCATCGCAAAGATTACGAACTGCTCGACATGGAGAGCAATGTGATTCTGACGGCGCTGGCTGCGGCGTACGAACTGGGTAAGCAGCGCGACCTGCTGCGCATGGTGATCGCGTTCGCGCCATTCATGCTGCTGCGCGCCTGGTACACGCAGGCGGCTGAACAGGTGCAGCGCGTGTACGAGGCCGCGCAGGCTCTCGGCGACGACGACGGTCTGATCAGTACGCTGCTCTACCTGGGTCAGATCGCGCAGAAGCAGGGCAACTTCGCGCAGGCCGAGGCCCACTTCCAGCAGGGCCTGCACCTGGCCCGCCAGCTCAACGACCAGGAACACACCTGCACGCTGCTAACCAGCCTCGGCTGGATCACCTGGAGACGCGGCGACTTCGCCAGGGCCGAGGCATACTTGCAGGAAGGGCTGGCGATTGCGCGGCATCTTAATGATCAGGAACGATTGTGTGATCTCCTGAAGACTCTGGGATCGCTAGAAAATAGTAGAGGAAATTACGGGCAATCAGAAATTTACTTGCAAGAAGGGCTAATGCTAGCTAAGCAGATAGAAGATCGAGAGCAGATTTTCACGCTGCTGATCAACCTGGGAGCGGCAGCAGGCGAACAGGGCAACCATGCTCAGGCTGAAGCCTATTTCCAGGAAGGGCTGCAACTGGCGCGCCAGATCGGCCACCGCGAAGGGATCTGTGTTCTGCTTGCGAATCTGGGAGATGCGGCAAATGAGCTAGGAAAGTATTCTGAGGCTGAGGCTTACTTCCGGGAAGGATTAACGTTAACACGCCAGATCGGCCACAGAGAATGGACGAGTGCGCTACTTATCAATCTAGGATTGATGAAACGTAGGCAAAAGGATTTTGTTCAAGCGGAAGCATATCTGCAAGAAAGCTTGCAACTCTCCCGCGAAATCGGCAGACCGCAAGTGATTGCCAACGCATTATATGAGTATGGCAACCTGTACATTGACCAGCAGCAAAGTGAGCCTGCTAAAAACATCTTCAAGGAAATGCTCGATGTCACCCCTGAAGGTGCAAGAGAACTGGTAGCACAGGCTCTCTATGGTTTAGCGCGTGTTGCAGCTATCGGGGGTAATGTGCAGGAAGCGCACAGGCTTGGTCACGAAAGCCTAACCATTTTAGAGGCAATAGGCCATCGCAAAGCGCAGGAGGTCAGAGACTGGTTGAATTCTTTAAGGTAAAGAAACAAAATAAAAATCTGAGAGGAACGGGATAAATTATCCCA
>JADBKA010000350.1 GCA_014896635.1 Ktedonobacteraceae bacterium
GTAAGGTTGTGCTCGACTTATTGCCATATAATTATAGCATGTGGATGTGGAACCGGGTGAGTGGCCCAGACCGAAGAATAATTTCAGACAAAGAGAGGAACCATCATGCGTGCAGATATTGTACCGGGCGCGCGTTTTCCTGACTACGAACTGACCGATCACGCCCGCACACGGCGTCGTCTGAGCGAACTTCAAGGCATCGATCCGATGATTCTGATACTCTCGCGCGGACACTTCTGTCCCAAAGACCACCAGCAGCATCTTGAACTCGCCGCCTTCTATCCCAAAATCGCCGTAGCATATACCAGGATCGTCACGATCTCTACCGACAATATTCTTGAAACCAATGAGTTCCGCGATGCTGTCGGCGCACAGTGGACCTTTCTCTCCGATCCAGGACGCAAGATACAGCAGGATCTGGAGATTCAGGAATATACCGATCCGCACCATAACCCTATGATTCCCCATACTTTTGTGCTTGAGCCAGGACTGATCATTTACAAGATCTACAATGGCTACTGGTTCTGGGGACGGCCTTCAGCGGAAGATCTGTGGCGGGACCTGCGTGAGGTCACACGCAAAATCCGGCCAGACTGGGATCTCTCACAGCCGGGTCTGCGCGAGAACTGGGAAGGCGATAAAAGCCTGCACTATCCCTATAAGACACGCAGTTGACCGGCTGTTACAGATCTTCACGAGTGCGCCGCAATAAAGCTCTGGATGCGCTGCCAGGCATCGGCTGATGCGGCAGCAAATTCGGTAGCCCGTCGATCAAAGAAGCTGTGCGGCGCACTGTCATAGACGACGAGAGTGTTCTCGATACCAGCTTTGTTGAGCCTCTCTTCCAATGCGCGGACACTGCTGACCGGAATGCTCGGGTCAGCTCCGCCAAAAAGACCAAGCACCGGATAGATAACTTTATCCGCCTGGTCCAGTATTGTGCTACTCCCGCCAAAGGTCCTGCTCATACCTGCGTAAAAAGCAATGATGCCAGAGAAATCGAACTGGCTGTTCATGCCCGAAAAAAATGTAAGTGTCCCTCCCATACAGAAGCCGACAGGAAAAACTGCTTTGTTGCCATCAATCGTGCGCAGGTGGTCAAGCGCCGCCTGGACATCGAGAAAGACCGTTTCGAGCCGGAGTTGCTGGACATGCGGATGGTATTCAAATGGTTCATCCCGCGCAGTGAGGCCAGCCGTTCGCCCGAAATAATCAAAAGCGATGGCGGTAATACCAGTTTCAGCAAAACGTAGAGCCAGTTCCTTGTAGAACTGGTGCAATCCGCGTACATCAGGATAGATGACCACCTGTGCCTTTGACGTGGTACTGGGGCGCGCGAGATAGGCGGCAAAACTGTTGCCATCGGCTGCTTTCAGTACCACGTCCATGCAGTGTGCGCTGCTGGGCATGCCATCTGGTATGGGTGGACGCGCATGATCGTCATAACACATAAGCCTGCTGCTCCTTCTCTCCCCCAGTTTTTTGCACAATGGCCGGGCCGGGGAAGCAATCCCGGCTGTTGTTTCTACGTTTTTTTGCCAGGAAAGGTAACAGCCGCAGGCTTCTGAACTCTCCTTGTCTTGTTACGGCTTTCAGAACATATCAGCCTTTGATTCCAGACGTGACAATCCCGCGCACGAAGTAGCGCTGGGCAAAGAAGAAGATGACGACTTCCGGGATGATATAGAGCAGGGTCCCTGCCGCCTGAAGCGTAATGAGCGCATTGCCATGCGCATCAACATAGCCGCCAGCCATGGCCACAGCCAGCGTGGTGTTCTCAGGACTCAGCAACAGGAGCGGGGTGATAAAATCTCCCCACACACTGGTAAACGAAAGCAGGAGGGCAGTCACTATCGCCGGAATCGACAGCGGTAAGAACATCTGCCAGAAGATTCGCCCATAGCCGCAGCCATCAATGATCGCGGCCTCTTCCAGCTCCGGGGGAAGTGCACTGAAGAACTGGCGGAAGAGGAAGACCAGAAATGGGGAGGCTCCCAGCCCCCACAGCGCCCAGGGCCAGTAAGTGTCTACCAGCCCCAGCCGTGCGAAGATCACATAGGTTGGGATCAGAGTCACGATGTGGGGTAACATCATCGTCGAGAGCACGATAAAAAACAGAAAGCGCTTGCCCGGCGCTCTCAGGCGAGCAAATCCGAAGCCAACCAGGGCGCTGGACAGCGTGACAAGCGTCGCATAGATGGTCGAGAGAATCAGCGAGTTGGCCGCATAGGCCGGGAAATTGATGGAGGTGAAAGCCTGCACAAAATTTTCCCAGGCCGGCTGTTCCGGCAAGAAGCGGACCGGAAAAGCGCTGAGTTCTGTAGGTGTTTTTAAGGCGGTAATCACTAACCAGAGAAATGGACTGATAAAGAGGATCACCAGCACAAGCAGAAACAGATAGGTACCGGCTGCACTCAAACGGCGCCCCCTGTTCTTGTTGGAGTAAGATATGGAAAGCGGTCTGCTCAGAGGAAGCTGCATACAAGTCTCCTTTGCTATCTGTCACGGTCAACTTCATAATAGACCCAGAAACTGCTCGAACGAAACACCAGCAGGGTAACGAGCAGGATGATCACGAAAAAGACCCACAGCATAGCCGAGCCATAGCCGAAATGCTGGTACGTGAAAAATTGCTGGTAGACGTTGACCATATAGAGAAAATTACTGCGCGGGACGCCCAGGCCCGACACCTGATTGGCCTGAGCCAGTACCAGTGGCTGCACCAGCGTCTGGAGCGCGGCAATCACGCCGGTGATCACTTCAAAGAAGATGACCGGGGAGAGCTGGGGAAAGGTCACATTCCAGAACGCCTGCCAGCTATTAGCTCCATCGACCAGCGCCGCTTCATGTAGTTCAGCAGGAATGCCCTGTAAGCCTGCAAGCAGAATGACCATCCCCCCTCCTAACCCCCAGAGCACCATAATGATCAGGGCATAGAAGACCAGCGGGTCAACTAACCAGGTCAGGATAGGAATGTGCAGCCATTCGAGAACGCCATTGAGCGCCCCGGCATCCCGTTCAAAGATGAAGCGCCACATGATGGCGCTGGCAACCACAGGCACAATCGAAGGCAGATAGAAGATGGTACGGAAGACCCCTCGCGCCTTGAGACGCTGGTTCAGTAAAAGCGCCAGCCCCAGACCTCCTGCCACGCTCAATGGCACGGTGATCACAGTATAAAGGAGCGTGCGGCTCAGGCTGTACCAGGTGTCAGCATCCCTCAGCAAGTTAGCATAATTCTCCAGCCCGACTACGTGCCAGCGAGGAGAGATCCCATCAAAGTCGGTGAAACTGATCGCTAGAGCATAAAGCAGCGGCAGCAGCGTTAATGCCAGGAAACCAAGCACCCAGGGGGCAACAAACAGGTAGAAAGTCCTCGCCCGGTAGCGCGACCAGGAACGGGGCCGCCCTTGCCTGCTTTGCGCTTGCGGCTGAGATCGTGGGTGAGATCGTGGTGGTTTTATGGATAAAGCCATGATCTTTCCTTTCCTGCCTACTCTCCCATCCGTCCTCTTGCATGCCTGAGCCAGACAGATGAGGCCGGATGGGAGACGGCGTTGGGAGTTGCTACAAGCTAGCAAGCAAGCTTAGCCGATCTGCTGTTTTCCCTGTCGCAAGAGCAAATTGGCGTCGTCAGTGATCTGTTCACAGGCCTGCGCGACCGAAATTTGCTTCTTGGCAGCTTGCTGGATATACTTCTCAAGAATGGTGTTATAGCTCTTGAGTGTGATATACGGCGAGTCAGG
>JADBKA010000030.1 GCA_014896635.1 Ktedonobacteraceae bacterium
GGGTCTGGTATCCTGGTCAGCAACCACTGACGAAGACGTTTGCGCCCCTCGTCAGAGCAAGCCGTATTCACGAGTTGATGCAGCGAGCGATACCCACTGATATCCAGATCCCTTTCAAAGGGATGATCAGCCTCATATTCATCTTCTACCGGCGGAATATGCTCCCAATCTAACCGCATGCGCGCGATATGTGTTTTCTTCACACGTAGCCAGATGGTATAACGCTCTATTTTTGATTGCACCTTTCTCCGTTTCCACCAGCTATACACAAAGAGGCCCACGACTATCAGCACACAGACAAAAGCCAGCCAGGACAGCAAACGACAGATCACGAGTGATATAGCTGTTCCAGCAAGAATGATCCACAATTGTATGAGCAGTAGATGATGGCGACGTTGCGTAAGTAGTTCAACTAGCCGTTCAATACGCGCAATTTGTCGCTCTAAGGCATGTAATCGTTCCTGTTTTCTACTTACCCCTGCTTTCAAGATCGCACCTCCCTTACCAGGATATTGTAAACTAAAGCAACTCTTCCAGTAAGGAACGTTCTCTCGTAGTTCTGACACTACGAGAGAACAGTTTATCCTTTTTCAAGCATGGAATAATGTGGTAGAATCGTCAAGAAAGAACTCAGCGAAACTGCTGTTCACACCCGACCACCAGCCACACGAGCGGATACGACTCCGATCATTCGCTTCTATAGACATCTGGAAGGAGAAAGATATGACACAGAGAGAACGAGGCTATGCACTTGCCGACCACGAAGGACAGGCCATCTGGCTTGGGGGATCACTTGAGACGATGAAGGCGAAGAGTGAGCAGACGCAAAATGCGTATGGTCTGCATGTTGTGGTAACGCCTCCGGGCGCTGAGCCTCCTCCCCACATCCATCGGCATCAGGATGAAGCCTTTTATGTGCTGGAAGGAGCGGTCAGCGTACGCTGCGGAGAGCAGGTGTGGCATGGCTCCACAGGCACGTTTGTCTTTCTGCCAAAAGGTGTTCCGCATGCCTATAAAGTAGAGGGAAATATCCCACTCAAAATGTTAGCCATTACCTCTCCTGGAGGAATATTGGATTTTGAACATTTTGTGGAGGAGATGGGGGAATCAGCACAGACACGCTCCCTTCCGACGCCAAAGCCGTTTGATATGGAAAAGATGCAACGGCTTGCTACAAAGTACGGTATCGAGTTTGTCGACCTGTCCTAGAGCAAAAGGGGCCATGCTGCCACGAGATGCACAACAGCGTATTGGGCTGGCGTGGCTCCACCGACCTTTCCAGGCATCATAGCCACTCTTCGAGACCTCAAGCGCCTGACAGAGCAGGATGATTGCGTACTCATGGCTGTACCCACACACCCTCAAGTGCCATCTCGACACCTTCAAAGCCAAACTGCGTCGCATCTATCGCTCTGACTATACGCTGGTACAGGCCGAGAGTTGAGCCAGAAGCAGGCAGAAAGCCCTTTCTCTCCATAATTTCAGCGCGTTCGTTGTTGGACAGTTCCCTTGACACTGCACGCTTCTCCATGATACGATTGATTTAGTTTTCAATCAATAAATGGGGGAGAGAAGGAAATCATGCCCAGGACAAAAGAGCAGTTCGACGCCATGCGCCAGGCCGCGAAAGAAAAAATCGTCGCGGCAGGACTGAAGCTGTTCTCACACAAGGGGTTAGCCGCCACCAGTATCCAGGATATCGCCTCAATGGCAGGTGTCAGCGTCGGGCTTGTTTACCACTATTACCGATCAAAAGAAGAGCTATTCAACGAGCTGGTGGAGACCGCCATTACCTCTGCAACGGCAGGCATCCAGGCATTTCTCGATCTGGCTCTGCCCCCGGCAGAAAAAATCCGTCTCCTCTCAAAAGAGATACTGGATGATATTAAGCAGGGCAATATCACAAACCAGTATTATATGCTCATGATTTTTTGTTTCCTGGATGAGCATATCCCTGAGAGATCGCTGAAAATGCGAGAGCAAGCTTTTGCTCCTTTTGATCTGATCACACGCATCATCGTTGAAGGTCAGCAGCGAGGAGAAATCAAACCGGGGAATCCCGCCGAAATGGCCCAGCTCTATTTTGCCGCCATCCAGGGCCTGGCGGTCTATAAACTGATGCTGAAGGACGCATTTGTCGCTCCACAGCCCGACTTATTAGCCGGACTGCTGCTGAAGTAAGTCCTGCGGAAAAGAACGAAATCGCCCGCTCTGAAATTGACGTGCAGGCTGACCAGATGCTTGTACGCGAGCAGCTCTCTCTCCTACCTCCCAGATATCGGATTGTGCTAGCATTGCGACATTTGCAGGGCATGACTCATGAAGAGATGGTAGAAATTCTGGCTGTGCCGGTTGGTACAATCAAGACACACCTGTTCCGCGCACGCAATCTCCTGAAAAAGAACCTGGAGGCATCCGGGTACGTAGAGAGATTGAGAGCCAGCCCCATACCGTTCAGAGAAAAAGCCTTCAGAAAGATGTAGAATAGCAATTACTGTAAAAAATAATATTAATATATTCAAATTAAAGAGGAAGGAGAAGCATGGGCATTCAGCAGCAGACACTCATACGCGGACTGAGTACAGCCGAGGTAGAGGAGCGGCGCGCACGCGGCCTGAGCAGTGTGCCGCCACCGGCTACAGGTCGTTCCTACCTGCAAATTATCCGTGAGAATGTCTTCAACACCATCAATAACATTCTCTTTTCCATCGCTCTCGCCCTCGTTTTGCTCGGACAATATCTCGATGCCTTGATTTCCGTCGGCGTAGTCTCGTTCAATATGGTGATCAGCCTGATCCAGGAGTTGCGCGCCAAGCGCACGCTTGACCGCATCTCCCTGCTGGCGCGGCCCTCTGCGACCGTCTTGCGCGATGGACGGGAGCAGCAGGTCGCGCCTGAAGAGCTGGTAGTAGATGATATTCTCGTTGTGCGGGCCGGCGATCAGATTGTCGCGGATGGGCCGGTCGTAGGCGAGGGGCGCATTGAGGTTGATGAATCGCTGTTGACAGGCGAGTCCGAGCCGGTAAGCAAACAGCCAGGCGACAGGCTCTATTCAGGCACATTCTGTGTGACGGGCAGCACGCTCTACCGCGCCGAAAAAGTGGGAGTGCAGAGCATGGCCGGCACACTCACTGCCGGAGCGCGCGCCCACCGCGAGACCCACACGCCGCTCCAGCGCGAGATCAACCTGATCATCCGTGTCCTGCTGCTGATCGCTCTCTTTCTGGAGTTTCTGCTCGCTGCGGCCTCAGTCGCCAATTTTATTCCTGTCGTCGAAACGATGCGCATGGCGATGGTAATTATCGGCATCGTGCCAAACGGCCTGATCCTCTCGATCAGCGTGGCCTATGCGCTTGGCGCCGTTCGCATCGCCGGCAAAGGCGCCCTGGTACAACGTTTCAACGCCATCGAATCGTTGAGCCACGTTGACGTACTCTGCACCGATAAGACCGGTACGCTGACCACCAATGCGCTCGAACTGGCAGCCCTGCATCCTTGCACCGGTGATGAAACCATACTGCGCACGCTCCTCGGCAGCTACGTGGCCCACACCACCAGTCGCAACGCCACCAGCGACGCCATCGGGGCCGCATGCCAGGCTCAGGCTCAGCGCAGGTTACATGTGCGTGAGGAGATCCCTTTCTCTTCGGCTCGCAAGTGGAGCGCGCTGACCTTCGATGACGCGACCATGCGCGGCACCTACATCCTGGGAGCGCCAGAAATGCTCCTGCCACATCTGACCGCCGGTACTGCTCTGGACGAACTGGACATGTTCATCGCCACTCAGACCGGTCAGGGACTGCGCGTGCTGCTCTTTGCTCACGTTCCCCATCCCACCACACTCCAGTCACACAACGGCGCCACCCATCTCCCCGATGGTCTGCTTCCTCTGGGCGCCATCGCGCTGCGCGATACCTTGCGCGCAGAGGCATATCAGACGCTCAAACGCTTCCGCGACCTGGGTGTACAGATCAAGATCCTCTCCGGCGACCATCCCCATACCGTCGCTGCTCTGGCAAAGCAGGTCGGCCTGAATGGCACAATCAAAACCGTCTCAGGCACAGATCTCGACAGACTGGACGAGGCACAGCTTATCCAGGTGGCAGAAGCAACTACCATCTTCGGACGCATCACGCCGCAGCAGAAGGAACGCCTGGTGCGCGCATTGCGCCATCGCGGCCACTACGTGGCGATGATCGGCGATGGCATCAACGACGTGCTCTCGCTCAAACAGGCCAACCTGGGCATCTCTATGCAAAGTGGCAGCCAGGCCACACGCGGAGCCGCTGATCTCATCTTACTCAACGATACTTTTGCTTCACTGCCGCTCGCCGTCCGTGAAGGACAGCGCATCCGCAACGGCATGCAGGATATCCTGAAACTCTTCTTAACGCGCATCGCTTCAGTAACGTTGCTGCTCATCTCCATCGCCTTCATCGGCGGCTTCCCTTTCCAGCCCCGGCAGACATCCCTGCTGACCTTTTTCACCGTCGGGGTGCCAGCCCTGGCACTGGCCTACTGGGCGCGGCCCGGTCGCGGACAGGACGACGGCCTGCTCGGTTCTCTGCTCCGTTTCGTGCTGCCGACCGCTATGACAACCTGCCTGGTCGCTATCATCGTCTATCTTGCAGTATTCCTTCCCGCCTATCTTGCCCATCCGCACCCGGCCAATCCTCTGCGCGAGGGAGCTTTACCGCTGGCTCAGACAGCGCTCACCGTCTTTACTGTGCTGTGCGGCCTGATTGTGGTCCTGTTCGTCAAGCCGCCAGGCCGCAGCAGACCGGGGCAGCAGGGCGATCACGGCAACTGGCGACCGACACTGCTGGTCCTGCTGCTGTTCGCCTGCTTTCTCGGCATCCTCGCCACACCACCACTGCGCGAGTTGTTCAACCTGCAAGCTCTGGACCTGCTGAACTACACAGTGATCAGCGGCGCCACTCTGCTCTGGACACTGTTGATGCTGCTCATCTGGCGCTTTCATCTCTTCGAGCGATTTTTCCAGTTGCAAAAAGATGCTCTGCCCGGCGAGGAAAAATCTGGGTGACGGACATGCGCCAGGCAATCTCATCTGTGGCTATTCATGACCTTGCTTTTTTGCGTTCTTCTCTGTATAATTATACCAATACTAATTGATACAAAATAGTTTGATGAATTGGAGAACGCAATGGAACATCTCATCGCCGAGCCGCCTGCGATCCTCAAGCTGGCCGGGCATCCGGTGCGCTGGAACCTGCTCAAAAATCTCGCCCTGTCAGATGAGCGCGTGCAGGACCTGGTTGCGCTGCTGCAACTGCCACAGAATCTGATCTCGTACCATCTACGATTATTGCGCGAGGGACGCCTTGTGACCGAGCGCAGAAGTGGCGCTGACGAACGCGCCGTCTACTACAGTCTCGATATAGAGCAACTCCAGCGGTACTTTCTTGACGCAGGCGAATCGCTCCATCCTGCGATTATAGAGTCAGTACATTCGACATCCCCAGAGCACACCCCGGCGCCTCATCCAGAGCACCCGGCGCCGCCCTTGCGCGTACTCTTTCTCTGTACGGAGAACAGCGCCCGCTCACAGATGGCCGAGGCGCTGCTGCGCCACCTCAGTCGTGGAACAATAGAGGCATACAGTGCCGGCAGCTTTCCTGCCGGGCAGATCCACCCCCTTGCCAGCCGCTACATCGAGCAAGTGGGAATCGACATGAGCCAGCAATATCCCAAGCATTTCAAGACTTTCATAGGACAGCACTTCGATGCCATCGTCACCGTCTGCGACCGTATGCGCGAGTCCTGCCCGACGTTCCCAGACGATCCCTTGCGCATCCACTGGAGCTTCCCAGATCCCGCCTCACTCACCGGTCCTGAAGAGGAGCAGTACCACACCTTCGAGCAAATTGGACTACAACTGACAAATCGTATTCGCCTGCTGATCACACTGCTGGAGCGAGAACGCAGGCAAAAGCAAAAAGAAAGAGAAATATATGAGAAGGGATACATGTGAAACCTTATGAGCAGACAGCCGATCTCAGCAGAACACATTCGCTTGCCCGGCGGCAGTGACCAGCAACTCGCTGTCGAAACGGCGACGCCCTCTCTGTGGGCGCAACTCGCGGCGGAAGCCATCGGCACTTTCGGCCTGGTCTTCGCCGGCTGTGGCGCCATCATGATCGACACGCTTTCAAAAGGCCAGGTGACACATGTAGGAGTCGGCCTGGTCTTCGGTCTGATCATTACCGTGATGATCTACGCCTTTGGACATATTAGCGGAGCGCATTTTAACCCTGCTGTCACACTGGCCTTTGTCCTGGCACGTCATTTCCCTATACAACGGCTTCTCGGCTATTGGATCGCTCAATTCCTGGGCGCTGCTCTCGCCGCCGCATGTCTGAAGCTGCTGCTTGGCGACGTGGCCTCGCTTGGCGCAACGCTGCCCGCCGGAGATGGTGGAGCCTGGCAGGCATTCGGCTTAGAAATGCTGCTTACGTTTTTTCTGATGATCGTGATTATGGCAATGGCAACCGATACCCGCGCGGTGGGGCAGGCAGCAGCTCTGGCGATAGGCGCAACAGTTGCTCTCGAAGCCCTGTTCGCCGGCCCTATCAGCGGTGCGTCGATGAACCCGGCCCGCTCGCTCGGACCCGCACTCGTCGGCTGGATCTGGACAGCCCAGTGGCTCTATGTACTGGGACCGATGATCGGCGCTGTCGCCGGGGCCTATGTCTACCGCTGGCTACGCGAGGCAAAACGATGACCGGGGGTCCAGGGGTGCTCCCCTGGCGGGGTCGGGCGTGTCCCCCACTCTCTTCCTTCGTGTGAAAGGATCTGGTTTACTCTAAAAAAGAGGAGAAGCAACATGACAGAGACATCACAGCAGAAACAGCCTTTGCGCGTACTCTTTCTCTGTACACACAACTCATCCCGCTCTCAGATGGCCGAGGGCTTGCTCCGCGCGCGCGGCGGACCCGCCTTCGAGGTCTTCAGTGCAGGCACAGAACCGCGCAGCCTGCACCCACTGGCAATCAAAGCGATGCAGGAAATCGGCATCGACATCAGCCATCATCGCGCTAAAGGCATCGAAGAATTCGCCGACAAGCCACCAATGGACCTGGTAATCACCGTATGCTACGAGGCCGCCGAAACCTGCCCCTTCTTCCCCAACGCGCGCAAGCAGGTTCACTGGGGATTTCCCGATCCCAGTCGCGTGACAGGTACCGAGGAAGAGCGGCTTGCCGCTTTTCGCTACATCCGTGATCTGATCGCCGCGAAAATCAACCAGTTTCTCGCGCATTCTCCCGCGCTTTCAGTTGAGCGGTTGTACACCATCGCTAAAGCTGAGGAGCAACAGGGGTAGCTACAGGGATAGCTACCAGGAAGAGATAGGCGCGGTCGGCACAATGACACGCAATTGCTCGTCAGCCGTTCGTACCCGAATGGGTGTCTGGCCGCGTATCTCTCCGTCCACCGTCACATCCTGTGGATCAGCCTCGGTAGCGATCACAACACCGCGCGCACGCAGGTGATGAATGCCGGGAATCACGCTCAAATCGGCACGGCCCGCAAGTGGCGCCGGCCCTTGCGACCCAGGAGAGATCGGTGCTGCTGGCTTCTGCGACTGCATAAAATTCGCCAGTCGCTCGCTCAGACTCTCAAGATCAACGTCCTCTACTATGATTACATCCAGCAAGCGATCAGTCAGACGTACGCCCGGCAGCGTAAAGTTAAATGTGCCACCAAAAACAGGAGTATTCACAACAGCAACGAGCAATATTCGATATTTGAGCGTTAACTGATCATTCCCAATGGTTGGATCTGTTGAAGTTACAGGAGATGGTGAAGAGACACCTGCAAACTGTAATTCTGCATGTAGCACAGTATGATTACGCAGCACTTCGAGCGCCGTAAAGGGATACGTCAGGCTGCCATAGCGTTCTCGCACCGCCGGATCGGTAGCTTTGCGCGCGAATTCGACATTGACGCCTACCGTTAAAGCATGAGCAAAAAAACTATAATTTTCTGCCGTTACATGCCTGCTGCCAGGAATCCCCGGATGAATATTTGCCGGATGCGGCGCCTGCTCGGCAGGTTGAGCGACGCCAATGTCTATGACACGCTCCTGCCCTGTAGCAACCACTTCCGCTGCCTGTTGCAGATCTTGCGGAATACCGAGCGAGCGGGCAATATCGTTCGCTGTACCAAGAGGAAGAATGGCGAGAGGAAGCCCGTACTCCGCAATATGTGTAACCACACCGCCTATAGTGCCATCGCCGCCGGCTGCGATAACAAGATCCACTCCTCGCGCTTTCCAGACCCGGCCCTGTGGCGGCTGCCCATCCAGGTCAGCAATCGAGATCATCTCAACCGGCTCTATTTGACGCAGGCGTAGATAGCTCAGTGCGTCTCTGAACCGGTCAGCTCGTCTAGCATACGGACTATGAATGATGATCGCTCTATTATACGTTCGGGCCAAAGTCGCTTCCTTTTCTCCACTTCTCTACTCATCATACTGATCACAACGGACGACATTTTTATCAAAAATGGTCGTCGCGTCTGGTATATTAGAAGGCTTGCCGTCGTCAATATGAGTAGAAAGGCAGGTGATCAGATTTAGAGTAAACAGCCTCCAGGCTACATGTACTGGGCCGCTTGCTTTATGGTAAAATTGCAAATAAGCCGTTTCACGACTGTATCCCGCACCGACCACCAACCTTGCAACTATTGTACAAGAAACAGGCAGCGATTGCCAGAAGAGAGGAAGCAGTTATGAGCGCCATCCATCGCCGTACAGACGGTGAAAACGGGGAACTACGCTGGGAGGGCGTTCCCTTGCGCGCTTACGGGCCGGAGAACAGCGGCGCGGAGCGGGCTACGCGCCAGGTACTCATTGGACATGATGAAGGCTCGCCACATTTCCACATGCGCTATTTCGCAGTGCAGCCCGGCGGGCATACCTCACTTGATCAGCATGCACACGATCACGGAGTTTACATTCTGCATGGCCGCGCGCGCCTGCATCTCAACCACGAAGAGCACGAATTGAATCCCGGCGACGTCGTTTATATCTCAGGTAATGACATTCACCAGTTCTTTACACTCGGAGAAGAGCCTTTCGGGTTTCTCTGCATTGTTCCAGCAAAGAGATGAAAGCGCAATGGAAAACGTGATGAAAAACGTAAGGCTGATCAAAAATCATCAGAAGCAAGAGAATAGATATATGCGAGCAGTAGAATATCATAGCAATAATGATATCCGCATCGTTGACCTGCCTATACCGGAGATCGGGCAGGGTGAGTTGCTGGTAGAGATGCGAGCCTGTGGGATCTGTGCCAGTGACGTGATGGAATGGTATATGCGGCCACGTGCGCCGCTCCATCCCGGTCATGAGCCTGTGGGAGTCATTGCCGATATCGGCGAAGAGGTCAAACAATTCAGTGTGGGCCAGCGCGTTTTTGTTCATCATCATGTCCCCTGCATGCTCTGCCACTTTTGTCGTCGTGGCTCTTTTTCCCAGTGTCCCCAGTTTCGTGGGTCGCGCCTTGTTCCCGGCGGTCTGGCTGAATATATTCGTGTTCCGGCAGAGAATGCCAGCATCGACGTGCTTTCACTACCAGATGATCTTTCTTTTGAAGATGCAACGCTTATTGAACCTCTTGCCTGTTGCATTCGTGGCATCAATCGCGCGAACATTCAGCCCGGTGATAACGTGCTCATTCTGGGAGCAGGCAGCAATGGCCAGATGCTGGTGCAGCTCGCCCGGCAGCGCGGGGCAACGTGCGTGATGGTTTCTGATCCTATTACTTATCGCCGCCAGGCAGCACTCGATTCTGGCGCCGATGCCGTATTCGATCCTCAGGAGTCGTCGCTCAGCGAACAGATCAAGGTGTTCAACGGAGGACGTGCTCCCGACGTTGTTATCGTCACTCCTTCTAAGCCCGAAGCCATGTTGCACGGTATTGAACTGGTCAGCCCCGGCGGCACTGTCCTTTTCTTCGCGCCCTCACCCCCCACCGAGACCATTCCGATCACTCCCAACTCTCTCTTCTTCCGCGAAATCACTCTGCGCACCAGCTACTCTGCCGGACCATATGAAACGCGCCTGGCCCTGGACCTGCTGCGCCGCCGCTTGATTCGCACCGAAACTCTCATTACCCATCGCTTCACGCTGGAAGATGCAGCCAGCGCCTTCCGCCTGATAGCTACCCCCGGTGACTCCCTCAAAGCCGTCATCACTAACTCTTAAAATTCCTTACCCTCAGAGCCTCTTTTGTCGTGTTCTTGATGAGAACATGAGGCGAACAACCAGCGTCATTCGTGCTAGCCTGGAGAGGAGTGAGAGTCTCTCACCCTCTTCTCCTATGCTTTAGCTTGTATTTCCGGCCCGCAAGGCCATAGAATTACGGTAGATCTGGCGAAGAGTGCACATAAAACTCATACATTCTTCTCTCCCCCCCGGCCAGGCTCTTTGACAGGCGGGCCGGCGGAATGTGCTGCTTCAGTTCGACTATTAGCATCCAGTTGCATTGAGCAAATGTAACCCTGTAGTAGAGGAGAAATAATGACAACAACGCAAACCGAATCACAGATTCAACAGTGGACTAACCTGGCACAGCAACTGCGCATTGACAGTATTCGCAGTACCACGACGGCCGGGTCTGGCCACCCGACGTCCTCGCTATCGGCGGCGGACCTGATGGCCGTCTTGCTGACGAGCCACTTGCGCTATGACTTTGCCAATCCGAAAGATCCGCACAATGATCATCTGATTTTCTCAAAGGGCCATGCTTCACCTCTGCTCTACTCGCTCTTCAAGGCAGCCGGCGCCATCAGCGATGAAGAGTTGCTCACCATGCGCAAGTTTGGCAGTCGCCTCGAAGGGCATCCTGCACCGGTGTTGCCCTGGGTCGAAGTCGCCACCGGTTCGCTCGGCCAGGGCTTGCCCATCGGTGTAGGCATCGCCTTGTGCGGCAAATACCTTGACAGATTGCCCTATCGCGTCTGGGTACTGCTGGGCGATAGTGAGACGGCTGAGGGATCAATCTGGGAAGCATTCGACAAAGGCTGGTTCTACAAGCTGGATAACCTGACTGCTATTCTCGATTGCAACCGCCTGGGCCAGCGCGGTGAGACAGAACTCGGCTGGGATACCGAGGCATACGCCATGCGCGCCAGGGCTTTCGGCTGGCATCCCATCATTATTGACGGACACAACTACGAGGAGATCAACAGCGCCTACAGCGAGGCCGAACAACACAAAGGTTCGCCTACCCTGATCATCGCCCGAACCGTCAAAGGGAAAGGTGTCTCCTTCCTGGAAGATATCAATGGCTGGCATGGCAAGGCGCTCAGCAAAGATCAGGAAGCAAAAGCTATACAGGAACTGCGCCCGCGCGCGCGCAGCCAGGTCTACCCGGTACAGAAGCCTGAGAGCAACGCGCCGCTACCAGCCGTTGAGGAAAAACCGCTCACCCTGCCGACTTACAAAATCGGCGATTCCGTCGCCACACGCAAAGGCTACGGCGACGCGCTGAAAGCCCTCGGCACCGCCAATCCAAAGGTTGTCGGCCTGGACGGTGAGGTTAGCAACTCCACTTATGCTGAAGAGTTCGCTAAGGCTTTTCCTGAGCGGTACTTTGAGCAATACATCTCTGAGCAACAGATGGTTGCCGCCGCTGTCGGTCTAAGCGTGCGTGGCAAAATTCCGTTCGCTTCGACGTTCGCCGCGTTCCTGACACGCGCCTTCGATTTCATTCGCATGGCGGCAGTTTCGCGGGCGAATATTCGTCTCTGTGGCTCACATGCCGGCGTCTCAATCGGCGAGGACGGCCCGTCCCAGATGGGACTGGAAGATCTTGCGATGATGCGCGCCGTCTTCGGCAGTACGGTGCTCTATCCTTGCGATGCCAACCAGACGGCGCAACTGGTGGCGCTCATGGCTCAGCATGACGGCATCGTCTACCTGCGCACCACGCGCGAAAAAACGCCGGTCATCTACGGTCCCGATGAAACCTTTACCATCGGTGGCAGCAAAGTCGTGCGCCACTCCCCGAACGACCAGGCAACCGTTGTGGCTGCCGGTGTGACGCTGCATGAGGCGCTCAAAGCTTACGATCAATTGCACAACGAGGGCATCAGTATCCGCGTCATCGACGCTTACTCGGTCAAACCGATTGACCAGGAAACGTTATTCCAGGCCGCGCTGGATACTGGCAACCGCATTGTGACGGTCGAGGACCACTGGCCCGAAGGAGGTCTCGGCGAGGCAGTGATGGAAGCTTTCTCACAGCGCGACGGTCGCATGCCGCAGATTGTGAAGCTGGCTGTGCAGGACATGCCTGGCTCTGGCACACCCGCCGAACTGCTCGAAGCCGCCGGAATCAGCGCGCATCACATTGTGCAGGCAGTGAAAATGATCGTCAACCTCGAACGGCTCGCCTGAATCCAGAATCCAGGCACATCAACCTTCCCGCTGAGAGCTGGTAGCACACAATGCGCCGGCTCTAGCGGGGATCTCTTGCTTACTTCTCGTCATCCATGCTAGACTACATGTGGTACGAGGAGGAGCTTCTATCAAATCCAGTTGGTAGTGAACAAACATGAGAGTCCAGGGGACATGCAAGGCCCCCTGGCGGGTCGTCGGGTCCCATATTGCGGGGGACGCCCCGATTTTCTTTTTTAATGGATTTGATATTATGCCTTGTCTCGTATGCGAACAGAAAAAACGCAACCAGGAACAACTACTATACAAAGAAGCGGCACGAGTGGGAGTGCAGGTTGACGTGCGCTCATACGTCGCTGCATAGCGGGAAAAACAGTAAAGGTTGATGCGTGAAAGAATTTAGCGAATTTCAGGAATCGCCCGAAGTTCAAGAATCTTTAGAATGGCGTTCTGTCCTCGATGCAGTGCTCAATGTCAATATTCGCGCCGTCCTGCCGAATCTCGATCAGTCAGGCGTAGTCGCCTATACCGACGGTGCCTGCATTAAAAATCCGGGGGGTCCCGCCGGCTGGTCTGCGCTGCTCTGGTCCGCTGCCGACTCTGCCGATGGGAAAGTACGCGAAGGCGCACCCTGTCTCGAATGCTATGGACATATTCCCGCCGCGCCAACGACTACCAATAACCGCGCCGAGATTGCTGCCATTCTAGCCGTGCTCTCCCTCGCCCCACCAGCACTGCCACTCACGATTTACAGTGATAGCGAATATACTATCAAGGTAGCAAGGGGTGAGTACCAGATGAAAGCCAACGCGGACCTCTGGGCGATCTATCGCAAGCTGCTCGGCTACCGTAAGCAGCAGCCAGATTTCCAGTGGGTACGCGGACACGCCGGACACGAACACAATGATCGCGCCGATGAGCTGGCGGGCCTTGGTGCATGGCAGGGTAATCGCGCAGCCTACGAGCGCTGGCAGGCTTCACAGTCACCCGAAGCCCGTACCGGCCTTCCCCCGGCACAACTGGCGGCGATCCGCAGGCAGGTTACAAGCCTCAAAACGCTCTTTGATTCGCTCGATCCCACCAGCTCGCGTGTGAGCGCCCAGGAGCGCAAATTCATCGACGATATGGCGAAACGCTTCCAGAAAAACAATTTCACCCCGACTGATAAGCAGCGCGGTTGGATCAAGGGCCTGGCTCAGAAATACAAAGTCTGAGCCAGGACCAGGCTACCCCCATTACTGCCTGCTCTACTTGCCCGGCCAGTAGTCGTACTGGATATAGCGCGCCGTCTCTGCTGCCTGTTCGTTACCAAGCAGCCGCGCAACCACATAGAGCGACATGTCGATACCGGCAGAAACACCGGCGGAAAGGATGATTTTACCGTTATCAACGTAGCGTTCCGTTGGACACAGTGTCGTGTTGGGTGCGACCGCTCGCAATTCTTCCATCGCCGCGTAATGCGTTGTCGCTGAAAGCCCGTCGAGCAGCCCGGCCTTCGCCAGTAGCAGCGCGCCCGTACAGACCGAGAGCAGCAACTCTATCCGTCCAGCCTGCTTCCTGATCCAGTCCGTGAGCACGCTGTTATGCATCTGTGTGCGTGTGCCACGTCCCCCCGGCACCAGCAGGATAGCCGGCTGAGGGCAATCCTCTATGGTGAACGCCGGATTGATGCTCAGTCCATTACGCGCCGTCACCGGTCCGGCTTTCTCCGCCACCGTATAGACAGAAAACGGGCGCTCACCACCGCTGCGCAATCCCGTCACGCCAAAAACCTCAAATGGCCCACAGAAGTCGAGTACCTCGACCTCGTCAAAGATCAAAATTGCGACGTTCCTGGTCATGCAATATTTCCGCTCCTGCTGGATTACTGATTCCGTGCTACCATACGCTCGAATAACGCGGTTGCCTCGGCTGCTGAAGGTGGGTGCAGGATATTGTTGTCGGCAAAGTCTTGCGCCTGCGGATACTGGCTGGCCCGAATCAGGTTGGCAGCCATCTCGAAATCGTAGGATGTTCGCTGCAATACAATCTGTGGACCCGGACCAGGCAAGGCCCAGTACGCGCCCGGCTCACCATAGGGCATGCCAACGCTGCCCGCATTCACTACGCGCACACTGCCAACCTGGCGATCAAACTGCATATGAGTATGTCCACAGACAACGACATCCTGTCTGACATCTGCAAAGATTTCCTGCAAACGTTCAGCCGGACTGGCAACCGTGAATAGCTCCTCATCACTGCGGGGCGTCGCGTGACAGAATAATACTGCACCCAGACCCTCTATACTGAAAGCTACCTGGTTCTCAAAAGCGGCAAGAAAATCTCTGTGCTGACGCTCCAGTTGTTGAGCAGTCCACAGCGTCGTCTGGCGCACGTTTTCGGGCAAACGAGGAGAGAGCGGCTTGCCATCAAAACAATCGACGACTACCCGGTCAGTATTGCCACGCACAAAACGCGCCTTTGTCTCAAGCGTCATCAAGCGTTCGACTGTTTCTCGCGGCATGGGACCGAGCGCAACATCTCCACCGACAAGGATCACATCGGGCGTGGCCCGGTCGATCTCTTCCAGCACAGCTTCCAGGGCTGGAAGATTCCCATGAATATCGTAGATCGCAGCAATTTTCATGCAAAACTCCTTGCGCTTTTGCCTGTTGAATATATTGCCCATCGAGTGACAAGCCACCGGCTTGCCTCTCTATCAAATCACATCCGACTGCATAAGGAAAGTGCAAACCCTTATTCACAACATAGGGAGTCGTCGAGAGGAGACGGACCTCGCAATAATTCGATATAATGGGGAAGACAACGTGTCGTTCCCAACTCAGTAGAGAAAGGTTTTTCCATGTACCAGGATCTCACCAGGCGTTTCATAGATCTGCTCAAGCTTCAGCATGTGCCGGTTGGACTGGCGTTCGTTGAGCAGGTGCCGGCAGATATCCAGCAGGTTGCCAGGCGTGTACCTTCTGCCTGCACGTTCTGGCGTCTTGCGGAGCAGGGCATTTTCTATGCGTCAGCCGAAGATCACCAGCAGTGTCCGATAGGCATGATGACGATGGGCTTCACGATGCCGGCAGAAGCGCAGCAGCGCGCACAGGATCTGGTTCAGACAATGGCAAACGTCCAGTATTTCTCGCCCGCCGAGGTCAGCGCCCTGCCCGTCGTCAAAAAGCCCCATCAGGCTATTGTCTATGGTCGTCTCGACCAGTTCCCCGTCGCCGCCGATGTCGTGCTCTGCATTCTCGATACACAACAGGCCATGCTGATCGCCGAAGCCCTGGGCCAGGTCAACTGGCTGCAAGGCGGACAGAGCGCCTTCGGACGCCCAACCTGTGGCGTGATTCCGCGCACGCTTCAGACTGATCAGACATCCATCAGCTTCGGCTGCGTCGGCGCGCGTACCTACATTGATCTCACGCCCGGCGAGGTGGTGCTGACCATCCCCACACATCACTTCCCCGACCTGGTGGAGAAACTTCAGATCATTGTGGCAGCCAACGAGGCGCTTGCACCTTTCCACCAGCAGCAAAAAGCCACATTCAGTCGTTGATCAGTTTTTGATGTAACATGCTCATGGGTGCCTCTGCACCTGCTGCTGTAGTAGAGGCGCCTGCGCTCTCTGCACCTGTTGGGCCTGCCGCCGTAATCTGCCCTGCATGCGCCGCCAGGACAGCAGGTGATACAGTTCATAAACGAAAACGCCCAGCGCAACGATCAGCCAGATCAGGCTCGCCAGCGTACCCGGCATGTTAATAGGTCTGACCCGGAACAACAAATCTTGAGCGGTGTAAACCGCTTGAATAAGAAAAACCAGCATCAGCGCATACGGCAGCAATAAGATCAAGTTTTTCTTGCCAATATGGATAAGAGTACGCAGAGAGAGAGGCGACGGGGAGAATTTTCTGGCGCGGGCCAGCATCAAAAAGCTATAAATTAATGTTATCGCTACCAGGCAGCATAAAAGGATAGGCAGCCAGAGGAGATTGAGGAAAATACCATGTCGGAAGCCACCCGTGAGAGAGAAAAATGCCATATAGAATCCCCAGAGAGAACTCGGCTTAAAACCATTCCTGTTCCCCCCAGAAGAATGGGTGTGCAGTAAGGCTTGAGCGTCCGCTCAATCTCCTTAATCTGCGGCCGCTTACTCGCATCGTAGTCCATCATGCGCTCGATCAACGCCTGCACATCCTGAGGTAGCACACAATCCGCAGGCAGACCCGATAGGCGAATCTCCTGTGGCTCCTGACCGGTGAGCAGCGTTTGTAGCGTCGCGCCCAGCCCGTAGATATCGCTCTGCGGCGAGCTTTGCGCCCGTCCGTACTGCTCAGGGGCCGCATAGCCCGGCGAACCAAGAGGAATCGTGTCCTTGCGCTGGCCTTCCTGGTAACGGCGCGCAATGCCAAAATCAATCAGGTAGAGATGGTTCCAGGGAGTGAGCATGATGTTGGCCGGCTTGACATCGCGGAAGATGATTGGAGGCTGCTGCGTATGCAGGCAGGTCAGTACGTCGCAAAGCGCCAGCCCGATATCGGCCACCTGCGCCAGCGAGAGACGCCCGCCAGGTACCTGCTTGAGAATATCTTCAAGCGTCCGCCCCTTGATATAGTCCATGACCACATACCAGTGCTCCGGGTCGGTAAAATGGTCGTAAATGCGCGGCAGACTCTGATGCCGCAGGTCAGGTAGCGTGCGAATCTCGCGGTAGAAAGAATCGGTGGCTTCGATCTTCTCCTGTGCGCTCAGAGCCGCCATGTTAATCTGCTTGACAGCGACGAGCTTGCCGGGTCTGCGCCGGTCGCGGGCCTTATAGACCACGCCGAAGCCCCCCTCACCAATCTGTTCCAGTAGCATGTAGCGCCCGGCCAGCAGAAAGCCGGGGCCAGGCTGCGTGGCATCACTGGCAGAGGGACCGGGCGGAGTCGGAGCAGAATGAGAAGAGGACCTCGGCACCGCATTCCCACAGCCAGGACAACTCATCACCTGCGTCGGCAGAGCGGCTCCACAGTTTTCACAGAAAAGCGGACAGGTTATGGTCACGATCTGCCCCTTCCCCGGACTTCGCAACCGTCGAACTATTTCTTGCCTTTAGATTGTAGAGCATCCCGTCTTCTCTGTCAATCAGATTGCTTCAGAGCCTGCCGCTCAATAACGGTAGGCACAGATTCCTGCACTTCTCTTCTGAGCAATTCAGCCAGTGATACGACAAACTCTGCTTCGTTATCCCAGTAGTTGTGTGCCTGTAATCCACCTGGAAGACTGTTGACCAGGTTGTTGACTACCTGGTCTTTGATGGGAAGATCGTGTAATATGCCCGTTTCCGCGTCAATGGCTTTGAACAAGCCCGTCATGTCTGTGGGTCGCTTACCATATGTCCAGCCAGCGCCGGGCATAAGCGGGTCCGCAACCGGATCGTGGGGGTCCAGGTAGTTGAGCCATTGCACTATTCCAGGAACGGTCTCTATATGGCATCCCCAGTTGAAAAGCGTGCTGTACTTGCGCAGCGGACTACCCGCCGTGATCAACGCGCGCATCTTCCTCATGGCAAACGGCGGCAATTCACACAACACATCATACGCAATCACCGTGCCGTTGCTATGCGCGTTCAGGACGATGCCCGCCACATCCTGACGGGCCGCCAGCCGCGTCAGCGCATCCCGCACGAAAGAGCGCACACGCTGGCGCGTGGCGTTGAAGCAGACATAGGCCGCTACATCGTCTTCAAGCTGCCTCACGATGGTCAGCAGACCCGTGTCAGTCCGCCGCCGTCCCCGCCGCGCACGTCTCGGACGAAAACCCGGATCATGACGGACGCGCAGACCGGTAAGAGAGGGAACAGCTACCAGTGACTGCATATGAGACTGCCGACGCAACAGAGACCGCCATAGCGGCTCAGCGGCGAGCAGCAACATACGAACCAGACCGGTAACAGTCGTGTAGCGCCTCAGCGAGCAAACCGCCATTGCACTCGTGATGAGGGCCGCGCCAATCTGCGGACCTTGCGCTTCCAGATTCGAGTAGACCAGCGCGATATGCGCAATCCGCCCCCGACCATCGGATAAAGGAGCAACGCCTGGATCGGCGATGATCGCCGTATGATCGCTGTTCCAGCTTCCCAGACGACGCAATCCCGCCTCATGACAGCGCGAACCCGGCGGCCAGGCACTCTGCACATAGATCGGCCCGTTCTCCCCCGGCTGGCTGCGCGCCCGCAGCGGATCATCACACAGCCAGCTCTCATCCAGGTAACGGCTCAGATGCTCATGCAGCCCATCGGCGTAGCCCGGCGTATCAGGATAACCCGGCACACCAACCAGCGGCGGCTGCTCAAACCCGATTCCATGAATAGTTACAAGACAGACAACAGGAGCACCCATCTTCAACCTTTCTTTCCACCACACCACTTGCTTACCAGCTAACGCTAACCTGCCGCGAACTAATGTGCTCTCTATAACCAAGTGTAAAATATGCTTTTTAGAAGGCAACCGCATTTCGGGCTATTTATGTACTGAGAATTGCTGAAAATGCATCTCTCAGTCGGCGCTCTGCTCATTCTGACGCCTCACCTCATCCAGATCCAGAGACGGAATGCGACTCAAGAAGGCCCCGCGCCTGCGCCGATCTGCTGCCGTTGCAGGATAAAACCAGCAGGAGAGATAGCCCATCAGCGTCCCTATCACCTCTTCTACTCCCTCTTCAAGATCGGTATACTCTTCCCTGCCGGCAAGCTGATAACGCCCCCGCTCATCAGGAGCAGCTACCATCCGTAGCAACTCAGAGACCGGAAGCTCCTGTTGCTGGACCCCGGTCGGCGGTTCCAGAAAATAGAAAAGCCGTCCATCCAGATAGCCCTGCCAGAAACGATGCTGGTCGAAAATGAGCGTGAGGTTCCCCCACTTCGCCTTTCGTACCCGTGCCATAACATCAATGCTCCTTCCCTGCCATGAATTACCGGCTCTCCTTGCTCCTCCTGGTACACAACGGAGCAATTTGAGACGAAATACAACATTTAATCAAGTGCGCACGCTACACAGGCTTGCACAAAGGCATAGATCAATGTACAAGCCTGGTCAAACCTGATATAATATAGACGCACCAGAACAATATCAGGCCGTAAATCAATTGTACATGACTTTTATTTACGAGTCAAGACGTAAATTCTCCAATCTTACACCTAAGTGAACGCATATGGTACAATTGATACGCGGCTCAAAGGCTTGAGGTTAGCAATGATGAATGAAGAATGGGTTACAATGACAGAAGCAGCGAGCCGCCTGAATGTCAGGCGCACGAAAATATCCAGACTAGCTGCCAGAGGCGTGATACAAACAAAAGAGAATCCTTTAGATGCCAGAGCAAAATTAGTCAATTTTACCGAGTTACGTGCGCTATTTGAGCAGTATGGTCCTCGTATGGTGGACGATGATAAGGATTAACAAAGTTAGAAATATAATACCAGGTTCGCATGGATAGTATATCCATAAAATCATTTGTGCGATGCTATATCCATTGCGACAGGATTCGGAGTAGCCTTTATGACTGAGCAATGGGTGACGATGAAGGTTGCTGCTGAGAAGCTGGGTATCTCGGCGAGCAAAATATCACGTTGGGCAAGCAGGGGATTAATACAGGTAAATCCTAATCCATTTGATAGACGATCTCGTTTAGTGAATCTGGTCGAATTGCGAGAAAAGCTGGCAGCCCTCGATACAATACAAGGCATAGAAGGAGAATCCGAAGAAGATGAATGAAGAATGGGTAAGTATGAGAGCAGCCGCAGCAAGATTGAAGGCAGAAGGCTTCAGAATTAGCCCGAACAAAGTATCCAGGTTGGCTAATCGTGACAAGATACGCACACGGAATGACCCTCTTGATGAGCGAGTCAGACTTGTTGAACTAAACGAGCTGCGAGCGCTTTTCACTCAGAGTTTAAGAAACTCCAGGAATGATGATGAAATTGACGAGTTCACTGATGATTCATCATCGGACGACGAGTAACAAAAGCTCTGGATAAGCGAAAATGATTTTTTAGCCAGGACATGCTCCTTGTATCTTGCCGGCATCGTGGGTACTCACCATGAATGTCGTTCCCACACTAATTGTGGGTTCTCACACCTTTTCGAGATTTACAGATGGGACAATTGCGAGTTCTTCCATCTTTTCTTGCTTGAAGAGGGCAACATCGGAGATAAGATTCTGCCTGTTTTCAAAGTCGAAAAGAAGAGAAATACACAAATAGTGTGGCTACGGCATTTAGGTCGTCACTACATTATTTCTGGCCCATAAAGGGATTTTTAAGAGGCACAGGTTCCCCGTAAAATTCACGCACATAGTGATGAAAAAGCGCCAGAGCTTCAACGCACATCCAGCTTGCCCGCATCAACTCTTCGCGTCTCTTCTCGACAGCCGTGATAGCTTTCTCTGGCCGACCCGACGCCAGTTCGTCAAGCACCGGTACAATAAACTTCCTTCCACTGCTCGTCCGTGACGTGCGGGAACTGGAATAGATAACTCACAAGATCTGGCTTGACAATCCCGGCTCGCGTACACGAAGATAGAGGAGTACCGTTTGTTGATCGAAGCGAATCTCTCATACTGCCAGCAGGAAGATGCTCTATGACCACCACAAAACGACGAGCCGGGTCTGAAACAGCCGAAGCTCAGGCCGATACAGTTCATACAGTTCACGCGCCGCAACTCGCTCTCGCACGCAATCCCGGTATGGATCTGGATATGGACTGGGTGAGGAGCGTGCGCGTCAATCGCAGCGCAGTTGAGCGACGCGCCGCCACATTGACCACAAGCCGCACTGTCAAGAAAGAGTGGCAGGCGGCCTGGCTGCTGCGCGCCATCACCTGTCTTGATCTCACCACGCTCGCAGGCGACGACACGCCCGGCAATGTGCGACGTCTCTGCGCCAAAGCGCGCCAGCCGGTGCGACAGGATCTGCTGGACGCGATGGGCTTCACCGCTCCCCTGCATGTGGGAGCCGTCTGTGTCTACCACAATCTCGTCTCCACCGCTGTAGAGGCGCTGCGCGACACAGATATTCCCGTTGCCGCCGTCTCGACGGGCTTTCCGGCGGGTCAGATCGCGTTTGAGCAGAAATTGCAGGAAATCGAAGCCTCTGTAAAGGCCGGGGCCAGCGAAATCGACATCGTGATCTCGCGCGCTCACGTGCTGACCGGCAACTGGCAGGCGCTTTATGACGAAGTGAAAGCCTTCCGCGCCGCCTGTGGCGAGGCGCACATGAAAACGATTCTCGCCACCCACGAACTGGCAACGCTACGTAACGTCGGCATGGCCAGCCTGGTCTGCATGATGGCCGGAGCCGACTTTATCAAGACCTCGACCGGCAAAGAGGCGGTCAATGCCACACTGCCTGTCGGCCTGGTCATGGTGCGCGCCATTCGTGACTATTACGAGCACACCGGCTACAAAGTCGGCTTCAAGCCCGCCGGCGGCATTCGCAGCGCAAAGAACTCGCTCGACTGGCTGATCCTGATGAAAGAAGAACTCAGCGACGAATGGACGCGCAACACGCTTTTCCGCATCGGCGCCAGCGGCCTGCTCTCCGATATCGAACGCCAGCTTGCATATTTTGTGAGCGGACGCTACGCAGCGGCGCACCACCAGCCAATGGTGTAGAAAGGAGCGTGTAGGTGAAAAATATCATGGAATTATTTGAAACGATGGAATACGGTCCCGCTCCCGAAGCCGCTGCTCCGGCACAGGCGTGGCTCGACGCACACCAGCCGTTTGAACTCTTCATCAACAACCGCTGGGTCAGACCGCAATCAGGCCAGTATTTTGAGAGCGTCAACCCGGCGACCGGCAAAGCTCTCGCGCGCGTCGCCTCGGCCAGTAGCGCCGACGTCGATGCGGCTGTGACGGCTGCACGAACTGCTTTCGAGCACTGGAGTACAACGCCGGGGCATGTGCGCGCCCGCTATCTCTACGCTCTCGCGCGCCAGATCCAGAAGCACTCGCGCTTGCTTGCCGTCCTCGAATCGCTCGACAACGGCAAAACCATCCGCGAGACACGCGATATCGACATTCCCCTGGTCGCGCGCCACTTCTACTATCATGCCGGATGGGCGCAGCTCATGGAATCGCAACTGCCCGGCTACCGGCCTGTTGGTGTGGTCGGTCAGATCATCCCCTGGAACTTTCCGCTGCTCATGCTGGCCTGGAAGATCGCCCCGGCCCTGGCGATGGGCAATACCGTCGTACTCAAACCGGCGCGCTACACACCGCTTACCGCGCTCAAATTCGCCGAGATCGTCCAGGAAATCGCGCTGCCGCCCGGTGTAGTCAATATTGTGACCGGCGAGGCTGCCCAGGCCGGTGAGGCGCTGGTACGCCATCCCGGCATTGACAAAATCGCCTTTACCGGCTCGACCGACGTGGGACGCAGCATCCGCCGCACGACCGCCGGCTCCGGCAAGAAGCTCTCGCTCGAACTGGGCGGCAAGTCACCATTTATCGTCTTCGATGACGCCGATCTGGACAGCGTGGTAGAAGGCGTCGTCGATGCTATCTGGTTCAACCAGGGCCAGGTCTGTTGCGCCGGCTCGCGCCTGCTGGTGCAGGAAAATATCGCTGAGCGCCTGATCGCAAAACTGCGCGCCCGCATGGAACGTCTACGCATCGGCGATCCGCTGGACAAGGCTGTTGATATCGGCGCCATCGTCTCCCCGGCACAACTTAAAGACATTCAGCGCCTGGTCGAACTGGGCATCAAAGAAGGTGCGCAGATGTGGCAGCCAGAGTGGACCTCGCAGTGGGCCTGCCCGGCTGAAGGCTATTTCTTTCCTCCCACGCTCTTCACAAATGTCTCCCCGGCAGCCACCATCGCCCAGGTCGAAATTTTTGGACCTGTACTCGTCGTCATGACGTTTCGCACGCCTGCCGAAGCTGTTGCGCTGGCGAACAATACGCGCTACGGCCTGGCCGCCAGCGTCTGGAGCGAGAATATCAATCTCGCACTCGACGTGGCTCCTCAACTGAAGGCGGGCAGCATCTGGATCAACTGCACCAATGTCTTCGATGCTGCCAGCGGCTTCGGCGGCTACCGCGAGAGCGGCTTCGGACGCGAAGGCGGCAAAGAGGGTCTGTACGAGTACGTGCGCCCGGCCTGGGAAGTACCGGCAAGTGAAGATGAACACGCAGAGCATACGACGAAGGCCGGCGCTTCCCCGGCAGATCTCGCTGTGAACCGGGAAGAGGAACATCATCTGGATAACACCGGATCGCTGAACGGTTCTGCCAGCATACTCCCGCTAATTGACCGCACGCCTAAACTCTTTATCGGTGGCAAACAGGTGCGACCCGATTCTGGCTATAGCCGTCCTGTTTACGGAGCAGACGGAACACTGCTCGCCGAGGTCGGCGAGGGTAACCGCAAAGATATTCGCAACGCTGTCGAAGCCGCTCACAAAGCCAGTTCCTGGGCCACGACAACAGCACACAACCGCGCGCAGATCCTCTACTATCTCGCCGAGAATCTGGCCGTGCGTACTGAAGAATTCGCTCGGCGCATCGTACAGCAGACGGGCCACAGCCATGATGATGCGCTTAAAGAGGTACAGACTACGCTCTCGCGCCTCTTCAGCTATGCCGCCTGGGCCGACAAATTTGAGGGCGTCGTCCATCGTCCACCCCTGCGTGGCGCGGTACTGGCGCTGCCTGAACCCATCGGCGTCGTCGGCACCGCCTGTCCTGACGCCTATCCCCTGCTCGGCTTCGTCTCACTGGTCGCGCCGGCTATCGCAATGGGCAATACCGTTGTCGCCATTCCATCGCCGCAGGCCCCACTCAGCGCTACCGACCTCTACCAGGCGCTGGAAACTTCGGATGTACCGGCGGGCGTCGTCAACATCGTCACCGGCGAGCGCGACGCTTTGAGCAAAGTGCTGGCCGAACACGATGATGTCGATGCTATGTGGTATTTCGGGACGGCTGAAGGGTCCAGGATGGTTGAGTTCGCCTCTGCTGGCAACATGAAGCGCACCTGGGTCAGCTACGGTCGTACACGCAACTGGCTCGATCCTCTTCAGGGAGAGGGAGAAGAGTTTCTGCGCGAGGCCACACAGGTAAAGAATATCTGGGTACCGTATGGAGAGTAGGGCGGAAGAAGCATGTTATGCTTACTCGCTGTGAAAGCGATAGCCGACGCCTCTGACAGTCTGTATATGCCGGGGATGAGCGAGATCATGTTCTAGCTTTTCACGCAGCCAGTGAACATATACATCGACCAGGCGCTCATCCGCTTCTTCATCCTGCTGCACCTGCTCCATCAGTTGCCGGCGTGAAATGACAACACCTTCGTGGCAGGCAAAATAGACTAGCAGATCAAAGAGACGTGCAGAGAGCGCAATGCGCTGTTCACGGTGCATGACCACACGCCCGGCTGGATCGATACAGATGTCGCCGCGTACAATTTGCTCCCCCTTGTGCTCCTGCTGCGACGCTGGCGCTTTCTCATACCCGAGATCTGACTGGTCCGGTATATATCTGCTCCTGCGCAGAAGGGCACGAATGCGTGCGCGCAGCAGATACCAGCGACACGGCCAGATCAGGTAATCATCGGCCCCCACCTCCAGCCCGACAACAGCATCGGTCTCGTCCTCATGCATAGCGATCATCATGATAGGCAGCCATGCGGTCTCGTTATACGTGCGCAGCAGGCGGCATAGTTCCAGCCCATCCAGCGGTGGCAGCGTACGATCTAGCAATACCAGCATCGGGGGATTCTGCTGCGCAAGCCGCAGCGCCGTTTCTCCCTCTGCCGCCGTCAGCAGTACATACCCCTCCCTTTGCAAGTGGCCCGCAAGTGTATTTCGCAGTGCTTCGTCACCAACCGCAAGCAGGATTGGTGACATAAGCGTCTGTTGCTCTCTCATAGTATCTACTGATCTCTCCTCTCTTATGCATAGCCGGTCATCAGCAATTGTGTACTTTCATAAAACGTGCAGGTTGTCGATCTGACTCAATGAGCATGAGCGTACTTTTGTTCAATCATGCGCAACAGATAACGTATGCGCGTCCTGAGTTGCAGAGCAACCTGCTCAAAAGCGCGGTATCGCTCTTCTTCTGTTCCCTTCGTCTCCGCCGGGTCGGGAAAGCTCCAGTGGCTGCATTCGGGATCGCCGGGATAGGCAGGACACACCTCACGCACGCGGTCACAGACAGTGATAACATAATCAAAGTTCTGGTTCATAAGATCATTCACATGCCTGGGGCGCTGCCCACTAATATCAATCCCCTGTGAGAGGCAGGCGCGCACTGCCAGCGGGTGCAACTCCGTCGGCTGGCTACCGGCACTCGTTACCTCGATGCGCCCACCACTCAAATGCCGCATGATCCCTTCAGCCATTTGCGAACGGGCGCTATTATGCGTGCAGAGAAAAAGCACACGCACAGGTGTACCGGGAAGATGAGAGAGTCGCTCCTGTAACATTGCGTCTTCTGTTTCTTTTGCAGCCAGTAATGGATGGAGAGATTCGCCAGAGGAAATGTAGAGTGTGCGCAACAGGTCAATATCGAGGCTATAATAGAAAGAACGCTCATCCGCACTATTGCGTCGCTCTGTCACCAGGTGTTGCTCCGCCAGCAAGCGCAGATGGTAAGAAACCAGGTTTGGCGGCAGCCTGAGCGCGCGCACCAGTTCCTGACCGTTGTAATCGCTGCGTGCAAGCAGTGTGAGCATAGTCCAGCGGATATCATGAGCTAGCAGCTTGAAAAATTCCGGTGATCGCATCGTCAGAAGAGCCGCGTCCATAATTTTTCTCCAAAATATTTTGAAACAAATTTCTTTGTTTTAAATATACCTGAGAAAAAAAGAAAAAGCAAGCCCTGGACCACGTGAGTCCAGGGTCATCAACAGAACAGGCAGGAGCAGCCGGGCAGTTTCTCTTCCTTCTAGCAGAAGAGCGGAGTGAACGCACTCGCTCTTCATCCTCCGCTCTGCTCAGGACCAGCGTAGCACATAGCCAACGCCGCGTACAGTCTGGAGCAGTTGCGGATTCGCCGGATCTTCCTCCAGTTTCTCGCGTAGCCAGCGAACATGGACATCGACGGTTCTCGTATCGCCCGTGTACTCATAGCCCCAGACACGGAGCAGCAGTTGCTCGCGCGTGATCACTGTCCCCTGATGACGCACAAAATAGACCAGCAGATCAAACTGTTTGGGCTGGAGATCCAGCACCTCGCCGCGAATGTAGACACGACGTCCTGCCAGGTCAATGCGCAGTGGACCCACCGTGAGTTCACGAGGTGCAGGCGTTTTCTCCCTATCCTGCACTTCAGCAAATGGGGACTTCAGAGAGGAACTGCGTTCAGCCCGGCGCAGCAGCGCACGCACACGCGAGAGTAACTCACGGCGCCCAAAAGGCTTGGTGACGTAGTCATCGGCCCCGACTTCCAGGCCGATCACCTTATCGATCTCTTCCCCTCTGGCTGTGAGCATCAGAATGGGAATCGTTGCAGTAGCCGCTGCACGGCGCAAGCGGCGGCATACTTCCAGGCCATCAATATCTGGCAGCATAATATCCAGCAGAATCAAGCTCAGCTTCTCACGACGTGCAATGTCGAGCGCGGCGGCTCCATCGGCAGCTTTGAGCACCACATACCCGATCCGCTCCAGGTTGCAGGCAATCGCATCTCGCAGGGCCGCATCATCGTCCACCACCAGAATCGTCTGCGCCATAGCTAGCTCCTTCAGGCAAACACTGCCAGCTTACATGCGAAATACCTAAATGCCTCTAATCACCTAGACTAGCGGATACTCTTTATGCAGCGGGATTGTGGCATCGACAATCAGCCGATCTGCCAGCACGATCAACCGGATATAGCGCCCGGCAAGCGTTTTACTGATAAAGTAGGGGCGGCCCTCATACGAGATATGCCCGCTGCGCGCTACTTTCCGTGAGAGAATATTTGCGCCCGCCGGCATCAGTTCTTCTGTACTCCTTGCTGTATTTGCCGAATTACTCATAGCACCTTGCTCCTCGCTCCTGCCGGAGACCACACAGTCATTGCAGTCCCGCTAGCTGCGATTTCCGTTCTTCATTATCAACTTTTATACCTTTAGCCAAAACGTCCGCTGATATACTGCTCGGTTTCCTGCTTCTGAGGATGCGAGAACAGCTCAGAAGTTTCACCTTCTTCAATCAGCCTGCCTAGCAGAAAGAAGGCCGTGCGGTCCGCAACACGGCTGGCCTGCTGCATGTTGTGCGTCACGAGAATGATCGTATACGATTGCTTGAGTTCGCGGATTAGCTCCTCGATTTGCAGCGTTGAGATGGGATCGAGCGCCGAGCATGGCTCATCCATGAGCAGCACCTGTGGCTGGTTAGCAATGGCGCGGGCAATACACAGTCGCTGCTGCTGCCCTCCAGAGAGAACACTGGCCGGCGCTTTCAAACGATCCTTCACTTCTTCCCATAACGCCGCCTGCCGGAGGCTGCGTTCGACGATTTCTCGCACCTGTGCCTCTCGCATACCCTCATTCAGACGAGGACCGATAGCGATATTGTCAAAAATGCTGCGAAACGGCTGAGGATTGGGCCGCTGAAACACCATGCCGATCTGCCGCCTGACATGCTGAGGAAGAATCCGGCGATCATAGATATTCACACCATCGGCCAGAATTGTCCCCGAAACACGGGCATGCGGCAGCACCTCGTGCATACGGTTGAGGCAACGAATAAACGTCGATTTCCCACAGCCTGATGGGCCTATTAACGCTGTGACCGAATGCGGCTCAAACGCAAGCGTCACATCGAAGAGTGCCTGCTTGGCAGCATACCAGGCATTGAGAGACTGCGCCTGTACAAACATACTTTGCTCCTCTACGCTCTACCGGTCAGGCCCCACACCTGCCAGAAACATCTCTGATCTCATCCCCCATTGCCGCTCCTTAGCGATGCCTGAAACCTCCGGTCGCCCAGCGAATCGCCAGTGAGGCCAGAATAACTAGACAGAGCAGGACAAACGAGCCAGCATACGCCTGATGAATCTGAGGTTCATAAGGACTGAGCGTAAATGTGAACACACGCAGTGGTAGCGCATCCATCGGACGGCTCAGATCGGTATTGAAGAACGGACTGCCAAAGGCGGTCATCAGCAGCGGCGCGGTCTCTCCGGCCACCCGTGCTATCGCCAGGAAAATGCCGGTCACAATCCCGCTGCTCGCCGCAGGCACCACCACCCGCACAATCGTGCGCGATGTCGTCGCCCCCAGAGCAGCCGAGGCTTCCCGCAGTTCCTGCGGCACCAGGCGTAGCACCTCCTCCGTCGTGCGCGTCACTGTCGGGATCATGATGATGGCAAGCGCCAGTCCCCCGGCGAGACCTGAGAACGTATGCAAAGGCACCACCACCAGAATCCAGATAAAGAGACCAAAGATGATCGTGGGAATACCGGCCAGCATATCTACCAGAAAACGCAGCGCCGAGGCCAGCGGCCCGCGCCCAAATTCAGCCAGGTAAATCCCCGTCAACAGTCCAAGCGGAACCCCGATCAGCGAAGCCAGCCCCACAATCAACAGTGAGCCGACAATCGCTGTGACAACTCCCCCTCCTACATCTCCGATAGGAGACGGCGGCAGGGTGAAGAAGTCAATGTTGAGAAACTGTATCCCCTGCTGAGCCACATACCAGATCAGGTAGATAAGAAACGCAATAGCCAGGCAGGCAAAGAGACCCGTCAGGACAACAGTCAGTATGGTCATTACACGCCGGCGCAACTCGCGCCTGCCGAAGGCCGGCTGAAAAGGATTCGCCGTAGCAGCTTTCATACGAAACCTCCACGTACACGCTGCTCCCCCAGGCGCGCAATAAGTAGACGCGCTGCAATATTGGTGAGCAAAGTAATCAGCAGGAGCAAAAAACCGGCTTCCAGCACAGCAGAGATAAACAGGCCAGGCGTCGCCTCCCCAAACTGATTCGCAATGACACTTGCCAGCGAATACCCAGTATTGAAAAGACTGGCACTGGGGGGGGCTGCCTGGTTGCCAATGACCAGCGTGACGGCGATAGTCTCACCCAGCGCCCGGCCAAGCGCAAGAATTACCCCGCCAGTAAAACCAACACGGCCAAACGGAAAAACAACATGGCGAATCACCTCCCACCTGGTCACCCCCAATGCCAGCAATCCTTCCCGCTGCTCCTGCGGCACCACCGCGATCACCTCACGACTGATAGAGGTGATAATCGGCAGAATCATCACAGTGAGAAGACAACCAGCAGCGAGCAAGCCCAGACCACGAGGCGTTCCCTGGAAAAAAGGCAAAAAGCCCAGATGTTGCTGTAACCAGGGTTCGCCCACCTTCTGCAACCAGGGCGCGAACGCCAGAAACCCCCACAGCCCGATCACAATACTGGGAATAGCAGCCAGCGCATCAACCAGAAAGGACAATGGCGCTCGCAGCACCCTCGGACAAAACTCGACGAGAAACAGTGCCGTGCCTATCCCTAGCGGCAAGGCAAAAATGAGTGCGAAGGCCGATGTGACCAGCGTGCCGAAGATCGCCGGGCGCACGCCATACGTATTATGAATCGGGTCAAATGCCTCGTTGCTAAGAAAACGCAGACCAAAAACCTGAATAGTCGGCCAGGAATTGATCAGCAATACCAGCACAATACCCAGAACAAGCAGTAAAACGGTAAATACTGCTAGTAGTGTCAAAAAGCGAAAGAAGAGATCGCCCGGTCGCCGAATGAGCAAGCGCGCGCGCGCCTGCCAGACCTCTCTTCGCCGCTGCAACGTGCTTAACGCCGTCGAAATTCGCAGTGACATTCCATATCCTTTTCTTCAGTCATATCCAGCTACCTTGCCGCACCATTGCCACACACAACTTCCTCTGAAAAAGCAACACTTTCCATCAACCCATCACAGGAGAAGGGCAACCGTACAGAGGTAAGAGCAGTCTGCTGGTTGCCCTCTCATCCGCAGGCAAAAGCCGTTAGCCTTTATAGCATGGGCTGCCACCACACATCATCTTCTTGATCTGCTCTTCGTCTCTCTGCACAATGTTTGCTGGCAGCGGTACATAACTCAGAGTAGGGGCATACTGCTGGCCATCATGAATCACCCACCAGAGCAAATTCGCCAGTGCCCGTCCCCGCTCCGCGTCACGCTGATTCTGG
>JADBKA010000031.1 GCA_014896635.1 Ktedonobacteraceae bacterium
TAAGCAATCACCTCTTTGTCGGGGGTGACGCCTTTGCTTGTATAGAGAGCGCGTAATTCGTCGGCGGATTTGAACGTGCCATCTTCGCGTACTGCCGAGGCCCAGGGGATATTTTTCGCTCCGGGAATATGCCCACCACGCTGTGCCCCTTCCTGGGGCAGGTTGGCCGGTGCCAGCAGTTCTCCACTGTACTCGGCTGGTGAGCGTACATCGACCAGGGCCAGTTCCTGGCTGCCCAGGGATGCCAGAACCTGGTCGCGCAGCGCACGAATATCACTATGTGGTTCTTCAGCTTTGTAGTTTGTACGGGGGTAGCTGGGAACCTCCGTCGTGATTTCTCGTTTATCAGCCAGCCACTTGATGCGACCACCATTGAGCAGGCGGACATCTTTATGTCCATAATATTTGAGAATCCAGAGTGCCCAGGCGGCGAACCAGTTATTGTTATCGCCATACAGCACAATCGTGGTATCATTGTTAACGCCGGCCTGGCTCAATAGCTCTTCAAGTTGCTCTTTGCTGAGAGGCGCACGCACTAACTGGTCCTGTAACTGCTTCTGCCAGTTAAAACCAACAGCGCCGGGAATATGCCCCTGCTCATAAGCCTTCGTGTCAACATCCACTTCGATCAGACGCACATTTGGATCGTTGAGGTGAGCCTGTACCCAATCGGCATCTACCAGCGCCTCGGAATGTTTGTAGCCATTGTCTCCTGCCATTTATGCCTCCTTAAGTGTGTGAAATAGATAAACTACCGCAAGCAAGCTGCCCTCTGACCTGCTTTGACAGAACAGGTAGCAATGGTAAAACGCTCTTACCATTGTTGATATTATTGATCAATTATGTTAGTTCGTCAAGAGGTAAAAGAATTTCAGGATAAAGTGTACAGGTATTTCTGTATACTTTATCCTGAAAAGGTGGTCCGGGGAGGGTCTTACCCTCCTGTTTATCTATTTCCTTCACCTCTCATTTGTGCAGCCGTCAACGTCTCCTGCATGAGCGGGCCTGTCACCATCGGGCTTCTATTCTCCGGCCCAAAAGCAAAGGTCAGTGAACTATATGCTACCATTACTTTGACCTCGCGCCCGCGCATACCGATGCGCATGGGTGTTGCCTGCACAATCTCTTGCACACTCTTGGCGAACTGCTCGGCTTCAGGCTGCCCGGCCCGCAGGGCAGCGGTCATGATGCCTGGTCCGCTGATCGAGAGCGAGAGTTTGCTTCCTTTGCCTAGCCGGCTTCGCAGCAGCGGTAAGAGCTTGCGCACCACCTCTGTTACCTCGCGGTCCTCGTGCTCATGTGCAAGGATGTCCTCTTCGATATTTTCAAGTAAGAAGCGAAAAACGATAACACTCATCGCCTTGCCAACACGTTGCAGGCGCTGGCTGCCGACTTCCAGATCTTTTGTCGATTCCACCATCTGCCAGATGTGATGCTTGCGTTTACGCAGGTAATCGTAGTAGCCTTGTAGGCGTGCCAATCCTTCGAGCAGGATTGTGCCGAGCGTCCATATGGTTCGTACAAAGGTACGCATGGCGAAACTGCGGTCGGCAAGCACCTGGTGAATGATAGGGCCGGCCTTCATAGTCGGGGCCTGGTAGTTTTGCTGATCGCATATCTGCAAGTGACCTGCGTAGATGCGGCGGCGCTGCCTGAGGAAGTCTCGCACAGTGAGGGGTCCTTTGTTATAGACAATGCAGGCAGGCTCGTAGATTATGCGGTAACCGAGTTGTGAAATGAGTGCCTGGATGGATATTTCATCGACCGGGCTATCAGATGGTATGCCTGAAATGACGTTTTTGAAGGCTATCACCTCGCCGAGTTTCGGCTGGACGCGGGCCAGGCGGTCATGCAGGCGCCAGAGCAGGTGTACGGCATGTCCCATAAAAGTCGCGGGATCATTGACAGGCACAGGACGTCCCCCGACCATTCCAACCTCAGAATTTTTAAAGGGGGCACACAGGTGCTCCAGTGCAGAGGCATCAGGAAGGACATCCGCTCCAGTTAATACAACAATCTGGCTGATTGCCTGTTTGAGGAAAAGATTGATGGCTGAAGCTTTCCCTTCGCGTTTCTCCTGTACGTGCAGGCGCACTCGTGGCTCCTGGAGTGCAATCTCCTCGACAATTGGCACGGTGCGATCTGTGCAGCCGCTGGCAACGACGATTACCTCTTCAATGCGTATAGATGTTTCTCGCTGTTTGAGTATGGCGTGGATTGTGCGGGCGATATTGGCTTCCTCGTTATAGGCCATGATGCCCACACTACAACTGATACGATCATCATTGTGCTGCGCCTGTCTTTTTGCCGGCGCTGACTGAGCCTCATATGTCCTCTCCGTTGTCATGGAGCGCCTGACCTTTCCTCTGGTTAGGAAGCCGTTTCTTCTTAGCGCCTTCAACCTGCGCAGGCGCGCATCGCGCACGCAAAAATCCTGCGATAGCATGATTATATCATGTTTCCTGTCGAGATTCTTCCAGACGAAGAGGCTGATTGTCAAGAACCTGCCGGTATGAGCTACTCGCTGCAAGCTACTCCTCGACAGTTTATGCCGGAGAGTAGCTCTAAGCTATAAACAGTTGCCAGGCCCTAAGGTAGGCGCGGGAGAAGGCGCAATGTTCCTTCGGCGCTGGCCTCGATCTCTTCGCGTTTGACAAGCATAGGATGGTGCTCGACGGCGAGCCACATTTTGATGAAGTCATCATAGTGTTTGCTCGCAGGATGTCCCGACTGGCCGGGAGCGTGGCCGGAGAGCGATGCGTTCATATCCGCCAGGTTGATGATCTGGCGATAGGATGGGACCGTGATCACTTCATGTGGCCTGGTTGGCAGCACTGATCCCATATTCGGCGTGTCAACATCGCCACCGACCGCGAAGGGACCGCGATTGAAGAAGCGGGAGAGCGGCTTGATGATGCCGAGTACGTGTCCGAAGGTGATGGTATGGATTTTACCGTATTGCCAGCGCGAGATATCGTCACCCAGCTTCTCGCGCAAGTCCTCTACGGCGGCGCTCAACGCTCTTGTCAGTGCTTCATCCCAGGTAGTAGGTCCATTGGGGACCGCTGAGTTTGCAAACCAGCTATCGTCGTGCTCATTGAGCAGGCGGATCAGCAGTGGCCGGCTGCGGCTGGCATAACCATTGAAGACGGCGAGCAGGGTCGAGCCGACGCCGAGATAGCGCTGGAGCAGCGCTTCGTCGTCACCAAGTACAGCTTCGAGCATAATGCGCTCCAGCTTTTGCAGCAGCGTTATATGAATGGCGGCGCCAACGCTGTCGGAGGCAAGCACATAGTCCCAGGTGCGTAGCATGTCGAGGGCAGCTTTTTCCAGTGCGCTGTTGCCCTGTAGTTTTACTACGTGTGGCACAATCTCGCTGGCCGGGATAGAGTAATAGTCGGCCTGTATGGCTGCCATGTCGGCCATCGTTAATTTGTCTTTGCTGAGCAGCAGGTCGCGGATACGCTGAGCGCGGTAGCCGTTGAGCCATTCGTGTGTGATGTAGTAGGGATAGGAGTCGTCCACGACGCGGTTGTTGGCGGTGACGATAAAGTGCTGCGGTGGGTTCAGAATTTGCGGCAGCTCTTCAAACGGGATGTATCCTGTCCATTCGTGCTCGCCGGTCCAGCCGGGCATCGGCAAAATCGCCTGGCCTTTTGCGCGTATGGGGATGGCTCCGGCCATGATATAGCCAATGTTGCCCTCGCGGTCGGCATAGACGAAGTTCTGTGCCGGTACATCCCAGTCGCGTAACGCTTCCAGGAATTCATCCCAGTTCGTGGCGAGGTTCAGCTTGAGTACCGATGAGATGATGCGACCTGATTCCAGGCCGGTCCAGCGCAAAGCCAGGGGCAACTCCTGCGCTTCACTGCCGTTGTTGCCTGTATTGTTGGCGTTCAGAGGTGGCATGCTGGTGAGAATGGGACCGTGCCGCGTGATGCGTACCTCTTCGATGACCGGTTCCTTCTTTCCCTTGACCCTGATCTCTTCGCAGATGATGCGCGCCTCTTCCCATTGGCCCTGATATTCGTACTGGCGAGGGTTCTGCGGATTGAACTTTTCGATATAGAGATCTTCTACATCGGAGATGGCGTTGGTGACGCCCCAGGCGATGTGCTGGTTGTGTCCGATGATCACGCCGGGACAGCCGGGGAAGCTGGCGCCAGTGACGTCGATATCGCCGGCGACGAGATGGCATTCAAACCAGATTGAAGGCGCAGCCTGTCCCAGGTGCGGATCGTTGCAAAGGATAGGCGCTCCGGTAGCCGTCATTGTGCCATCGACGACCCAGTTGTTACTGCCGCCCTGCACGCCAAATCCGCTGAGTTCCTTGATCTGCTCATACTGCTCCAGCAGGCCGAGATTGACGCCGCGATAGGCAACGCCGGGAGGAATGATCAGGGGATGGCGTGGATCGTAGCCGGCTTCCAGTTGCTTCGCCCGCTCAGATCCGAGCTTTGCTATCAGATGAGCGCGGATCACCTCCGTCTCCCAGTTGCCACCGAGATTCCAACCCATCATTTTCGCCCACTGAATCGTGTCGGCAGGACTCCACAATTCCGGCTTGCAGCGCAGCAGTGTGAACTCGACAGGCAGGCGCGAGGAGTTCTGTTCGATGAAGGTGTTGACGCCGCGTGTGTAGGCTCTGAGCACGCGCCGGCTATGGGCTGAAAGGTGTGAGACTTCTTCGGCGGCGGCGCGATGCAGGCCGAGACGGCGGCAGAAGCGATCTGTTTCGAGCGCAACCGGACCGAAGAGTTCGGCAAGCCGCCCGGCACAGAGGCGGCGGTTGAACTCCATTTGCCAGAGTCGTTCCTGGGCGTGGACGTAGCCCTGAGCGAAATAGAGATCGTCCTCATTCTGGGCATAGATATGCGGGACGCCGTAGCGGTCGGTAATGATTTCGACCGGCTCATGCAGTCCGTCGAGGCACAACTTCCCCTGCGTTTTCGGCAGCGGACGGCGAGTCACGAGATAATAGGCTCCGCCGGCAATACCCGCGATACCCGCCAGTGCGAGCAGAGCTTTTTTCCACCAGGATTTCATAAATTGTTATCTCCTGATTCTCTATATAACAGGCATAGATTAAAGCGGCGAACGATCCACAACGGTGTGGTGGTATTGCTCTCGTCCTATTGTAGATAACAGATGGCCGGGCCTGCCAGTCTATTTATACCATAGTTTACACGCTCAAAGCGGTCGAGACCAGCCTCTCTAAAAGAGCTACCTTCTGATCCGCTACTTGCGCAACAGCGCAATACCCCAGACGATGAATGCTAGAACGATGAATCCTGGAGCCAGCAGCAATGACCGGATGATAGATATTGGTTGGTAAATGATAAAATAATATTTATAGGCTTTTCTAAGGTCAACAAAAATTTTTCTGCATTATAACACAGCTTTGTCAGAGCGACAAGAGTGGATATAGTGTATTTTTCTTGTTATACAAGCTTATAATAGAGCAGCCCGCTCGATCCTGTGAACAAAGATCGTGGCGGGTTGCTCTGTCATCGTAGAACTGCTTATCTTACCAGTTCCGTGCCTTTTGCGGTATCGCGCACCTCGAAGCCCATTGCTTTGAGCTGCTCGCGCAGGCGGTCGGACTCGCGCCAGTTTTTCGCTTTGCGGGCGGCATCGCGCTGGCGCACCAGTGCAAGCACCTCATCGCTCAACTGTACGGGAGCTTTAGGCGCAACGGTATCGAGGCGCAAGCCGAGCACGCGGTCAAAATCGAGCACCAGGCGGCGTCGCTCGGCCGGCTCGATTCTGCTTGAGCGAGCCGCCTCGCGTGTAATAGCCAGGGCTGTCGGCAGTTCGAGATCATTGTTAATGGCTTCGTGGAAGGCGTCGTGGAATTTCTGGGCCTCGGCTGACCATGCCTGCTGCTGTTGTGACTCGTCGGATGCCCGCGATGCCGGCAGTTCGGCCAGGTCTGCACGCAGATTGTTCAGACCGTTCTGTGCTGCGGCCAGGGCTTCCTCAGTGAAGCTGAGCTTGGAGCGGTAGTGGGCTGTTAGCAGCAGGTAGCGGAAGGCCATCGGCTCGAAGCCGCGCTCTTTGAGCGTGCTGAGCAGTACGACGTTGCCGACCGAGCGCGACATCTTGCTGCTGCCGAAATCCAGAAATTCGCCGTGTACCCAGTAGCGAACCGGCGGTTTGCCGGTCACGCCCTGGCTCTGTGCGATTTCGTCTTCATGGTGTGGGAATACCAGGTCGATGCCGCCGGTATGGATATCGAACTGCTCGCCGAGGTATTTTGTGGACATGGCGGAGCACTCGATATGCCAGCCGGGGAAGCCCAGACCCCAGGGACTCTGCCAGTTCATCTGGCGTGTCTTATCGCCGTGTTTCCAGAGCGCGAAATCTTCGGGCGCCTCTTTATCCTCGGCAATCTCCATCTGCAAGCGGCCGTGTCCGCCGGTGCGCAGGTTCTCGACGGTATTGCCTGAGAGTTCGCCATAATCGGGAAATTTGCTCACATCATAGTAGACATTGCCATCGCTGACGTAGGCCAGCCCTTTCCTGATGAGCTGCTCGGTCATGGAGAGCATTTCAGGGATGTGATCGGTGGCTTTCGGACTCAGGTGAGGAGGGAGAATGTTCACCTCCGCCGAGTCGCGCTCGTATTGGGCCGTGTAATAGGCGGCGATCTCGTAGGCCGAGCGCCCGGTTTTGCGCGCTTCCTGCTCGATTTTGTCCTGTCCGCTCTCTTCGTGATCAGCTACATACAGATGTCCGACGTCGGTGATATTGCGCACCAGGAACACCTGGTAGCCGTTGTATTCAAGCATGCGCCTGAGCCAGTCGGTCATCATGAAGGTACGCAGGTTGCCAACGTGAATATCTTTATAGACGGTCGGGCCGCAGCTATAGATGCCCACCTGTGGCGGGTGGAGCGGCTCGAATAGCTCTTTTTTGCGTGTCAATGTATTATACAGGTAGATCGGTTTCGGCGAAACGGTTGACATCGGTTCCTCTCCCTTTACATCTCTGGTCACGAGTTATTATACCGGAGAATGACCTTCTTTGGAAAAAGCTTGTCCTTCACTGGAGGAACGAATCAGGAAGCGCGCAATTCTCTTAGAAAAAACACAATCTGCTCAAGCAAATGCGCTGATTCCTGTGAAGGCATGGCAGCCCGCATCAAAGGCGTGCGAAGATTGTAGGCGAAGGTTCTGGAGCGCACAAAGGGACGTTCACAAAGGCGGGGCTACCGGGCTGAGCCTTTGTGAACGCAGAGACAGGTACAGCTATATGGGTGGTATGTATAGGTAAACTGCTTCACAATAATTTCAATCTCTGTTGAGCTTCAGAAAGAGAGATGTGCTGATCTGCTCTACGTTGCAGATATGTTCTCCTGTTCTTAATTCTATCATAGATACAATCTGTTGCCAACCCTCAGATTTTTGAACCGATGGATGTGGTCTGGATACTCTTCATAGTGAGGAGTGGGAAACGCAGTCCCGGCTCTCCAACGAAAGGATGCTGATAACATGGCGGCAGTGGAGACCAGGGCGACAAGGAGACCGGGCGAGGGTCCGCGCCACCAGGCGCCACCCCTACTATAACCTGGTCATTGTGGTGAGGTTCCCAAATCCCGGCTTCTTGCTACACAATCGCCGCTTCGGTAGCTGCGCGCACCGAGAAGTACACCGCCTGTGGATGATGCACCACCAGCGCGGCGGTTGACTGCTCAGGCACGAGCTGGTAGGCCTCGGTGAGATCGAGACCCAGAGCCTCACGGGCGGGCAGCAGCTTGAAGAGTTTCGCGTGATCTTCCAGGTCGGGAATAGCGGCGTAGCCCCAGCTATAGCGGCGGCCCCGGCTCTCGTCGAGACCGAGTTCGCGGCGAATATAGCGATTGGTATACTCGGCCAGCGCCTCAGCCAGTTCCACGCCAAGCCCATGTACAAAGTACGCTTCCGCGTAGTCGCCTTCCTGCTGCAACTGATGCACCTTTTCGCTGGCTGCCGTCCCCATCGTCACAATCTGCAACGCCACAACATCCACTTTACCGCTCTGTACAGGAGCGAAGTAATCGGCCAGGCAAAGCCGTTCGCGTTCGTGCTGGCGCGGGAAGCGGAAGCGCGTCACCTCGCGCAGAGCCTGCCTGGACTGCTGGTACGCCTGGACATCGTAGACGAGCAGTTCGTTGCCGCTGGACTGGCAGGGGAAGTAGCCGTAGATCACCCTGGGTTGCAGGTAACGCTGCTGGCGCGCCTCGCGCAGCATGCGTTCGAGACGCGGGCGAAACTCGCGCTCCACCAGGCGATTGAACTCCTCACCATGCGCCTTCCCGCCCCAGTGCAGACGGAAGAGTGTATTGAGATCGGCGCACTCTACGACATCTTCCAGGCCAATGCGCTCCAGCACGCGCGGACCCCAGAAAGGCGGCGTAGGGATAGACGATGCCGGTTTGATGCTCGCCGAAGGTTGCTCGTTCTCGCGGCTGACTGTCGGTTGCTCGCCTGTCGCCTTCTTCTGTCGTTCGTGCAGAGCTTCCTGCTTCACGCGCTGTACAAACGCCTCACGCTCTTCTGCTGCATTGGTCAGCTTATCAACAATCTCAAGGCCCTCGAAGGCATCGCGTGCATAGAACACGCCGGGATCGTAGGGAATGGGAGTTGCGTCCGGCGTCTGCTCATCGACAAAGAGGATGCGGCGGCCAAACGAGCGATTGATAGCTGCGCCACCCACGATCACCGGAAATGTGAGGCCGCGCCGGTACAGTTCTTTGACACAGAGCGGCATCTGCTTCGAGGTGCTGACCAGCAGTGCCGAGAGGCCAATGGCGTCCGCCTGTACCTCAACGGCCTTGTCCAGAATCGTATTGAGCGGCACCTGTTTGCCCAGATCGTAGACCGTATAGCCGTTATTGCTCAGAATGGTATTGACCAGATTTTTGCCGATATCGTGGACATCGCCAAAGACCGTTGCCAGCACCACTTTGCCTTTCGTGTAGCCTTCCTTCTTCTCCAGATAGCGTTCCAGGTGCGCGACGGCGCGTTTCATCACCTCTGCCGATTGCAGCACAAAGGGCAGAATCAGTTCGCCGGCGCCAAAGCGATCTCCCACATCCTTCATGGCCGGCAACAGCACTGTATTGAGCACATCGACCGCTGCTTCGCTCTGTGTGCTCTGTTGTGTTGCTGAGCGTTCGGCGATTACCTGGTCGATCAGCGGCTCAATGCCTTCTTTCCGGCGGTGCAGGATCTGCCAGTGAATGCGCTCGGCGGTGGTCATACCTTCGGTCGGATCGACTTTTTGCGCATTCTCGTTTTTCTGCGGGGCATGCTCTTCAAAGTAGGCGATGTAGCGTGGCAGGGCTTCAGGCCGGTTGAAAATCAGGTCCTCGGCGAGCTGGCGCTGTTCGGCATTCAGTTCTGCATAAGGCGTGATGTGCGTTGGATTGACGATAGCCATGTCCAGCCCAACTTTCACAGCATGGTAGAGGAAGACGCTGTTGAGCACCGCGCGGGCATGCGGCTTCAGACCGAAGGAGACGTTGCTCACGCCGAGAATGGTCATCACACCGGGCAGTTCGGCTTTGATGCGCCTGATCGCCTCTATCGTCTCGATGGCCGCCGTTTGCAGCTCTTCCTGTCCCGTAGTGACCGGGAAGGTCAGCGAGTCAAAAATCAGCGCATTGGGGGGCAGGCCGTATTCGTTGATGCAGATATCGTAGATTTTATGCGCAATCTCGACCTTGCGTGCGGTCGTCTTGCCCATGCCGATCTCGTCGATGGTCAGGGCCACGACGGCTGACCCGTGTTCGAGCGCCAGCGGTAGCACACTGTCGATGCGCTGGCGTCCGTTCTCCATATTGATCGAGTTGATGATGGCGCGTCCGGGGTAGATTTCGAGTGCGGCCTTGATCACGCTGGCTTCGGTCGAATCAATGACGAGCGGTGCCTCGCTGCCCATTGCGAGCTTCTTAACGGTTTTCGCCATCTGTTCCGCTTCGTCGGTGCGCTCGGTCAGTGCAACCTGCACGTCCAGCACATGCGCGCCGCTCTCAACCTGCCCGCGCGCAATTGCCAGCAGTGTATCGTAATCGTCGGACAGCAGCGCCTGTTTGGCCTTGCGACTGCCCTGAGCGTTGACGCGCTCGCCCACCAGCAGCGGCGGCGGATCTTGCTGCATAGCGGTGGCGCGGATGCCGCTGGTGACGACCGGGGGGATGATCTTACTGAAGTCTTTCTGATTCAGGTTGTGATCGGCGATAGGGCGCGGGCGGCGAGGTGCGTTGCGACAGGCGTTGACGATAGCGCGCAGGTGGTCATGACTGCTGCCGCAGCAGCCGCCGATGACATTGACACCGAATTCGGTGATGAACTCGCGCAGGGCCGCTGCCATTGGCTCCGGCTCCATCGGATAGACCGCCTGGCCGTTGACGTTGAGAGGAATGCCCGCGTTGGGAATGGTCGAGATGGGCAGGGGACAGTTCTCGGCCAGGTAGCGTACCGGCTCGCGCATATGCTCCGGTCCCGTTGAGCAGTTCAGGCCAACCACATCGACGCGCAGTGCGACCAGCGTATTCATCACTGCCGCGATATCGGTGCCGAGCAGCATGCGCCCGCTGGTATCAAGCGAAACCTGAGCCTGGATGGGAACGTGCCGTCCGACCTGCTGCATGGCGCGGCGCAGACCCGTAATGGCCGCGCGGACTTCCAGAATATCCTGGCTGGTCTCGATCAGCAGCAGATCAACGCCGCCTTCAAGCAGAGCCGCCGCCTGTTCCTGGAACACCTCAGCGAGTTGCTGATAGGTAATGTTACTCAGCAGTGGATCATCGGATGAAGGCAGCATGCCAGTCGGACCAACGGAACCGGCGACGAAGCGCGGCTGCTGAGGCGTGCTGTACTGATCGGCCAGGCGGCGAGCAAGACGCGCGGCGCTGAGATTGATCTCGTGTGTCAGGTGGCCCAGGCCGTACTCATCGAGTTTGAGACGGCTACCGGTAAACGTGTCGGTTTCAAGCACATCGCAGCCAACTTCCAGGAAGCCGCGATGAATCTCCTCGATCACTGCTGGTTTGACAAGCACCAGGTATTCGTTACAGCCCTCGGTCGCCTGACCGCCGTAATCCTCGGCGGTCAGTTGATAACGCTGGATATTGGTTCCCATAGCTCCATCGTAGATGAGAACACGATGGGCCAGAGCATCAAGATAATCGTGCATAAAACAAAGCCCCCTCTCTCCTCTCAGGGGTACTGAACAGGATATGCCAGTGCATCTAAAATCCTCAAGAGGAGAATTTATTGCCAGTACCGTGTTGTGCAGGTGTACCTGCTTTATCCAGCCAGTGCAGCGACCAGTTCGCGGCAGAAGGCGGGGATGTCATCCACGACGCGCCCCCAGACCAGGTTGCCGTCGCGGAAGGCCGCTTCGTCAACCCAGGTGCCGCCTGCATTGGTAATATCGTCTTTGATGGCGCTTGATCCTGTGGCTCTCCGTCCTCGTACGATGCCGGCGGAGATTGGCACCCATCCACCGTGACAGATGGTGGCGATGATCTTTCCCTGAGCGTGCATGTCGCGTACCAGTTGCAGCACGCCCTGATTACGGCGCAGTTTATCAGGCGCCCAGCCGCCGGGGATGACCAGCGCATCGAGCTGGCTGGCCGGTGGCGCCTCTTCAATGCTGATGTCGGGCGTCATCTCCAGTCCATGTTTGCCGTGTACCGTCTGCGTCGTGAGGCCGATAACGATGACGCGCGCTCCCTCTTCACGCAGGCGCATGAGTGGCACCCAGAACTCCAGATCTTCCACTTCCTGAGCGACAAAGTATCCAACAGTTTTTCCTTGTAGACGCATGGCTGATTCTCCTGTTTGCCTTCCAGGTGGTTACTGTCTCTGCTTTTAGCCTGACTATGTTATTGATTATAGCAGATTTGCGGCAACCGGGGTGAGTGATTCTCACTTCTGGCCTGTTAGAGGGAAGCGGCAGGCTATCGCATCCTGTTTACATCATCTCCGCAATCAGCGAGCAGAATCGCTCGATCTCGTCTTCAGTATTGTAGTAATGGACAGAGGCGCGCACCATGCTGGTAATGCCGCGCGCTTCCAGGTCAAGGAGTGTGCTACTGCGCTCCGAGATTGAGACATTGACGTGCTGCTGTGCGAGCCTTCGTTTAATCTCTTCAGGCTCAACCCCTTCGACGGTAAAGGTCACGATGCCGCACTGGACCGTCCCCCGGTCGTGAACAATGACGCCTGGAAGCGAGGCCAGTCGCGCGCGCAACTGATACGCCAGCGTTTTGACGTGCCGCCAGATGTTGTCGAGTCCCCAGGATAAAGCGTAGTCAACAGCCGTCCCCAGGCCGATGATGCCCGCTTCGTTCTTCTCCCAGATCTCGAAGCGGCGCGCATCCGCGCGCATCTTGAAGCGGTCGCGCGCAACCCACTCTGCTGCATGCAGATCGAGCATCGGCGGCTCCAGACGCTCCAGAACGCTTTTGCGCACGTAGAGAAAGCCAGTGCCGCGCGGCCCGCGCAAGAATTTACGCCCGGCGGCAGAGAGCATATCGCAGCCGATACGATTCACATCAATCGGCATCTGTCCCACCGATTGACAGGCATCCAGCAGGTAGAGGATGCCCGCATCGCGCGCGATCTTGCCGATTTCTGCTGCCGGATTCACCAGTCCGCCGCTGGTAGGTACGTGGGTGATGGCGATGAGTTTGACGCGCTCATCTATTGTTTTGCGCAGCGCATCGAGCGAGACCTGGCCGTATTCGTCATCTGGCAGAGCCTCAATGACAGCGCCAGTTTTTTGCGCTATCTGGAGAAAGGCGATATAGTTGCTGGCGTACTCGGCCATTGCCGTCAGGATGCGGTCTCCTGGCCGGAAATGAAGTGCATAGAACGCCATATCCCAGGCGCGGGTGGCATTCTCGGTCAGCGCGATCTCTTCGCGTGTACAGCCGAGCAACGCCGCTAAGGCGTCGTAGGTGTGCTCGATTTTTTCGTGAGCCTGCCCTGCCGCCTCATAGCCGCCGATCTCGGCTTCGAGTTGCAGGTGGGCAATAGTGGCGTCGAGCACGGGATGTGGCATGAGCGACGCGCCCGCGTTATTGAAGTGGATGAGATGAGTGCAGGCTGGCGTGTCCTGGCGAGCTTTCTGTACGTCGAATGGCATGGTGTTGTCCTTCATCTCTGCTTTCTGGCTATTGTATCACCTGTCCGCCAGCATGTGTACTTAACCGGGGAGAAGCGGCGCGCTTGTCTTAGCAGGAAAAAGGTCCTGCTTTGTAAGCCCTGTAAAATTCCCGCGTGTCTATCGTTAAAGGCGAAACACAATGATATAGAAGCCACGTATCACTCATCAATAATTGATTTGTGTTCTGAATCCGCCTGGTTCATTACGACGGCCATCCGCTCTACCTCTATACAGGCGATAAAAAGCCAGGCCAGTTCAGCGGGCGCGGTATGGATAACGTGTGGTACCTGGTCGGCATACAGCTATAGGCGAAGAAGTTCTTCTTCTCTGTTGAAAAATTTCTCCAGTCGCAATTTTGAAATCGAGGCATGCGTCAAAGCATGCTTCGATGCTTTTTATTTTTCCGGGGGTGTCTGGTGCGGTAGATTCCGTTACCACTTTTACGGCGTGCTTTTGGAATGGGATAGCAAGCGTAGTTGAGGACAGGAAGTATTGTCGCTTTTTGCTAGCAGGATGGTTATTCCCCTTTACAAAACTATGAGAATAAGGTAAAGTACACCTGTTCAACTATCGAATAGAGAATTGCCCTGTGGGGAGAGGTGGGTCGTCCATGTCAAGCCCGGCTCGCAGACAATATTTGCAGATCAAGAGTCAGTATCCCGATGCCATCCTGATGTACCAGGTTGGTGATTTCTACGAGACTTTTGATGAGGATGCTGCCATTGCTGCCCGCGAATTGCAGATTGTGTTGACCAGTCGCTCATATGGCGGGGATAGTGAGCGTGTTCCGCTGGCCGGCATCCCGCTGCATGCGTTGGAAAACTATGTGGGCAAGCTGATCCAGCGTGGCTACAAAGTTGCTGTATGTGACCAGGTGGGTGAGGTGGGCCGGGGTGTCGTGGAGCGGGCCGTGACGCGCATCCTGACGGCTGGCACGCTCTCTGAACCCAACCTGCTACCAGCGCGCCAGAATAACTATCTTGTCTCTATCGCGCCGGGACGCGCTTACACCGGTCTTGCAGCCGTCGATGTCAGTACAGGTGAATTTCTCGTCACCTGGTTTACCCCCGAAGAATTGCCCGTCGCGCTGGATGCCGAATTGCAGCGCCTGGCCCCCGCCGAGTGTCTCCTGGCCGAGGGGCAGGCAAAGGAAGCGTATCGTTTCCCCTCAAAGTCAGTGACCATCACGCACTGCCCCCCCTATTTCTTTCAGTACGATGCCGCGCAGGCGCGGTTGTGCAAGCATTTTGGCGTGCAGTCGCTGGACGCTTATGGCTGTGCGCGTGTTCCTCAGGCCGTTGCGGCTGCCGGGGCGATCATCTCCTATCTTGAGAAGATGAACGGCGCGCTGCTCTCACTGCTGACCGGCCTGCGCTCCTATCGTACAGACAGCTATATGGTGCTGGATGCCCATACGCAGCGCAACCTGGAACTGTTGCAGGGAGCGCGCAGTGGAACTGTGCAGGGCAGCCTGCTCAGCGTGCTGGATCGCACAATTACAGCGATGGGGGCGCGCCAGTTGCGCCGCACGATCACGCAACCTCTGCTGGACCTGAGCGAACTGGATGCGCGGCTATCAGGCGTCGAGGAGCTGGTGGAAAGTCCCGCACTGCGCAGCCGCTTTACGATGTGCTTGCAGCGATTTAGCGATCTGGAGCGCATGGCCGGGCGCGTGCGCCAGGGAACCGCTGTGCGCAGCGAAGTGCTGGGACTGTGCGATAATCTGGGCGTGGTGCCGCACCTGCGCGAGTTACTTCAGGGCTGTAACGCTGCTCTGTTATGCGAACTGGCCGATGAACTCGATCCCTGTCCGCAGATGATTGACCTGATTGACCGCGCGCTGATGCGTCCTGGCGAGGAAGACGACGAGGGGGACGATACGCGCATGATTCGCCCCGGCTTCCATGCCGAACTGGATGAGCTGTTTGCCTCTATCCGCGATTCGCGGCGCTGGATGGTCACACTGGAGGCACGTGAGCGGCAGCGTACCGGCATCAAATCGCTCAAAGTCGGTTTTAACAAAGTTGCCGGCTATTATATCGAAGTCACGCATGCCAACGCTCAGCTTATCCCATCCGACTATATCCGCAAGCAGACGCTGACCAATGCCGAGCGTTATATCACGCCGGATCTCAAAGAACATGAAGCGCGTATTCTCAGCGCAACCGAGCGTATCGAAGAACTGGAACGCAGCATCTACAGTGATCTGCTGCGCCAGATCAGCGTCTATTATCCGCAGATCATGCGCACAGCAACAGCGATTGCCAGGGTTGATGTGCTGCTGAGCCTCGCCGAAGTCGCCGCGCACCAGGGCTACGCCCGGCCTGTGCTGGAACAGGGACATCGCCTGGAGATTGAGGGAGGACGCCATCCAGTTGTTGAATTTGCTCTTGATGGCGATACATTTATTCCCAATGATACACGGCTTGAGGGTGATGACGGCGAGCGTATTCTGCTGCTCACCGGACCAAACATGGCCGGCAAATCGACCTATTTGCGCCAGGTCGCGCTGATCACGCTCATGGCGCAGATCGGCAGCTTCGTGCCGGCGCGCGCTGCCCGCATCGGGCTGGTTGATCGCATTTTCACGCGCGTGGGTGCCGAGGACGATATCGCGTCAGGAAAAAGCACGTTTATGGTCGAAATGGAGGAGACGGCCTCGATCCTGCATCATGCCACGCATCATAGCCTGCTGATCCTCGATGAGATCGGTCGCGGTACCAGTATTTATGATGGGCTGGCTATCGCGCGCGCCGTTGTCGAATACCTGCACAACGAGGTGAGAGCGCGGACGCTGTTCGCCACGCACTACCACGAACTGGCAGAACTGGCCAGCGAACTCGCGCATTTGCGCACCTACACTATGGCGGTCAGCGACGACGAACGCGACGGGATTATTTTCCTGCATCGCGTGATACCTGGCTGCGCCGGACGCAGCTACGGCGTGCATGTGGCAAAACTGGCAGGCATGCCGCCCGTTGTTGTGCAGCGAGCCGAGGCCGTGTTACGCCAGATGGAACAGGGGCGCGAGCAGGCTGATGGACACCCGCTTCGGCCCGGACTGCCTGCTGATGGGGTGTATAGCATGAACGGCAGCAGAGGCAATGGTGTACTGGCTGCTGAAGCGCATGCACGCTATGAATGGCAGAGCGAAGAGGCCCGGCTGGTCGCCTGTCGTCTGGAGCAAGGACAGGAAGAGCAAGAACCCGACCTGGCGATGATTGATCTCAGCTCGATCACTCCGCTGGATGCGCTCAACCTGCTGTTCCTCTTGCAGAGAAAAAGAAGAGTTCATCGGTCATGACAAAGCCGACATACAGAGCTGAGACAGGGTACCCGGCTCCACAATTGACTACTTCTGGACGTGCGCCGCTGCTGACATTGCCCGCCGATGTGGCTGAACGCATCGCGGCGGGTGAAGTCATTGAACGTCCTGTCTCGGTCGTCAAAGAGCTGGTGGAGAACGCGCTGGATGCCGGGGCGCGTGATGTGCGTGTGGAAGTGCGCGGCGGCGGGCTGTTGCTGGTGCGCGTTTTCGATGATGGCTGTGGCATTCCCGCAGAAGAACTGGAGCACGTCTGCCAGCGCCACACCACCAGCAAAATCAGGACATATGAAGATCTGGAGCGGCTGCACACCCTGGTATTTCGTGGTGAAGCCCTCGCCAGCATTGCGGCAGTAGCCGAAGTTAACCTGCTGAGCCGGGCCGTTGAAACTGCGGAACAGGGCGAGGAGCAACCTGCTTACTTCGTGACGCTGCGCGGTGGCACAGTGATCGAGCGGGGACGGCGCGCACGCCTGCCCGGCACAACCATCACTGTGCGTGATCTGTTCTACAATGTCCCTGCCCGCCTCAAATTTATCCGCAAAGAGCGCACAGAAAACAGCTATATCGTGCAGCTCTTGCAGCGTTATGCCGCAGGCTATCCCGCTGTGCGTTTCACGCTTACCGTCGATGACCGCACTCTGCTGCAAACAGGCGGTAGTGGCGATCTGGCGCGCGCACTGGCCGAACTCTACCACCTGCCGCTTAACGAGATGCTGCATCCAATCAATGTGAGCGAGAGGGACTGCTGCAACATTCACGGCTATATCGGCAATCGTGTGCTGGCACAGAGCAGCCGCCAGTATCTCATGCTCTTCGTCAACGGTCGTCCCGTTCACTCTCGCCCACTGCTTGATGCTCTGGAACAGGGATATCGCAACCTGTTGCCAAAAGGCAAGCATCCGCTGCTGGCACTTTCTCTTGAAGTGCCATCTGAAGAGGTGGATGCCAATGTGCATCCCGCCAAGACAGAGGTGCGATTAACGCGAGAGGGCGAGGTGACGGCGGCGCTGGCGCAGGCGGTGCGTGCGGTACTCGAACGCAGTCCGGCGTTGCCTAACGAAGTTCGCTTTCCCGGTCCCGCGCTGCTGACACAGCATCGCCTGCCCGGTCCGCGCCGCCGAGGGCTGCACATCGCGGAGACGGCAGACGGCTACCGCGCCGATTCTGCTGAGCCTGGAAATGCTGAGGTTATTGCTCGCCTGCGTCCCCTCGCTCAGTTACAGCAGGCGGTTATTCTCGCCGAGGCGCCTGATGGGAGCTTGTATCTCGTCGATCAGCACCGCGCTCATGAACGCATCATCTACGAACACCTGCGCCGGACCTATACCGGCGTGCCGGCGAATGAAGCCGCTGATGCCCATATGCTGCTGGAACCTGTCATGATCGAGATGAAACGTTACCAGGCTGACCTGCTCGAACAGCGCCTGCCGATGCTGCGCGGGCTCGGCCTGGAATGCGAACGGTTCGGCGGTCGCAGCTTCCTGATCCGCTCCGTCCCCGCCGGCGAGGGCTACGAGCAACTCGCGGCTCACCTGCAAGATCTGGCGGAGATCGCGGCAGAGGACAGCCCGGACTGGGAAGACCACCTGCTCATCGGCCTGGCTTGCCGCTCTGCCATGCGACGCGGGCGTGAACTCGGCCCCGGCGAGCAGGCGGCGCTGCTCAAAGCCCTGGCGAACGCTGCTGCTCCGGCTGTCTGCCCGCACGGCAGTCCTGTTCTGCTGCACTACAGCCGCGCGTTCCTGATCGAAAAGTTCGATTGGTGAACCGAAGAGACCAGCAATCTCCTGTTTGCACTTGACGGCGAGCGCCTACGGGAGTATAATGATAGCGTTATGACGGTTTGCAGGTATGGAACAGTCAGTCTGTGTAATCTGTTCCTCAAAAAGACGCTAAAGAGCGCTGAGCAATCCTCTCTAGACCACTCTTCTGTGCAACACGTTTGTAGCCAGTATCAGTAAGTAGCATTGCTCCCGTAGCTTCGTACGGTCTGCTTCTGATATTCCCTGCCGGCAATTTACCAGCAGGATTTTATTACGCCCGTAAGTGGCGTTCCTTTGTTATGCGCCGTACCTTTTTCGGTGATCGGCGCCGGTCTAGCACAACGCCCGGTCTATGGGGGAGGTCCACCGCCCACTGGCGTAGCTCTTTGTTGTGTCGTGCCAGACCGTTTCATCCAGAAGTACCAGGTTGACTGAAAGGATATTCCATGCCAACATTTCAAGACTTTCCTCTGCAAGCTGCCACCCGCGCAGTTCTTGCAGCTATGAACATTACAGAACCTACCCCTATCCAGCTTGAAGCCATCCCGGCACTGCTGGCCGGTCGTGATCTGGTAGGCCAGTCCGCAACCGGCTCTGGCAAAACGCTTGCCTATAGTATTCCCTTGATTGAACAGCTCTCCAGAAAGATCCGTGCTGTTCAGGCCCTTATTCTCGTTCCGACCCGCGAACTAGCTATTCAGGTCGCGTCGGTTCTTGACCTGTTTGCCCGCAGTCGCCGACTCACTACGGCTCTGCTGGTGGGTGGACAGGGCTATGGCAGCCAGTTTGCTGCTCTGCGTTCCGGCGCACAGATCGTTGTGGGGACTCCTGGTCGCATTAAGGATCATCTTGAGCGGGGCAGCCTCACCCTCACAGGACTGCGCATCTGTATCCTGGATGAAGCCGATCAGATGCTCGATAACGACTTCGCTCCCGCTATCGAGGATATCCTTGCCACTACTCCTGAGACGCGCCAGATGGCCCTCTTCTCCGCTACCATACCCGCCTGGGTTGAGAAAATTCAGGAGAAGTTTCTCAAAGATCCGCTTAAGGTAAGTATCGGATCGTCTCAACTGAGTACCATTGAGCAGATCGTCTACCAGGTTCCGCACGCGAGAAAAATAGATGCCCTCTGCACGCTCCTTCTCTCGACAAGGGGAGAGAGCAGTCTGATCTTTGGCAAAACCCGCTTTGGCGTCGAGAAACTGGGTATGCAGTTGAGTAAACTGGGCTTTGCCGTAGCGACATTACACGGTGATAAAAGCCAGCGCGCCCGCGAAGAAGTGCTTACTGCCTTCCGACGTGGTCACGTCCAGACCTTGCTCGCCACTAACGTTGCGGCACGCGGCCTGGATATCAAAGGCATCCACCAGGTGATCAACTACGAACTGCCCGAATCCAGCGAACTTTTCACGCACCGCATTGGTCGCACTGGCCGCATGGGTCATACGGGCAAAGCGATTACGCTGCTCTCCCCGGCCGATATGCCTCGGTGGCGCCGCATGTCTCGCGGCCTGGGCCAGCCGATCGCGGTACAAAAACTCACCATCGACTCTCAGGCCCTCCAGACCCTGGCAGCGCAACCGGAACCTGTACCGGTTGTCATTGAGCCAGCCAGCATTGAGAACGAACAGCCCGCAGCGTCGCCGCGCACTTCCCGTAAAAAACGGCAGGCTCCACGCGATCAGGAGCCACAGGCTGGAGAGATACGATCAGCTCGCCGCAAATCCGTTGCCCAGGCACCGGACCGTGCATATCCTGCTACCAACCTCGCTAAACGAGCGAAACAGGAGCAGAAAAGCTCCATCGGACGTCGCAGCAGGCAAGCCTCTGAGGGTGCGCTCAGAGATCTCCCCATCTGGGATACGCCGGAAGATGCCTCGCCCAGACGTTCCTCACGAACTGCTTCCTATGGATCACATCGTCCCGTGTCCAGCAAAAAAGTGAAAACGGCAACTCCGCCCCGTACTCCGCGCCATGCCAGGCGCGCTGCTGACCGCTAAACAGGAAGATCCAGAAGTGCCAGTTTTCTGGCACTTCTCTCTCTTTTCCTGAGATGCGCTCTCCCTGCTTGACAATTTTCTACTTTCATTGTAGACTACTCTGTAGTACAGAGTTCTCTATGAGAGGAGAGTATATGCAGATTACTCCTGAGGAGGCGCGGGCCACGCTTGCCGATATTCAGGCTATGACAAAGCAGGTACAGAGCCTGCTCCATGTCTGGGCCTATTACCTGGTGCTCTGGGGTATCCTCTGGACGATCAGTTTTACCACCACCCAGTTTGCTCCTCACCAGACCGTCTGGATATGGAGTATGACGGTGTTTGCGGGCATGGCCGGCTCGGCTATTCTTGGTATCGTGCAGCAGAAGCGGTTCCGACTGGTTCCGGGGACGCGAGCGGCTTTTCTCTCCACACAGTATGGTCTCTTCAATGGTGTCCTCTATTCTTTTGTGCTGCTCTGGCTGATTCTCTTCCCGCTCAAGCCTGTGCATATTGCCATTCTCTGGATTACAGCGGTGATGTTTAGCTCTATTATGGCAGGAATCTGGCTGCGGCAAACTGTCTCTATTGTGCTCGGCGTAAGCGTCACAGTCGTGACGGTCATGGGTTACTATCTGCTTCCGGCGTATTTCTGGCTATGGGCAGCGACTTCTGCTGGCCTGCCCTTGATCGGCGTCGGCCTCTACTTTTTGAGTCGGACGAATGATGGCAGAGCTTAACGAGATCATTCATCAACCGGTACGTTTGCGTATCATGGCAATGCTGGCAACGGTGCCAGCAGAGATGCAGGTCACTTTTCATCATCTGAAGAAAACGCTCGGTCTTACCGACGGCAACCTGGGAGCGCATCTGCAAAAGCTGGAGGAGGCCGGCTACGTCATCATCATAAAGACATTTGTGCAAAAGAAGCCGCAAACGTATGTTGCGATTACTGAAATGGGTTCGCGGGCATTCAAAGAGCACTGTGCCGCCCTCCAGGAGATCCTGGAAGGAAACGTTCCTTTTGCGGAGAGGGAAAAATAGCAGACAAGGCTTTTGAGCGCACGCTCAGGAGTATTGTCGGTTTGAGCATAGTGCTCCTGGCAGCAAGAAAAAGGCTCCGTTCCTTGTTTGCTTACAAAATAGACGCCGTTTTTATGATAGAAAGGGAGATTCATCATGGCAAGTACATCTGCACGTCCGGTCGTAAGTTCGTCCTCTCAAGAAGCTTCCAATGTGCTGCCTGAGATTCAGCGACGCATCGGAGAGAAGAAAATCGGTTGGAACTGGCCCCTCATCATGGCCTTTATCCGTTTCCCACTGGCCTTGCTCGGCGCATTACTGACGTTTGTCGTGCTGACGATTCTGGGAAATCCCTATGCCTATCAACTGAGCTTTCTTACTTCCACCTTTTACTTCACCTTTGTCAATCTTGTGAGCCTGCTGCTGCTTTACTGGCTCACACAACGTGAAGGTATACGTCTGCGTGATCTCATCGGATTCCGGCGTGAGCGCCTCTTGCGAGATATCCTGCTGGGTCTGCTCTGGAGTATCGTGCTCTATATCCCGTTTGCCATCAGTGTTCCGATTGTGCCTTTCATTGTCTATGGAACTGATGCGTTTAAACATTTTGCGGAGATCTTTTCTGCCGGCGACGCCTCGCTCTCGGTCCCGCTCTGGCTTGCGCTCTGGAGCATGATCATCTTTCCCCTCGTGAATGCACCAGTAGAAGAAATGCACTATCGCGGCTATGTGCAGGCACGGCTCGTTGCTTTGAGCGGGAGCGCACTGCTCGGTATGCTCATCACAACGCTGGGTTTCGCGCTTCAGCATACGGTGTTTGCGCCTTCGCTCGTGGGCAGCCTGAGCTACCTGGTGTGCTTCTTTTTCTGGGGTGCGGGAGCCGCGCTCATCTACCACTGGCAAAAGCGCCTGCCCTCGCTGATTGTGGCCCATTTTATTACCAATTTCTTTGTTGGCCTGGCGATAGTGGCGGGCGCCATTTTCAGATAACAACAAGGGGAGAACAATCTCCCCTTGCTTTTTTCCTGGATACAGACAGTATGGTCGTTGCGGAAAAAAGGTATCAGGCGAAGCTGACCTGCTGAGATGCGCGGTAGCGTGCAGCGAGAGCCGAGCACGCGCTCACAACGAGTTTCGTCAGCAGCGCGACCAGCAGATCAACCAGCACGCCTGTTAGAATTTTTACCACCAGATTCCAGAGCATGATTCCATCCTTCTTGATGATCAAAATGCATTATCAGTGCGAAAAGATGAGAGTTCAGTCACTACTCCTGTTGGATGGGTAGTGATTTTTCTCCTCTAGCTGGTGGTATTTTACCGCTTGATTGTTAAATCATTTTTAAGTGGATGTAATTAGCTGGTTATGCTTCTGAGATAAAGCAGATGTTCTCCTTTTTGGGGAGAGATGAGCGGCGAGCAAGCGGCTGGAAAAAAGCGAGATCACTGTTGCGCCTGCGATCAGCAGCCAGCCGGCAGGAGAGGGGATAACCAGGCCCAGGAACTGGCGCAATGGCGGAAGTGCGAACGTGGCAGCGAGCACTGCCAGTGAGCCTGCCACCGCAGCAGATACGGAAGAGGTAAAGTGGCCTTCGGAGCGCCCCATATCGAGTGTCTGAGCAAGCTGCGTAGTAATGATGCTGGCAAAAGCGACAGAGCGAGCCGCGAACTGTCCCCCCTGTCTCAGTGTGAGCAGGTAAGCAGCTAAAGAAGGAAGAGAAGTGGTCAGGGCGCGCCGCAGCAGCTCGTTGCGCAGTGGCGTGCCGAGAGCCGAGATACCTTCTCGGCGTAGATCAGCCAGGTTCCGGTGCTCAGGTTGTTGTAGTGCCACTGCCAGGGCGGGAAAGATATCGGTGATGGCATTGAGCGCAAGGATCTGGCGGGCGGTTAAGGGGATGCCTGAGCCGAGCAGGCTGGCCCCGACGATCAGGCCAAGCTCGCCGAGGTTGCCGCCCAGGAGCAGGCCAAGCGCGCGGCGAATATTGCGCCAGAAGCTGCGTCCTTCGACAAACGTCTCGACCAGTGTCGAGAAATCGTCGTCGGTGATGACGACATCGGCAGTCTGGCGCGCGACCTCGGTGCTGCCCCTGCCCATTGCGATGCCCACGTCTGCCAGTCTGAGGGCCGGGGCATCATTGACGCCATCACCGGTCATGGCGACTGTATGGCCCTGCCGCTGCAAGCTTTCGATGATGCGCAGCTTATCCAGGGGGGTCGCGCGCGCGATAATCACGGCCCGCTTCAGCCGCCGGTCAAGATCGCTATTCTGAAGTTCAGCGATCTCGCTGGCAGTCAGAACCTCGCCTTCTTCGTCCAGCAATCCCGCTTCCTGTGCGATGGCGCGTGCCGTTGAAGGATGATCGCCGGTAATCATGATCACACGCACACCGGCATCATGGCAGCGGTTCACGGCAGCCTGCACGGTGCTGCGCAGCGGGTCGCTGATGCCAACGAAGCCGAGTACGCAGAGCTGCTGTGGGTCGTCAAGCGGGGCTGTGGCGTCTCCCTCAGCTACCATGAGCATGCGCAGTCCTCTGCCGGCGAACTGGAGAGAGTGCTGAAGGAGTTCACTGCGCATGGTTTCGTTCAGCGGCTGTTTTTCGCCATGCCGGCATACCCACTGACAGCGGGGAAGCAGTGCTTCAGGCGCGCCTTTAAGATAGAGAATTCCCTGTACGACGCTGGCATGGAAAGCTCGTGTGGGATCAAATGGCAGCTCGGCCTCATGCCTGACCCTGATCTGCTCTTCCATGCCAGCATCAATAGCGCCCTGAATGATGGCCATATCGGTCGGGTGCGATGCTGCATCTGGGGCATCGGGTGAAGGGCTGGCAAAAGCAGCAGCCAGCAGGACATGACGCAGCTCTGCTGGCAACTCGCCGTTTAACAGCGCTTCATGGTCGATGTTAGCAACCATGCTCAACTGGAGTCGTCCTCGCGTCATCGTGCCGGTTTTGTCAGCGCAGGCCACATCCACGCGACCCAGTGCTTCGATGGACGAGAGGCGGCGTACAACTGCCTGGTAGCGGGTCAGGCGCCGCGCAACGCCAGCTTCGCCCACTTTTGCAAGCAGCGGCAAGCCTTCGGGAACGGCAGCCAGCGCAACAGTAGTTCCCAGGGCGAGCAGCGTGGTCAATGGCTGACCCCAGAACAGGCCGGTTGCGATAACGAGAACACCGCTGGCTACGGAAAGCGGTATCAGGACCCGTAACATGCTGCTCAGACGTGTTCCCAGGGAGCCTGTCACATCTTCATCGCCGGCGAGCGCGGCCCTGGTAGCGCCCATGCGCGTGTGTTGCCCGACGGCTATTACCACAGCCTGTCCGCTTCCGCTGGTAACGTCGGTGCCTTCAAGTACGATATGGTTCGCAGCGGTTTTTCCACCTGTGGCTTTGGCAACCGGTAGCGATTCTCCCGTCAGAGTCGATTCGTCTACTTCCAGGTTTTGCGCACTGATAATGCGTGCATCGGCGGCAATACGATCTCCTGGGGCCAGCAGGAGCACATCGCCGGGGACGATTGCTGGTGCGGGCAGCGTGATCGGCTGGTTATTGCGCAGAACGCGAGCATGAGGCGCTCCCATGCGCTCCAACGTTTCTGCCACGCGGTTCGCCCTCTGTTCCTGCCAGGTACTGATGGCAACGCTGAGCACGATGGTGGCGCCGATGATCAAAACATCACCGACCGAGCCGAGCAGCAGCGAGAAGCCGGCTCCGACTGCCAGCATGCCAATCAGCGGAGAACGCAGTTGTTCCAGCAATGTTGCGAATACCTGGTTTCTGTGCGCATGCGAAGGCACTTTCTCACAGCGTTCGGCGGCCTGAACATCGGTCAGACCATACTCTGTGGTGTCCAGGGCGCGCAGCACCTCTTCGACACTTTGTTCTCCCCAGCGTTCGGGCCGGGGATCAGTAAACAGAGCAGTGGTTGGCAACATGCGATGCCCGCCTCGCAATCTCAACCATCCATCGACAAGCACTGCCAGGGTGCTAATAGAGAGGACGCGGGAAGCGGCTCTCAGTGCCGGCATGCCTCTGATGCCCCAGAGGACGCCGACGATATTCGAGAGAAGAGAGAGTCCTACCGAGTCGCGTGCCACGTTCTCCCGTCGTGCGCCGGCTTCGATGATTGCTGCAATGGCAATCAGATCGGGCGCCAGGAGATCGGCGCGGGCCGGCAGGTGGCTGCGATTGTCGGTGAGGCCGATAGCGAGATCGCAAGTGGAGAAGGCTGCCGAAGCAGAGGCGTTGTCCGAGACGAAAAAGACGGTCTTTCCTTCTTGCTGCCTTGCTCGAATAACCTGGAGAGCATCGTCGTTCTCGACAGGAGCGATCTGCGTTCTCCGTGCCAGCGCCCGCGCTGCAAGCTGATCGCCACCGGCAAGGACTGCCAGTTCGACGTGATGACGCTGGCAAACCCGCACGAGATCTTCCACGCCTGCTGCCAGGCGTGGACGCAGGACGAGCAGGCCCAGCGGGGCTTGTTCCTGTTCGCTGCGCAGCACCAGCAGGTAATTGACGGCCAGGCGTAAATGCGCGGCTTCGGGTAGCTGGCTCCAATCCTCAATGGGACCGAGAGTGTAGCGCACTCCCTGCGAAAGGGCGGTGGCAGTTTTGCCATCGAATGTGCCTTCGGTCGCCGGGAGCGCGCTGGAATCCTTGAACACTCGCCCCCAGGGGAAGCCTGCTGCCGCAGCTACGCCTGCAGCGCGCGCCTGTAGCTCGTTTGTGGTCAGTTCCCCACCTCTGGCTAACGGTATCACCTCAGCAAGTTCAAGCTGGTCTGTCAGCAGGCGCATGCCGTCCAGCAGCAACAGGGAAGGCAGGCGAACACGGCGTTGCGGGCGTGTTCCTACGATGGTGACTCCCGCTCGAATAACGCGAGCGGCTGCGGCAAGATCGGCATGTTCCTGGCCGACTATTGCCGGGCGAGGACTGACAAGCAGCATGGCTGCCAGTGTCTGGCTGAACGAGCGAGTAAGCAGAGCAGTCAGTCCGGCGTAGGCAAGAGAGCAAAAGCTGATGATACGATGATAATGATGATAGAGTGAGGACGTCACCAGCTCTGGTCTTGACTCTGGCGTAAACGGCTGGAAGGAATGTTCGGCCTGGAGTTTCAAGAGAAAAGAGCTGCCGTGTAGCTGCGCTCCGGGTGGAACGATGCTGCCTGGCGTAACTGGAAGCGGCATGCCGTCGCGTCCAGATGCGGTGCCAGTGCCTTCCAGCACCTGCGCGGCCAGGGGCGCGCGCTCACCGCTCTCCAGGCGGATGATCGCGTCAGGTTGCGCCGATGGCGCGCTGCTGACCAGCTCTTCATGGCGGCGCCAGGCATCTTGCCGCGCTTTTACCTCGGTGAAGAGACGCAATGCTTCTGCGCCACTGACGGTCAGACCGAGCGGACTCTCAGCGAGCGTGAGCGTGGCTATGCCCGGCAGGCTGAAAAGCAGGTCGGTGGCGGTGCGCCCCAGGAGTTTGCGCAGACCGGAGCGGATGGGGGGAATGCCTTGCAAGATGCTGATGATACTGGCGATATTGAAAGCGACATTGGCGCCGGGTAGCGGTTCGCGGAGGCCAAGCAGGCGCCGTATGGCGAAGAAGCCAATGCCCAGGCCGGCGCCAATGGTGCGAGCGGCGCTCTGGAGCAATGGTGCGGGGTCAAGGGGATAATCGGGGCGGTCTTCGTCGGGCAGAGGCGGCAGTTCCAGGCCGGCGATCTCGGCGATCACATCGTCCAGATTAGCCTGCTCTTCCTCAAATTCGACCAGGATGCGTCCGGTGAGTGCGCTTGCTCTGGCATGCACACCAGAACGGCGCTCAAGACGCTCGACGATACGTCCTGCCAGGTGAGGGTCACGGTCCAGGCCGCGTACAGCAATGCGTGCGCGAATAATTCCCCCATGCTTCTCATGGATGGCCGGTGGAGGTGGAACTATGCCTGTCTCAGGCTCGCTCAGAGTGCTGAAGTCGAGCGTGTCTATTGCCTGCAAGATTGCCTGTTCATCTGTCACTGCCGGGTCGAAATGGATCAGGATGTTCCCTGTCAGAGGGTTGGCCTGCACGCGGCTGATACCCGGCACCTGGCTGAGTTGCCTCTCCAGGCCGCGCTTTTCTTGCGCTGACCATCCCGCTACATGGATGCGTATGCGACCTGGAATGACGTGAAGAACCTCTGATTTCTCCGCAATAGTATCCCGCATAAGCACTCCTGCTCCCGATGCTTTTACATGACGAGAGCGGTGAAGAGGAGACACAGTTCACCTGTCACCTGCGGACCTCTTCACCAGTTTTTTGTGATTGCCAGACTTCACGAAAGAGCGCCATAGTGGACATGCTGTGGTAATATAAACCGCTATTGCTGCCCGCCTCGATGGCGAAGATGCTGAGCTTCGGCCCAGAGATCCTCAGCTTCTTCGCGTACGCGCGCTGCCGCACGACGCATTTGCAGCCCGACAACAGCAGTCCACTGAGCGAGGCGCTGTTCCATATCGCCTGTCAGTTGTTCGGCTCTCTCCATTACGGGCTGCTCGCTTTCTTCGTGTGGTGCAGCGGAGGCGGCAGGCGGAGAACCGGCTTGCTCGGCAGGTTGCTCTTTCTGCCTGGCCCTTTCTCTGAAAGAGACAATGGCCTGCTGAATTTGCTGGCTGCTGCGGGTAGCAAAAATTCTGACGTATTGCTCCGCGTCGTCCATCAGTCGCTCCGCGCGTTCCACAGCGGACCTGGCCGGCATCTCACTTCGCTTCTGTCCCATCCCCTTTAACCTCTATTCTTCTCTGCCTTTTGTTGGAATGAGTCGCCTGACCTGCTTCAGATGCCTGCTCAGCGGCCTGCATCTGTGGGATGCTGCGACTAATGTTGCGCGTGAAAGAGGCAATGGCATCTCCCGCAATCAACACTCCCGCTGTTCCATAGACCAGGCCCCGGCGGATGGCTTTGCGCCCGCGTGGCGAGGCAATTGCCGCTGCAACGGCTGCTGCGACCGCTACTTCTGGCTGGAGAAAATCGTCAAGTTCCATGCTGCTCCCTGCCTTTCTCCTGATAATCTGGACTGTCTAAGTAGGTGGACAGAACGAATGAGAAGCGGGGGCCAGGGGCGCCAGCCCCTGGCGGGGCATGGGGTGTCCCCATTTCCCTCTTTTTCTAGATTCTAAAGTCCGCCTACTTGGATAGTAATAAGCGGATCTCTTTCCCTTATCTTTATGGAATTCCTCCGGCTAACTTCCACCAGGGAAGTATACCCTGTATTTCTCACAGGTTCATCACGTTTGGTCTGGCGGGCATCACAAAAATATTACATTACCTGGTTCTCGCTGCTGCTCAGAGCGTGTTTGTAAAACGCATGTATTGCACATATCCATCAGGCATAGAACACGAGAGAAACAGTATGCCTCTCTCGTGTTTTGTTATTAAAAGCTTTTCCTGGCATAAGCTGGAGCATTCCTGAATGAGTAACTATGGAAGAGACACGAAAGAGGGGCGCGAAAAGTTACAGTTTTGCCCGCAGAGGTTGTTCTGGTATGTAGATATGGGGACATTGATCGATAAAGAGAGTGTGAGGGAAGAGTGGTCTGAGAGCTATGTGTATAGCTCGGTCGGATGAGTGAAACGTCCGGTGAGCCGTTAAAGGATGCTACAGGAGGAACGATTATGGCTGAAGCTTTTCGATTCTCACAATCTCAGAGACAACTGTCCGGCGTACAGCCTGTTGCCAGAATGGACTTCATCAGGCGATATCGCAACGTACGCCGATTCAGCGAACAGTTATGTGAACCGCTTGCTACTGAAGACTACGTTATTCAGTCCATGCCGGATGTCAGTCCCGCTAAATGGCATCTAGCACATGTGAGCTGGTTCTTTGAAACTTTTCTTCTCAGCCCGACATATCCTGACTACCGATCTCCGCATCCGCAGTATGCTTATCTGTTTAACTCATACTACAACTCGCTTGGGGAAAAGCACTGCCGCCCTAAACGCGGTCTGATTTCCCGGCCTACAGTCAGGGAAGTCTATCAATACCGAAAACACATTGACGAACATGTACTTGATCTACTTGAAAAGATAGATGAGGAGCGTTTAAATGAAATAGCATATATTATTACGCTTGGGTTACACCATGAGCAACAGCATCAAGAGCTGATACTTACCGATATCAAGCATGTGCTCTCCTGCAATCCGCTCTATCCAGCTTACAAAGCGTGTTCTCTTGTCAGCACCGACGCATCAACTGTCCCTTCGATAGAATGGATCTCCTTTCCTGAAGGGATCTACTGGATCGGACATGAGGGGGAGGGCTTTGCCTTTGATAACGAAGGACCTCGCCACCGCCAGTTTGTGCAGTCTTTCTCTCTGGCTTCGCGCCTGGTGACGAATGGAGAATACCTGCGGTTTATAGAAGAGGGAGGCTATCGCAATCCTCTGCTGTGGCTCTCGGAAGGCTGGGCTACCGTACGTGCGGAAGAGTGGCAGGCTCCGCTCTACTGGGAGCAGCGTGATGGCCGCTGGTATCAGATGACGCTCTCAGGGTTGCGCGAGATTGACATGACAGAGCCGGTCTGCCATGTCAGCTACTATGAAGCCGACGCTTATGCGCGCTGGATCGGTGCGCGTCTGCCGACGGAAGCCGAGTGGGAGGTCGCGGCACGGGATGTGCCTGTTGAGGGCAATTTCGTTGAGGAGGGACGCTACCATCCGGCGCCTCTCAACGTCTCCAGCACAGGTGGAAAACTGATGCAAATGTATGGCGATGTGTGGGAATGGACGCAGAGCGCGTACTCTCCCTATCCGGGCTTTCGGCCAGATGCAGGAGCCATCGGGGAGTACAACGGAAAATTCATGTGTAACCAGTATGTCCTGCGAGGCGGCTCATGCGCAACTTCCCTTTCACATATTCGACCCACTTATCGTAACTTCTTCCCGGCCAATGCCCGCTGGCAATTCATGGGCATTCGGCTCGCAAAGGAGGTGTGATATCCACTATCAGACGCCAGATCCGCCGAAACTCTATGACTTTGCCCCCCGACGAACCACGTTTTATGATGAGGTGCTGCAAGGATTACAGAATGTAAAGAAGGCGCTGCCGAGCAAATACTTTTACGACGATGCTGGCTCACAGCTCTTCGAGCGCATTTGCCAGTTGGATGAGTATTACCTCACCCGCATAGAACTCAGCATTATGCAGCAATACAGAACTGAGATAGCCTCTCTTATCGGCCCTGATTGTCTGCTGATCGAGTACGGAAGTGGTAA
>JADBKA010000351.1 GCA_014896635.1 Ktedonobacteraceae bacterium
TAACGATAATGCTGCCGGGACGGCTGAGCCGCAGTGCCCATTCGAGGTAATGGGGATAGGGCGCTTTATCTGCGTCGATGAAAATGAGATCGAAAGGTCCCTCGGCGGTCAGTTGCGGGAGCAGATCGAGCGCCTTGCCGACGCGCACTTCTGCGCGGTCGCTGACGCCGGCGTGCTCGAAGGCGCGGCGGACCACGCCGGCATGTTGCGGGTTAACTTCCAGCGTGATCAATCGTCCGTCAGGCGGTAATGCGCGCGCCAGCCAGATGCCGCTGTAGCCGGCGAGAGAGCCGATTTCCAGGATCTTGCGGGCATTGCAGGCGGCTGCTAGCAATTGCAGCAATTTTCCCTCGATGGGTGAAATCTGAATTGCCGGCAGACCGGCTTCCCTGCCGGCTGCCAGGGCATAGCGCAGTCCCTCGTCTTCCGCGGCGAAAAGCTGCCCGATAGCACTTTCGATTTCGCGGCGAGTGCGCGCCTGCTGCTGCAAGGTGGTCGCATCCAGGTTCTGGTCGGTCATATGGGTAAACTCCTCAGATGTTTCTGTGCGGAATATGCCTCCACCCTGGCGAGAGTTTGATTGATCCAGGCCAGGTCGAGGGCAGCGTGACTTCTAGTAAAAATCGCATAGGCTTCTTGCAGGTATGCCAGTCCCTGCTGGTAGAGCTGATCGTCGCTTTGCAGTGGCTCTGTTTGTGGCGTGCGCTGCTGATTGTCGCACCAGGCCAGATACCGTCGCAACAGCGTGATACCCAGGCTGTGCAAAGTGCGGGCGTAGTCGAGCCAGAGTGCGCGTTCCAGGAAAAGCTGGCGTGCCTGTTCCAGGTGATACATGGCCTGCACGTGGTTCTGGCGAGCGGCGAAAATACGACCAAGCAGGCGATAAATGCGCCCGATGCTGCGAATAGCTTCCTGCTCCTGCGCAGCTTTGAGGGTTTGCTGTGCCAGGGCCTGCGCAACCTCAAATTCTCCTCGCAGGTAGTACACCGTAGCGAGCAAGTGCTTCCCCTCGATAGCATTATCAATTTCACGTCCTTCCAGGGTGATGGCGCGCTGAAGTATGTGCTGCGCACGCCTGAGCAGGCGCAAGTCGGGGAGAGCCGGGGAACTGGTGGAAGGAGAATCGAAAATATCGGGAAGCTGGAACTGGCAGGCGAGCACTGCTTCTGTAATGCGCAGGTCACCAAGTCTGACGAGAGCATAGCGGATGATGCGCGGGTTGCGTACGGCGTGCCCCAGACGGATTGCCCGTAGCACGCTCGCTTTCGCTTCCTGCATTTTTCCCAGATCCTGCTGGGTCACTGCCAGGTCGGCGCTATAAATGCTCAGGCGTTCGCGGTCGTTGATGTGTTCCGCGATCAGCAGGCTCTGCTTGAGCCAGCTTTCGGCTTCAAGCAGGTCGCCGGAACGATGCGCTACCTCGCCCAGGTTGCCCATCACAAAAGATTGATTGGGCAGATCCCCCGTCCGCTCGGCCAGGCCCAATGAACGGCGCATAAAGGCGCGTGCCTCATTCTGCTCGCCGCGCAGCACATGTACGACGCCCAGATTGCCGCAAATGCGCGCCATATCTGAAACCAGTTCGCTCTGCTCATAGATCTTCAGGGCGGTATGCATATACTGGAGCGCATTGCTCAACTGCCCGCTGCTGGCAACCGCGATCCCCAGGCGTTCATAGCCATAGCCGACTTCCAGCGGATCGCCGAGCAGCGCGCGTTCTGTGCGCGTCTGTAGCTCTTTGTGCAGCAGGGATGTCGGTTCCGGCTGACCGGCATGGAGTTCAATCTCCAGTTCGGCCAGCGCCTCTTCCAGGTAGCGCCGCGCTTCCAGATAGCGACCTTCCAGGCGGAGCATATCGCCATAGGCCATGTGCAGGCAGGCCCAGGCTGTGCCGCTGCTCACTCCTGCCTGTTCCATGACCCGCCGGCCATGTTCATAGCATTCGTACGCTCTGGTATATTCGCCGATGCTTGTCCAGGTATGGCCGATTTCGCGCCAGAGTAGCGCCTGTACCTGGGCTTCGCGGCGTCGGCTAGTTTCCCGTGAGTCTCCTGTCTGAGCAAGATACTGCTGGAACGAGCGGCTGGAGCGCAGATCGAGCAAACAGGCGTAAAGGAGGCGCGCCTCTTCAAAATTACCAAGAATCTTGCAGCATTCGGCGATATGTTCGAGGATGCGGCAGAGGGAAAGCGGATTGCTGGCGGAGATCTGGCTTAGTGAGCGGGTATCGAGGTTGCGAATGATGTTCTGTGCGTCGGCATGCTCCGGCTTGTAGAGAGGCTGGCCGAGCAACGCCTGAATGGCCTGGAGATAGTAGCGTCTGGCTTCAGAATAAGCAGCGATGGAGTAGGCGCGGTTGCCAGCCAGTTCGGCATAGAAGGCGATATCCTGAGGGTCACCGCCGCCGCGACTGAGATGGTAGACGATAGCGGCAGCCTGTTCCTGCTGAGACGAAGGTGAGGCCGCCTTGATTGCCTCGGCGGCGCGCCGGTGTAACTGCATACGCCGGGCTGCCGAGAGACGCGAGTACAGGTGATTGATAATCAGGGGGTGCAAAAAGTGGTAGATAATGCGGGGGTTGCCGTCTTCCTCACTGAGCAGGCCCGCCTGCATTGCCTCTTCCAGCAGATCGAACACCGTTTCCTCGTCAGAGGCGGCAGCCATTGACAGCAACTGGTTTAACTCGAAGGAGCCGCCCAGCACGGCAGCCCTGCTCAACAATGCCTGGCAACCGGCGCTCAACCTGCTGAGCCGGCGTTCGAGTACAGCAGCAACCGGCTCAGGTAATGGGCTGGTGGGATGGGGAATACCTGTTTCAGTTTTTGCTGCCTGCTTACTATGAGACGTCTGCCTGTTGTGATTATCGGGCAGTTGTTGTGCTGGTTGGTGTTCGCCAGGGAAGATCATGCCGGATTCGTGGCGTGCCAGTTCCTCGGCGAAAAAAGGATTGCCCGCCGCCTGTTGCTGGATACTTTCCACGCTCTCTATCGGCAAATGGGAGACAAGCGTCCCGATCTCAGACTGGCTCAGTGGCTGAACGGGGAGTGTCACGATGGTCTGCTCGCGTTGCAGGTCTGTGATCAGCGTGCGCAGTTTGTGTGGCCGGGACAGTTCGCCATCGCGGCAGGTGCCGACAAAAAGAATGCGCTGGTTCTGAAAATGATGCGTGAGATAGGTGAGCAGTTCGATGCTGCTGTCGTCGGCCCAGTGCAGGTCGTCAAGTACAAACAATAGTGGATAGATCTGGCTCAGCATGCTCAGTAAACCCAGAGTCGCTTCCCATAAGTGCAGGCGTTCCTGCTCATGTAAAACAGGGACCGCCGTCCCGGCTGAGAGGGCGACGGTCCCGCTGTGCGCCGTAAATTCTGGCAAGATGACGCCAAGACGTTCGACTTTAAAGGGAAATACGGGTGACTCTGGCGATGTTTCCAGCGTGGAAGAAGAGGTAAGCAGATCTTTAAGTGTCGAGGTATTCTGTAAAAGTGTGCGCAGGAGATCGGTCCAGAGATGATAGGGGATGTTGCCTTCCTGCTCGTAGATGCGGCTCCAGGCAACGGCCCAACCACGAGCATAGGCTTCGAGGCTCAACTCTTCGGCCAGGCGCGTTTTGCCGATGCCGGGTTCGCCTGTGAGCAGTAAAAAGGCAGTGCGATTCGCGCGGGTCGCTGTGGTGGTTGGGGAGAAGGGGAGGAATGGGAGTGGCTGTGTCGT
>JADBKA010000032.1 GCA_014896635.1 Ktedonobacteraceae bacterium
CAGACGAGGACGCAAACTTGGCTGTGGACGCGGGGTAAGACCAGAAAGGCTCCGGTCTTGAGGCGCCTACGGAGGAAGCAGCAACAACGAAATTCTTTGGCAGGTGTATGCTTGCATACATTAGCCTATGAAAATTGGAGCAGAAAGTAGAACCGAGGCAACAAAAAACCACAGGCAAGCCTCGGAGAAGAGTATATCGCTATGTCACGAAAACAGAAAACAGGTGATCACTTCGATAACAACAATACACACCACAACGAACAGATCGTACACAACATCAATGAGCCGCCAGCATACCGCGTACAGGATATAGAGCGGCAAAGGACCAGAGAAGTGGCGATAGAAGATGAATTACTGGATGAGCAGAGAGCGCGCCGCGCGACAATGCCGCCCGCGCTTGAATACGGCGAACGCTATCATGAGGCCGGCAAGCGCGATGTTGAGATGTATATTCGCACCTATAACACGTTGCTCAGAAGTTCGGTGGAAGTCAGCTTGAAGGCGTTAGTGCAGGCACACTACAACATCAACTCTAGCCTGCATCCCGATGCGCGTTCCCCCTACCCGGATATGTCCGCGTTCATCTACAGCGTGCTGCGCTTGCCGGCGGCAATCAAGCATTGCGAACTGGTCTTGCTAGGACAGTCGGAAGAGTTTTTCCAGCAGCAGGGTTTCAATATCGAAGACTGGCAGGCAGTCACGGCTCCGGCGCGCCGACGCAAGTGGTTCTATGATGGAGAGAAAACGCTAGCAGCCTATGTCGCCAGCATCAGCGATACGGATGATATCGTCCCCGTCCTGGTCGCCTTTCAGATCGAGTGGAACAAGATCTACTACCTGCTCCACGCCGATCAGACCACCATGCAACTGCTGGAAACGTCGATTGACCGGCGCTCACCGGTGTATGCCGAGATCAGCAAGGTTGTGCGCGAGCGCCTGCACATCGCCGCCGACGACTGGCAGCGCCTGGAAGTGATCTGGGGCGATCACCTGTGGCAGAACCTGCACTACATCGGCACACAGCGCAAGAATTTCTCACTGCGTATGCTTGGTGGCTCACACGTTGGCTATGTGCGCGCCACGCACAAGTGGTGGGTCCCCGTCAATGACCTGCTCAATAAACTGGGACTGCAAAATCGACCGATCTACTTCGTCTCCAGCAATACCCACAGCATTGTCAACCTGGTGTCAGGGGCAGTCATACGGCATGAGGACGAACTGGTCGATTTTGCGCTACATGGGCCGGACCCCTACCTGGCGGAAGAGTGCCGCAAGCTGCAAGAGGGACTGGTGCCAGGCAACTGGCAAAACTTCCTCTACTTTGTGGCACGCGAATGGATACGCACCACGCCCGCCGGCAAAGAGTTCGTACGCAATCGTATCCGCGAAGATCAGGAACGGGGCATCTGGTACGTCACCGCGCGGCACGGCCTGGAGATCGACGCGCAGATTATCGAGCTGGCAAAGCTACAACCCCTGGATATCGACCATCGCTGCCGCATGCCGCACCTGGACTACCTGGCACAGAGCGATGCCGTCATACTCAATATCGACTACCCGCTAGGGATGGCCGCCTATCGTATAATGCGCGAGATCATGGAGAACGTCTCGCACATTCGCGGCATCTACATCCTGGGCAAGGCCGCCACGCTCAACGGCAGCATTGGCGATGTGATGATCTCCAATGCCGTACTTGATGAACACAGCCAGAACACCTACTGGCTGGATAACTGCTTCACCGCGCAAGATGTCCAGCCCTACCTGATCTATGGCTCGGTGCTCGATAACCAGAAGGCAGTCTCAGCCAAAGGCACCTACCTGCAAAACCGCCAGTACCTGGACTTCTACTACCAGGCCAACTATACGGTTGTCGAGATGGAGAGCGGTCCCTACCTGGACGCAATCTATGAGGACCAGTACATGACGCGCTATCCCACTGGCGAACATATCAACGTCGCTCGCCTGCCCTACGACCTGGGCATCCTGCACTACGCCTCTGATACTCCCTACACACGCAGCAAGAATCTGGGCGCCGGCAGCCTCTCCTACTTTGGCATGGACTCGACCTACGGCTGCTCCGTCGCCATCGTGCGGCGCATCTTCGAGAACGAGATCCGCGCCATCGAGAGAAAGCTACACGAACAGAGGAGAATAGCAGAACAGGCAGAGCAGCAAGCGACTCCATCAGAGCCAGCTCCCCAGGAGAGAGAACCGGCAAAAGAACAGGCGGAAACAAAGGTGTGAGCCTGCTGGATTAGCGAGCAGGCGCTTTGGAAGTCCAGGGAAGAACTTCCCCGGACTCCTCCAGACATCCTGAACTTCCTTGCCGTATAGCGAGCATAATCGCGTCTATGCACCTCTTGCGCGACGGGTCACCCGGCGCACATAGGCGAAGGTCCAGACGATTGCCAGTACCGTCACTCCTCCCGTCATGAAAGGCTCCCTGGACTTCCATGCTGGTGATCGCTTTTCAAACAGCTTCGATCTTATTTTGCTGGTGTAAGAGTGAGCTGGGCCATGAACTGGCCGTGAATGTAGGCAGTCAGGGTGCCAGCCTCGCCGGGTACAGGATCGACAGTCTCATTGTGATCCAGATCGACCCCATTAAGAGTATGATCAGCAAGGGTGACAATCTCCTGCACTTTCCCTTGATCGCTAGAACCGCCGAGCAGGGTCAGAGCATCCTGATCAATAGTTGTCACCCAATTTGTTATGTTGTCGGTCGCAATGGCGACGTGCCGGGCGTGAATCTTGATGGTGTCGGTGGCATCCGCCGACTGCGCCGCCAGGCCGGCATGGGCCGCTGACTCAGCTATATAGCTATTCTTGCCGAGCAGGCCATGCCCGTCGTTCTGTACAGTGACGTTCAGACCCGTACAATCACCCGGCAACTGGCGGGTATGCTGCCCGTTTTTGCCCTCGACCAGGTTGAGCATACTCTGCGCGGCACACTGAACGGCAAAGGTATTGTTGCTAGCAGCAGCATTCTTCAGCAGCAGAGCCTGGGCGTTAAGCTGGCGCGCCTGATCGCGTAGACCAACCAGCAAGCCGATTTTATTCGGCGTGGACGGGAAACTGAACAGCAGATGTTTGATATGCACAAATGCCAGAGGTGGAAATTTCCCGACGAGCACCTGTTTGCCGGTCGGGACACTGGCATCACCCTGCTCCTGAGTGATCAGTACGATATTGCCAGCTCCCAGCAGGTTTGTGGTGCCGGCAGTGGCATTGAGCACATAGGCGTTGTTCTGCTGCGTCAGTTTGCCCAGTGCGACGGCATGCTCATCCGACTCGTTTACAAGCCAGGCGTTATACTGGGAGTTCGCAGGCGGAGCCGCGAGGCCGGTAGCAACAACCTTGACGGCATTGGTCAGCCCTTGCCCATTCTGAGCATCACTGAACGAAATGCTCGCCTGAACTCCAGGGGGTGCCGCACCACTCGTGGCAGCAGTGGCCTGGCCTTTCCCCCCCGCCCCGTTATTTGCTCCGCCAGTTCCCGGACCTGTTCCCGCACGCAGATTGAACAGAATGCTCACCCCGGTGGCAAGAATAGCGACCACCAGGACAAGGACAATGGCGAGTGACACTATTTGCTTGCTCCCCAGGCGAGGAGGTCTGGAAGGAGGGGCAGAGGGGTGCGGTGTAACCCTGGTCCCTGCCACCTGTGGAGGTGTCGAGACTGACCAGGCTTGTTGATTCTGGGCCTGATGAGACGGCGGGTACTGCGACCAGGAGCGTTGATCTTGAGCCTGGTAAGACGGCGGGTACTGCGCGCCGGCAGCTTGCTCCGGCGCGAAGCTCGGAGGATTGCGCCGCGCATCCTGTCCGATAGGAGACTCTCTGGACGGCTCGACGACCGTCGCGCCAAAGGCATTGATAGGTACCACTTGATTGCCGCAATTCCCGCAGAACAATGCCCCGGGTTCCAGCGGTGCCTGGCATCTTGGACAGACCATAATTCTCTCTCCCTGCCGGTCATAAGTGCTATCTACCACAATATACTCGATGTTTTTCTTACTGATGAGTCAGGTAATAAATCCGGCTATGCTGTCCCCAAGTATACCACTCAGGAGACCAGCGCGACGTGGGTAATATTACGTATTTTCAGCAGGTCACTCCTTCTTTTTCTCTGCTTCCCTGTTAAAGAACATTGAGAAAAGTGAGTTTTCGGGGGACACTTCGCTCCACTGCGTAGGGACTCGGCGAATCCCGCCAGGAGGGCAAAGCCCTCCTGGACCTTTTAGCTGCCGGCGACATTGACAAGATGAAAGACGTTAACGAGTAACTCCATAGCGGCATGATAGGCGATGACCAGCAGGGAGATGCTTGCCAACACCATATGGGCGGTGCGCCAGGTACGAATAATGGAACGCGCGCGCCGCTGCCGTTGAAGAGATTGCACCAGTTGAGCGCGCCGGCTCAGCGTCTCACAGGCACGCCGGAAATCGCTCTGTTCGCCAGCAGGCAGGGCCGGCAGGCCCGAAACATCGAATGCAGCTCCGGCATCAATAGCCTGAAGACAGTATTGCTTGAACGGCTCTGATTTGCCGGCACAGAGCCGCTCGACCGTATATTCCAGTTCAAGGATCTGCTCTTCCAGGGCGCTCGCAATCCCTACGCCGTTGGCGCTGGCATCGCGGGCAATGACACGAGCCTGCCACAGATCAATCAGGCGACCGGCGATACCACTCACAACAAGAAAAATCAGAGCGATCAGTGCAGCGGTCGCCCAGTAGGCATCGGTGAGGCAACCGAGATTCTGGCAGTAATCGTGAGTGATACGAATGAAGTTCTCGTGTAGCAGGACGAGGAGAATAGTCGTAATGCCAATCCACGTGTGCATCCATAGCCAGTCCTGCACTTTGCCCGGCAGCCCGCGCGCGAAGCGGCGGCGCAGCGTGTAGGCGGCGGTTCCCAGGATCAGCACAAACGCAATGATGCCAAAAAGGCGCAGCGGATCATCAAACGGGCCGGGAGCCTGCTGTGTACGCACGGCAATCAGATACCAGGCGAAAATCGCCAGAAAGAGCAGCAGCGCTCCCGCCAGCCAGTACCATTTTGCCTTCGAGGCCGGCGAGTTCCAGATACGCCGCAGTGGGCGCCCCGCTTGCTGAATCGCCTGAGGTGTTTTTGTTGCTACAGACATCGTGTTCTCCCTCTCCTGGTTCACTTCGCGCGTTTGCGCAGAATATCTTCGGTTGAGCCGAAGAAGGTGATCGGATTGACGCGGATAGCCGCTCCGGTCGGACAGGCCTGGACGCAGGCTTGATTATCGTAGCCGGCGCAGAGGTCGCATTTGATCGCTACTTTTTTGCGCAATTCACCAAAAGCGTCGGGCGGTTGCTGTACATTGAGAGGTCCGGGAGCGGGTGCCATCGGCAGGAACTTGCGCCCGCGTTCTTTACCGGCGCCTCTTTTGAAAAAGCTGGTAAAGCGTTCCCAGGAGTGCTGTGCGGCGGCATCTTCTTCATCATCCAGCGTCATGATTGAGATGTTATCGTAGGGACAGCGTTCGGCACAGATGCCGCAACCAATGCAACTCTCGGTGATATAGACCTCGCCGCTCGGCAAGCGAGCAATACCGGCGCGGCTGCACAGCATACACACCGGGTCCTGGCATTGCCGGCAGGCAGTGGCGATGCTGATGTTGCCCACAACCATGCCTTTGCGATTCATGCGTGAATGGCCGTGACGGCGCGCACAGGCTTCTTCACATTCATTACAATGAATGCACTTGTCGAGGTCGATGACGAGCACCTCGGTGCCTTCGACGACACCACCGCCAACGAGCGAGTGCAGACCGGCCCGCGCTTCAGCATCCGAGATGGGATTGACTTCTTCTTTTTGCGCTTGGTGTGTGATCTCAAACGGCTCGAAGACGGCGCTGTAGGCAGCCCTGGTAGCGTCGCGGTAGAGTTGCAGGCGCTCGTAGAATCGCTGTTTTACTTCGGGATAGCGAGCAAAGAGCGCCAGCAGCACATGGCGCGGGATTTCAGCGACAGTGGTACGTGTAATTGAGGTCACGGTAACGGCGCGGCGGTCGCCGAGCATATCCAGTCCGCCGGCGAAGTAGTCGCCGCTCTGGCGATAGGCGATGATGCGCTCATCGCTTTTATTGCGTCCGGTACCGGCAGCCGTGCGGCGGGCAACTTTCACGAAACCATCGAGCAGGATATGCAGCGATTCGCGGCCCGGCTGCGAACTGGCGTCCTCACCAAAAAGCCGCGCATCGCGCTCGTAGCGCCTGACCTGGGCCTGCTCCGCCAGGTACCTGACATCGACCCCCGCCATGCCCTGGAACAGAGCCAGACGTTTGAGAATCGCCTCGATTGAGCGCGTGATGTGCAACTTATCGAAGAAGCTCTGAACTGCTGGCACTATTTCCATCAGGCGCTGCATAACCTGCTCCGGCACTTCCAGCACGACCGCAGCGGTCTGAGCACGCGCCGTCGTGTTCCGCTGCTGGCCGGTCAGCATCCCGTGCTCCCCCATATACTCGCCGCGCCTGAGCACCGCCACTGGCAGCTCGCGGCCATCGGGTCCCAGTGAAGAGAGTTCAAAGCGGCCTTCCAGGATGAAGTAGATCTCGCGCCCAAATTCGCCCTCACGCAGCACCACTGAGCCTGGCAGGAGCGTGAGCAGTTTGGAAGTGGCGACAAAGTGCAGCAGGTAGTTGTCAGGCACAAGTTGCGCATCGCTAAACATCGGCTGCTCGCGCAGGCGACTCAGCAGCAACTGGATATTCCAGCCGGGCGGGAGATAGCCGAGCACGCGCGTCATATCCACCTTGCCATCCCAGGGAATGCCCAGGCGCTGCTTGAGCGAGAGCAGGAGCAGGTCACGGTGGTTGTCAACCGGGCAGACGGGGACGCACGAACCACACATCACACACTCATCTACAAAGCGCGCGACATGCGGCTCGATCTCGTCCGAGATGGTCGCACGGTTGAGATCGGCGATGTTGACCATCGCTGACAACGGTACCGGGCAGGCGCGCATGCAGCGGTCGCAGCCGATACACATATCTATCTCGAAACGTACCTCTTCTTCGGTGAGTGGGCGTACGTTTATCCGGTGAATCAGCCCCACAGCAAATTGTTTTGCCGATTGTTGCATCGTTTTCCCTTTTTGATGAGAACTTTACCTGATACCAGCATGGAGCGGCGCGCTGCACCCGGCGCAGAAACGCGCGACAGGCATGTTTGCCATACCGCAGCGCGTGCAGATAACCATGCGCGGAGCAGGTGTTCCCTGCTGAGCTGCCGGCGGTGAGCCAGTACGCAGCGGTTGCTCCCGCCTCAGTTCTCCGCTCCCGGCTGGTGCCTGTACGGATATTGCGGGTGCCTGTTCTTTCTTTGTTATACTTGAAGCATAAGCGGAACCAGCATCTCTCTGCATACCTTGTGTCGCGTGTGTCGCTGACTGAGCCTGCACACGTTCTGTCTGCACCCACTTTGAGCGCAGGTCAATGAAGAAGATGACGCTGCCACCCAGCATAATGCGGTCGCCATGTGTGAGGAGATAGGGGTTACTGATGCTGGTCTGGTTGACAATTGTGCCATTACTGCTACCCAGGTCGCGGACGTAGAAACCTTCGGGACCGGGGAAAATTTCAGCATGGCGGCGCGAAACAACAACGTCTGCAAGCATAATATCGTTCTGCCTGTCGCGGCCAAGCGTCATACGCCTGGCCTGCTGAAGCAGGAAGACCTGTGGAGTACGCCTGCCATCAGAAGAGGGCTGGCCGCTCAGCACGACCAGCGCCGGCGAGCGTTCAAATGTTGCAACGACAGGCGCCAGGATGGGATTGGCCGCTCCCGGCAGCAGCAGCGAGCCATCCTGATTGAGCACTGGCTGCCCCACCTGAGCCGGCTTCTGTTCGACTGCAAGCGCCTGAGATCTGGCTATGCCGGCCATTGACGGGCTGCTGGATAACCGGCGCCTGCCAGATGTCTGGCCGGTAGCTGGCCGCAAGACAAAGCGGAATTTGACCAGCGTACCAAAGCGTACCAGATCGTTTGCTTTGAGCACACTGGTGCTTGTAGACGGCAGGCGAACGTCGTTAACGAAAGTGCCGTTGGTGCTGTTGAGATCTCGCAGGACATACTGGCCATTCACGTAGCTGATCTCGGCATGGCGCCGCGAAACTGTTCCCTGGTCGATGAGCAGGTGAACACCGGGCTGGCGTCCGACAACAGTGACATCCGTTTTGCTCAGGCGCAGGTCACGAAAATGCAGGCCGGTGACACGATCAGGTTCATGGACGAGCACGCCATCCAGCGATTGGGCAGGTTGAGACAGTTTCAGGGCGGTTTCTGTCGTAGCAAACTGTGTTTCACCAGGCGGTGGCTCTTTTCCCACCACAGCCGCTGCGGGAGCTACAGGAGCTACGGGAGCAGCCTCAACAGGTTTTCGCTCAGCAGGTCTGTCTGCTCTAACGGCAGGCACGACATCCGTCCCGGCTATTTCATCGCTCGCCCCCGTCCCGCTTCCGGCATATGCAGATTTCGCGGTTCCGCTCTCTCTTTTTTCATCCAGCCTGCTCACACTCAATATGGGTGGCGGAACGCCCTGCTGGTCGAGCCAGGCAGCGAGACTGAAGTCATCAGCAAAGAGGCGCGAGGCCACCGGCAGCAGGTTGACACGGTGGTCGATAGCACGTTTGAATGCCAGGGCGCCTTTGCGATCTCCCAGCGAAAGCATGCCGACAGGGATGCCCTGATTGAGTACCACTTTACGATAGGTGCGCGGTCTGGGATCGGCAGTGATCTCCTGGTAGCCTCGCGCAGCGGCCTCACCGGTGAGGCCGACCGAGGCAAAATCGAGGCCGTATAAAAACGTGGCATTGTAAAAAGTGCTGGAACTGAAAGGGCGATCCAGGTCAAGCGCACCGAGCATACTATAGGCGGCAGCGCGGGCCTGCTGAATAGCGGGAAACCACTGGCCGAGGACGCGCGTGCGCCTGCTGAGCGTATCGGTAATTTCCAGGACGTCGCCGGCGGCATAGACGTCCGGCGCATTCGTGCGCATGGCCCGATCAACTCGCACGCCGCGTCCACAGGCAATGCCGCTGTCTTTGATAAAGTCAATGTTGGGTTCGATACCAATAGCGATAATGACCATCTCACAGGCAATTCGTTCACCCTGCGAGGTGACGACTCCACTGACGCGGCCATGCCTGCCGATCACTTCGGCGATCTCACTTTCCAGGCGCACATCAACGCCGTCGCGCTGCTCTTGCAGCAGCACCAGGTCGGAAGCGGTGGCATCAAGCACTTCGGACCAGAGGGTGCGTTTGCGAATCAGGTGAACGACCTCGTAGCCGCGATGCCGCAGCGTCTCGATGGTTTCCAGGGCAAGCGTCCCACTGCCGGTAACGACGACGCGGCGCACTTGCTTGAGCTGCTCCTGTACCGCCTGATAGTCGGCGACGGTGCGCAGGGTTGTCACCCCCTGGAGATCGAGGCCGGGGCAGTGGAGAGTTGCGGGACGGGCGCCACTGGCAAGCAGCAGATTGCGATAACTGACTTTTTTGCCGCTGTGTAGCTGGACAAAATGCTGTCCCGGCTGAATGCTGACCACGCGCTCTGGCAAAAAATAGATGTTGTGGTTCTGGTAGAAGCTCGACGGTCTGGCCCAGAGTTTGTCTTCACGCACACGGCCCGCAAGGTAGTCTTTGAGGGCCGGGCGATAATAGACCGGGAAAGGATCATCGGCAATGACGGCGATGGTCGCGGCTGCGTCTTCAGCGCGCAGTATTTCGGCGGCGGTAACGCCGGCGATGCCGTTGCCAATAATGAGGTAGGTGATCTGTTCAGCCATGTATTTTCTCCAGGTCAGCCTGTAATTGTTCCATCAGGATGAACGGTTATTTTGATTGATTTCAGCGGCGCCGGTGCCGGTCCCTGGACAACAGCAGCATCTCTGGCTGGATCAAAGACCGCCTCATGGCAGGGGCAGAGCAGCAGGCGATTGCCAGCGTTATAATCAACCACGCATCCCTGATGGGTACAGGTAGAGTCAAAGGCAACGAAGCGGCCATCAGGCAGGTGGATCAGCAGGCCAGGATTTTTCTGGCCTGCTATGGCAAATTTTTTCGCACTGTTGAGCGGTACATCGCCCGTGCGCGCTAGGACGCTGGCGTTGTTACCGGCACCCCCACCTTGCGCTGTGGGCTGCGTGCGAGGGGGCTGGGTCGCCGATTTAATGGTGGCATTCCCGTTATTAGCAGGTGGCGATGCATTCCCTGAAGTATTCGCAGTCGCTGTACGATTCAGGATATTACCGCCGAACACAGCAGCAGCAACAACTATGACGCCGCCGGCAGCACCGGCGATCACAAAAAAGCGGCGGCGCGAGACACTCTTCCTATTCTCCCTCATTTGCTGGTTGAAAGCGGCATGCGCTGTGTGCTGTGGCACATGCACACTCCAGCCGGGCGCTTCTGCTGCTACGGGTGGTTTGCCGGCGTGAGGCATGCCGGCGAAAACCGAAGTGAGACGTGGCGTTTCACCGGGCAGGGCAACCTGAAAGTAGGCCCGCACGAGCGCGGCAGGATGCTGGTAGCGCTGCGCTGGCTCTTTTGCCAGCGCGCGGGCCACAACGCCGTCCAGTTCAGGAGGAAGGTCGGCACGGTATTTCGTAAGGGCCGGCATCTGTGTGTAGAGATGCTGCTGTACTACCTCTTGTGGCGTTCTCCCGTTAAAGGGTGGTTTGCCCACTAGCATGCGATAGAGGACTACCCCCAGAGCATAGACATCGGCAGAAGCATCAATCGGTTTGCCGAGTAATTGCTCTGGCGCGCTCGTCTCACTGCTTCCATCATAGGTATAGCCAGCCCGACCCACATCTGCTGCCGGCCTGGCACTCTCTTTGCTCAGATCATGAATGTAGAGCAGCCCGAACTCTTCCACCACCATTTGCCCGTTATTCTGCAAGTAGATGCAGCGAGTTGATAAATTACGGTGCAGCACAGCATGTTCATGCGCATACTCCAGAGTGGAGCCGATCTGATCCAGGTAACGCCCGACCGAGGCAATATCGGTCGGTATATTTTGCGCCAGCAGGGTGCGTAGCGAAGGGAAACGGGTATAGGGATAGACCAGGTACGGTATCCCTTGATAGTTTCCATAATCAAGTAGGGGCAGGATATGCGGATGATTCAGCGTGGCAATTCTATTTGCTTCCTGCTGGAAACGTCCGAGGAATATAATACGATCACCTGTCACCGGTCCATCCTGTTTCTCAGGAGTAGGGGTGCCGATAAATCGCACGGTACAGGCCATGCCTTTTTTATCTTTCGCCAGAAAAACCGGTCCCCAGCGGTGGCGCTCTATTAATTGCTCCAGGCGATAGTTTCCCAGTACCGTTCCGGCCAGCCTGGAAAGTGACGATGATTCACTCATAAAGGACCTCCACGCACGAACATTCTAAGGTGATATATGACAATCTGTGCTACGCCTTATCTATACAGAAAACGCAGGAGATTCGGAAGATTAGGGTCTCTTCCTGCCTTGTTGACCTACTGCACTCCAATGTTTTATCAACACCCCTGGAACTGCTCTAACCAGGTGGACCTTAGAATTGAGAAAAAGGAGGAAGTGGGGACACCCCATGCCCCGCCAGGGGCGGCAGCCCCTGGACCCCGCTTCTCATTCGTTCTGTCCACCTACTTAGAGGCCATGCCATTGAACTTCTTCCAAAAAAAATCTTCGTATTGAGGTACCATAATACAATTTGCAATAGCATGTATCCATTTATAAAGGAAAATATAAATCATCCAGAATAGCAAGGAAATGGGTAACATTACTCATTTCTTAGACGAAGTCACGCTAGATTGATCACCCTGTTCCCAGATCTGTGCTCCGCAGAAATACGCAAGGTTACGCATGTCAGCAGGAAGCTGAACTGTTATGCTGGTGGCAACTCGTTGCACAACGAGGAGTTCAATCACATCTCAGGTGAAAATGAATGAATGGCCTGTCAACAGGTACAGGCAAAGGAGAGATGATGAGACGTATTACTTCGTACTCACGCTTGCGCCGCCCACTGCTGGTCGGCATACTGTTTGTGATTGCCATGACAGCAGCATTCTTCGCTTATCCTGTGACCGCGAGTCTGCACAATGCGGGCCTGCGCCTGCCCCGCAGTCACACGTTTCAGCCCAGAACACTGCATGACAAGATTCAGGCTCACGAACTGGCCTCAACCGTCCAGGTACTGTCTTCACAGCCGCCAAGCGTCATAATCCAATTCCCGCTTTTCCCCAGCGGCATCAAGGCGAAATATCCTGATGCAAAAGGGGTGGTGACGATTGTCCAGGGGAATCCTGACGTCAGCCTTTTTGACACGGTAACGGTTTCCGTAGAGAAGATGCCGCCTGACACCACTTTTACCATCTTCTTCATCGAGCTGGCAAACAAGCCTTTCGGACATGTCCAGTACGTGGCTGACCTGCATACACGCGAAGATGGTTCAGGCGATATCAGCTTTCAGACGATCACGCTGGTAGCTTTCGCGGCAGACGCAAATAATCCCGGCGTCTCTAAGGACCAGAGTGGGGATGCTTCGGGCATTCAGCTTGAGCACCTGGGCATGTGGTTCTCAGAACTCGCTGATGCACAGAAAATTCTTGGTGACAACACGCTTAAAGGGACGCCATTTGATGGCGGCAGTCCGCCACTGCACGCCGGTCCCCAGGCCATGACCGACGGCCAGAAAGATCCGGTGTTCTAAAGCAGAAGGAAGGCTGAAATGCAAGCAAAACAATGGCAAAGAGCTATTCACAACTTTTGCACCGGGAGTGTACTGCTGTTGATCCTGTTTGTGGTTACAGCTTCAACCGCCTGGGCCGCTCCACAGGCTCCACAGGCTCCACAGCCCATACAGACACACCAGCAGCAAGTGCTGATACATGGCAAGCGACTGGCACCGACGGTTCATGTACTGGCCTCGTTGCCGCCCACCACAATTGTACAGTTCCCACTGGTGCCAAGCGGCATCAAAGCGAAGTTCCCCGACGCAAAGGGCCTGGTAACGATTGTACGTGGGAACCGCGACAATAGTACCTCTGACACAGTAACGGTGGACGTGGAGAAGATGCCACCCAATATCACCTTCACCATCTTCCTGATCGAGCTGGCAAACAAGCCTTTCGGCAATGTGCAATACGTGGCGGATCTGACAACACGTGGTGATGGCACAGGCGAGGCCGTATTCCATATCATTACCTTCGTCGCCTTCGCAATGGATGCGCGCAACCCCGGCACATCGAAGGAAGCGAAAGAAGGGCTGGCTTCCGGCATCCAGCTTGAGCATATGGGTATGTGGTTCTCTGAGCTTCCCGATGCACAGAAGGTGCTGAACGATGATACGCTCAAAGGAACCATTTTCGATGGCGGCGGTCCACCGCTGCACGCCGGTCCCCAGGCCATGACCGACGGCCAGACAGACCCGGTGTTTTAGAAACCAGGAGAGACGTTATGTCATACAATTTGAGAGCGAACAGGCGCTGGCCGCCGAGAGCCATCATCTCCACCATGCTGCTACTGTTGAGCCTGCTGCTGGCGGGATGTGCTACCGGCCCGACCGGGGATGCCCAGAATCCGCTGGCGGGCGCGAGCACGACAGGTGGTTCTGGTTCCACGCCCACATTCCCGACAACACCGCTCGACCTGCGCGTTCCGAGTTTTGGGAGCGCGGGCAAGGTCGCACCGACAGTTAAGGTGCTGGCCTCGGCTGATCCAACCCTGATTATCCAGTTCCCACTGGAGCCGGCAAGCATCAAGAGCAAGTATCCCAATGCGAAAGGACTGGTAACGGTGTTTCAGGATACACGGGCCAATGATTTCGACATCCTGGTCGTCGATGTGGAAAACATGCCGCCCAATGTCAAGTTCACCGTCTTCCTGACCGAGCTATCGGCGAAGCCGTTCGGACACGCAGAATACGTCGGCGATTTGATTACGGACGGCGACGGCAAAGGCGAAGCCACATTCCACCTGATCGCCTTTGTGGCCTTTGCCGCCGATAATCGTCACCCAGACGTTACCTCACAGGATGAGACGGGCGAAGCTGCTTCAGGTATCCAGCTTGAGCACCTGGGACTGTGGTTTGATAGCCTGAGCAAGGCGCGCCAGACACTGGGCGATCCGACGATTCAAGGAACACCCTTTGATGGCGGCGGTGGCCCGCTGCACGCAGGCCCACAGGCATTGACCGATGGACAAACGTTGGCAGTGATTTAAAGAGCATAAAAACTGGCCTGCGCCTGGATGGCACAGGCCAGTTTTTATGTCCTCAAATTTAGATTAGCCAGCGGAAGCGGCCGCTTCACGGTACGAAGCCGGGGCATCTTCAATGGCGCCGGTCTCGACCATGATTTCACGCAGTTGCCTGGCGTCGATAGTCTCATGCAGGCGCAGCGCCTTAGCGATGCGATCCAGTGTCTCGCGGTGCCTGGTAAGCAGTTCGAGCGCGCGTGTATACGCCTTGCTTACGAGGCGATTCACCTCTTCATCAATCACAGCCGCTGTGCGCTCGCTGTACTCGCGCGAGCCACTCGCCAGCGCGGTGCCAGCGAAAGGATCTTCACGGTCGCTGAAAGAGATCGGACCGATGCGATCACTCATCCCCCAGCGCGCCACCATCTGGCGCGCAATGGTTGTGACACGCTGGAGATCGTTCTCCGCTCCCGTCGTAATACGACCAATGGCTACCTGCTCGGCTGCCCGCCCACCCAGGGCCGTGACCATCTGCGACTCTAGATAGGTCTGTGAATAGTTGTAGCGGTCGTCCAGCGGCGTATACTGTGTTACACCAAGCGCCTGACCACGCGGTACGATGGTAACCTTTGTTACCGGATCGACATGCTCGGTCAGTAAACCTGTAAGAGCATGACCGCCTTCATGATAGGCGATCACGTTCAGATCCTGCTCACTTAAAATCAACGGGCGCTCAGCGCCGAGCAGAATCTTATCGAGCGCCTCGTCAAAGCAGACCTGCGTGACGGCGTCCAGATTGCGGCGGGCTGCCAGCAGAGCCGCCTCGTTCACCAGGTTTGCCAGGTCCGCGCCGACCATACCCGGCGTCGCGCGGGCAATCGTGATCAGATCGACGTCGCTAGCAAGCGGCACGTTGCGCGTGTGGATCTTGAGGATTGCCAGGCGCCCATTCCAGTCAGGCCGATCAACGGTCACGCGACGGTCGAAGCGGCCCGGTCGCAGCAGGGCTTTGTCAAGACCATCCGGGCGGTTCGTCGCAGCCAGCACCACGACGGCCTGGCGCGTATCGAAGCCATCCATCTCAACCAGCAACTGATTCAGCGTCTGCTCACGTTCATCATTGCTGTTAATGCTGGCGCCGCGCTGGCGACCAACGGCGTCGATTTCGTCGATGAAAATGATGCTTGGCGCCGCCTTCTTGGCCTGCTCGAACAGGTCGCGCACACGGCTGGCGCCGACGCCGACCAGCACTTCGACGAACTCGGAGCCGCTCATTGAGAAGAACGGTACACTGGCCTCGCCGGCCACCGCACGCGCCAGCAGCGTCTTACCGGTTCCTGGCGGGCCGACCAGCAGCACACCGCGCGGGATCTTCCCGCCGAGCCGCTGAAACTTCTGTGGCGTCTTCAGAAACTCCACTACTTCGACCAGGTCGTTCTTCGCCTCATCAACGCCGGCCACATCGGCAAACGTCGTGCTCGGTCGATCTTCCAGCACCAGCCGCGCCTTGCTCTTGCCAAAACTGAAGATATTCTGCTGGCTGCGCGAAGCAGAGCGCAAAAAGAAGAATAACAGGCCAAGCAGCAGTACCCAGGGCAGGAAGTTGAGTATAACCAGCAGCAGGTTGTTATCACTGGGTGGCCTCGACTGAATCGTCACGTTGCGCTCAATCAACGTAGAGGTAAGATTCGGATCTCCTTCCGGTAGCATGACGAAATGGAAGTCAGTACCGGTTTTGACGTTGCCATTGACATCGGTCACTCTGACAGCATCCTTGAATTTACCGGTGACATCCTGGTTTTGAAACGTCACACTCTCTACATTATTGTTCAAAACTTGCTGGTAGAATGTGCTATATGGTACCTCGATTGCATTGGGATTGCTGGTCGAGTTGCTGCCGCTGGTAAAAAACTGGAAAAGATACCAGACCACCAGCAGAACAGCGACAATGATGACGGCCCGCAGAAGCAGCGAACCACCGCTTCCCCCGGGTCCCCCGCCACTATTGTTGCCATTCCCATTGCCATTCGGACGCTGCGGAACACGCGGCAACGGGTCGTTCTGGTTATTCTGATACAGGTACGTTGCCTGAGTATGCATGGGTTCAACCTTGCCTTCTAAAAAGCACTCACAAGGAATCTTCCTGGGCAGTGCGCAGTCTCGTCTCTAAAATCGGGTCTATAAATACCGAATCGTTTCTTTGTATATTACACGTATGGCCGATTTTCGTCCACCCTTTCTGGCTATAGATACGTCGCCGGCGCCGAAAAGTTGTGCTGAAAATGCGCTTCTTCCCAATCTACATAGCTGCACAAAGATAGCGCCTTTCAGCACTACAAATCAGGACCACAAGATATAAGGCAAAATGTGGACGTGCAGGCACGTGTAGGCACATGCAAACTCAATTGTTCTAAGAGGACTCTATGCTGTCAAGATAGATGGCATTAAAAAACTATTAAGAACGCATCTAAGTCTCCTAGATGTATTCGCTAAGAACTATTCGGATCTATCAAGAGACCCTGGCAGGAGCAGCAGCAGATCTTCGACGGAGCGCACAATAAAATCCGGCTCGCGCTGCCTGTAGAGTTCAAACTCCTGTTCACTGACGCTGACCGCCACCAGAAAGTCCGGCTCACCGTCACTCCGCTCGGCAAGATAGTTGCGCACAAGATCATGGTCATCGGCAGTGTCGCCGATGTAGAGGCCGCCACGCGCGCCTACCGCGTTAATCGCCAGACGCAGCGCGCGTGGATCAGGTTTGGCACAGAGATCAGCCGGGATGACGATATCCCACCAGCGTTCGCCGCTATAGGCTTCCATGCGCTCCAGAGCGAGCGTGACTTCGGGACCGACGCGCCCGGTAATCATACCGAGATGCCGAATGCCAGCTTCACGCAGGTGACGAGGAAAATCAGGAGCATAGAGCATAGTCTCCAGGTGAAACAGTCCTGGCGCATCCGGCAGAAAGCGCGCTTCACGTCCATAACGTTTCTTGAGTTCGCTGGCTCCCCAGTAAATTTCACGATAGATGTCACCCACGACAGCATAGTCAATGAGGGCGCTGGCCGGGATGACCTCTTCGACCCAGGCGCGCCCGCCTCGCTCCCGTAGATTCGCCTCACGTGAGAGGGCTGCCCACTCGCGGATACTGCGCCCGGCGAGCGGAGTTCCGCGCCACTCGCGCAGGCGGGCTGTGCCAAGCGAGGCGAGCAGGTAGCACATATCCCAGTCGTTATTGTAACCACCGGCCTGCTTGAACGCATCGACATCCTGCTGTGTGAAAAGCGGCCTGCCTGCTCGCTGGCCCCAGTCGAGGCCGTGCAACGTCCCCACAACATATTCGGCAACGGCAATATCGGTGGCACGAAACGAGTGCGTCGTCTCGATAAGAATGCCATCAACGTCAAAAAAAATGGTATCAAAAGGAGTTGGATAGGAAATATGCTCTTTGCTCCAGATGGCCGGAGTCGCCATAGCCATACGATGATATCCTTTCACTTTTTTCGCAAAAAGAGAGTTTTAATGAGAAAAACGGGCAACCTGTGTCCCGCCATTTATGGCGAGGCGGGGGACACCCGCTCTATGCTTTCTGTTGTAACCGGATACCGATATAGGCATCCAGGTGTTGATCGTTCAGCATATATGCCTCGTTCCAGCCCTCGCTGGGAATCGCCTGTAGTGCCTGTGTCAGCAGGTCAGCATGATAGGTAATGACCTGCTCACCAACGATGCGCTCGCGCGCCTGATCCTGGCGCGCAATGCGCTCCGGTGAAGGATTGAAAACAAGGATACAGGCATAATAATTGTGCTGGCGTACCAGACCGAGTATACGACGACGGGCTTCGGCATGCAGCGCCGTGCTGTCTGCGATAGTGAAGCGTCCGTTGAGCATGCGCTTGTGGATGATATAATGAAAGAGGTCGAAAGCGTCGCGGCTGACAAGCTGGTTTGTCTCGTCGTCACAGACGAGGGCGCGGCAGTAGTCGGACGAAACAATCATCGTATCGCTCAGCCCCTGGTCACGATGCGCATTGACCAGGTTACGAGCGAAGGTGCTTTTACCTGCGCCGGCAGGTCCACATAACACCAGGAGCGACCTCGCCGGCAGCACGAGAGAAGATCCCGGCGCGGCCCATGCTTCCTCCATTGCGATGATTTCCCCTCTTTGATATAATGCGCATGCATATATACGCCGTATCGTACTGGATTGCGTGTAAAACGCCGTTCCGGCCAGCGGCGCCTGCGTCTATATTATAACAAATCAGAGAGGATGGGGAGGCGGAGTGCGCGGCACCTGCGCAGGTGTGCGGGGGCCTTCGTGCTATCCCCTTCCTTTCGACCTGTAAAACAGAAAAGGACTTTTCAATCGTCCTGGAAAGATAGAGTGTTTGTACTGAGGAGGATGCTGTGTCTGTTGAAACTACCCTGACCGGAACAGAGATCCGCGCGCGTTTTCTGGATTTCTTTGAAAGCAAGGGGCATTTCAGGATGCCCACGTCGTCGTTGATACCGCGCGATGATCCTACTGTCCTGTTCACCACTGCCGGTATGCAGCAAATGATCCCATACTTCCTGGGACGCGAGACTCCGCCTGCGCTACGGCTTACCTCATCACAGAAATGTTTTCGCACTACCGATATCGACGCCGTGGGCAACGAGCGCACGCTAACGTTCTTTGAGATGCTCGGCAACTTTTCTGTCGGCGACTACTTCAAACGCGAAGCGATCAGTTTCGCCTGGGAGTTTTTGACGCAGGTGGTGAAGTTGCCCGCCGACCGCCTGCATCCAACAGTTCATCCGACAGACGAGGAGGCGGCAAAATACTGGAGCGAGGTGGCCGGCTTCGCCGATGAGGCGATTGTGCGCCTGGACGATAACTGGTGGGGACCGCCAGGAGCTTCTGGACCCTGCGGACCCGACTCGGAAATTTACTATGATCGCGGCATTGAGCACGGCTGCGGGCGCGCAGATTGCCAGCCCGGCTGCGACTGCGAGCGATTCCTGGAGATCTGGAACCTGGTCTTTATGCAGTATTTCCAGGACTTCGACGGCACACGCACACTGCTGCCAAAGAAAAACATTGATACCGGCATGGGCCTGGAACGCCTGTCAATGGTCTTGCAGAGAAAAGAATCGGTTTTTGATATCGACCTGTTTCGCGGCATTATTGATCATTTTGCGTCTCTTGTCCACACAGAGTATGGCAAAAACGCCAGAACCGATGCTTCCTTACGTGTGATCGCTGACCACGCGCGCGCTCTGGTCTTCCTGGCTGCCGATGGCGTGCTGCCGAGCAACGAGGGACGCGGCTATATCTTCCGCCGCGTGCTACGACGCGCTGTGCGACATGGCAAGCTCCTCGGCCTCGATCAGCCTTTCCTCGCAACTGCCGCCAGCGTCGTGATCGGACTGATGGGCGACTACTATACTGAACTGCGCTTACAACAGGAGCGCATCGCCGAGCTGCTCACCATAGAAGAGAAGAAATTTAGCCAGACCCTTAGCACAGGGCTGACCCTGCTGAACGAACTGCTGGAAGACCTGAGGCGGAAACAGCAGACAGTCATTCCCGGCGAGGCGGTTTTTAAACTGTACGACACACACGGCTTCCCCGTTGAGTTAACACAGGAGATTGCCGCCGAACACGGCTTTACCGTTGATGTCTCTGGCTTCGAGCAGTCGATGCAACGCCAGCAGGAGCGCAGCCGCGCCGGCTCTGCCGCTCTATTTGTACAGGCACGCGACGAACAGGCACTGACAGAAATTCTGCATCGTGCCGGTCCTACCGATTTCACCGGTTACGAAGGTATCACCGGTAGTGGTAAAATCGTTGGCCTGGTGGCAGACGGCAAAGAGGTCGAGAGTATCAGCGCACCACAGCAGGCCCTGGTCATTCTCGACCGCACGCCATTCTATGCCGAGAGCGGCGGCCAGATTGGAGATCGCGGGGATATTAGCGGGTCGATGGGAACCTTTCATGTACAGGATACACGCCGTCCCTTGAAAGGGCTGATTGTGCATTACGGCCAGATCGCCGAGGGGCATCTGCGCGTCGGCGATACCGTGCAGGCTGATGTGATTCAGCAGCGGCGCGAGGACACCATGCGCAATCACAGCGCCACACACCTGCTGCATAAGGCTCTGCGCGACCTGCTCGGCCCGCAGGCAGAGCAGCGCGGTTCCCTGGTCGAGCCGGAACGCCTGCGCTTCGACTTCGCCAGCCCTCGCCCGCTTACTCCCACCGAACTGGCGCAGCTCGACGCACAGATCAATCGCTGGATACGCGCCAATTTGCCGGTTCATACGAATATCATGCCTTTACAGGATGCATTAGAAACAGGAGCAATGGCGCTGTTCGGTGAGAAGTACGACGACATGGTGCGCGTAGTATCTATGGGGAAGAGCGTCGAGCTGTGCGGGGGAACGCACTGTGCGTCAACAGGGCAGATCGGCCTGTATATCACCGTACAGGAGACGAGCATCGCCGCCGGTATCCGACGCATCGAGGCGTTAACCGGACGCCATGCAGAAGCATACCTGCGCCGTCGCAACGCGACCGTCGAGGCGCTGGCCGCGAAATTGCAGACACAGCCCGATCACCTGGAAGAGCGTGTGGAACAGCTCCTGCGAGAGCTGAACGACGCCCGCCGCCAGGTCACACAGCTACAGCGCGAAGAGGCTCAGCGCCAGGCCGGGCAACTGGTCAGCCGCGCACGTGAGATCGCCGGTATTCCCGTTGTCGCCGCCCCGGTCGAGGCGCCCGACGATAAGGTCCTGCGCGAAATGGGCGATATGGTGCGCGGCAAGCTCGGCAGACCTGGCGTTGTAGTGCTGGCTGCCCCCTTTGATGAGCGCGTCGGCGTTCAAGTGAGCGTTGATGCAGCGTTGACAAAGCGGGGCCTCCATGCCGGCAAACTGGCGAGTGTCGTGGGAACGCGCCTGGGCGGCAGAGGCGGGGGACGGCCCGAATCGGCCCAGGGCGGAGGCAAGAACAAAGCCGCACTTGGCGCCGCGCTCGATCTTGTGGCAGCGTACGTGAAGGATAACTTACAGAATACTGCGTAGACATAACGCTTTGCAGAGACGTGACTCCTGTGCTATAACGTACTGGACAGGCAGCACGAGTGGCAATTGAATAGATATGGGAAACGCACATGATGAGTCTCTTTCAACGCCTGCGTAACCTTTTTCGCAGGAGACAGGACGAGAACGGATATTATCCCGACGAGTATGACGGAGACTACGAAGATTTCGAGGAAACTGAGGAAGAGGGTCAGCGCCAGCTTTACACTGCGCTCGACATTGGAACGGCCTATGCGAAGGCCATGATTGTCGAGGTACACGGGGATCACGCCGAGGTTCTGGGTACAGGCCGCTATCCGCAAAGCTATAACCATATATCCGACGGCATCGTGACGGACATTGCAGGGGTGATCGCCAACTGCAACGAAGCCTTGCTGAGGGCAGAGAGGGCGGCGGGAGGGGTAATTGCACCTTCCGCCGTGATCGGCATTGCAGGCGAGCTGGTCAAGGGCAGCTCTACCACCGTCAGTCGGCAGCGTCCCAATCCGAGCAAGCAGATCACCGCCGATGAGCTTGACGCGCTGATTGCAGCAGCACAGGGGAAGCTCTTGAAGAACGCAAAGGAGCGCATAGCGGCTGAGACCGGATTGCAACATATAGATGTACGACTGACCAATGCTGCTGTGATCTCTGTGCGCCTGGATGGTCAACTGGTGACGAATCCTCTGGGATTTCGCGGGCGGCATTTCTCGTTGACGCTGTTCAGCGCCTTCGCGCCGTTGACGCAACTGGGTGCACTGGAAACGGTCGCTCAGGGATTAGATCTGACATTGATGACGATAGTGGCAGAGCCGTATGCGCTGGCGCGTTGTCTCAGTACCAACGCCAGCGCCGATAGCGGAGCGATTTTTATTGATATCGGGGGCGGCACCACCGATATCGCACTCGTGCGGCAGGGGGGCATCGAAGAGACACGCATGTTCGCGCTGGGTGGCAGGACTTTTACGCGCCGCATAGCCACAAGTAAGGGGATCTCCGTCAAAGAGGCAGAACGACTAAAAATCAGCTATAGTAAAGGTGAGATCAAGGGCCATGCCCGCGAGGAAATCGAGGCCATCCTTGCTCCAGAATGCCAGACCTGGATGGATAGTGTGGAATTATTAATTGAAGAATTGGCAAAAGGCGAACTATTACCACCAGCTCTCTACATCGTAGGGGGAGGAGCAGCACTCCCCGATATCCAGCAGAAACTGGAGGCGTTCCCCTGGACGGAACGGCTGCCTTTCTCGCGCCTGCCATTGATACGCACAGTGCAGCCGGAAATGGTAGCGAACATCTCCGACCGTAGCGGTACGCTGATAGACGCGCAGGATATTACGCCAATGGCGCTGGCCTACCAGGCCGTTGAATTGCAGAACGAGAACAGTGTTCTGGAGCGCGCGCTTGACCGTGTGATAAGCAGCATGCACATTTGAATGAATACGATGGGCTGCTGTCCTCTGAACTCCGGCCAGATCACGTTTATTTTGCTGAATCGATAGAATAATGGGGGGTATTATAGGGGCTATGAGCGACGAGCCAATTATGTATATCAGTCCAGAAGATGATCTGACACAGGTACGCGAACGACTGGAACAGAATGCCGCGAAGAAGGTGACGCTGGTGGTACCGGCCCATTCGCAGTTGCGCCATACGTTTGCCTGGAAACTGCTCTATGCGCGCGCCCGCACGATGGGAAAAGAGGTGATGGTTGTCAGCTCCGATCCCCAGATTCGCTCGATGGCGTACGCCATGAAATTTAAAGTCGCTCACTCACTGGAAGATGCTTCTGCCGGGAAAGCCCGGCAGGCGAGCCAGCCAGGCCGGAGTAGCGTACGCCAGAGAACGTCTGCCCGTACCAGTTCCTCGCTCAACAAATCCCCGACCGGCGGTATAGCTCGTTCGCGCCAATCGCAGCCGATGCAGGCCGAATCCCGCTATGCTCCTTCCGGTGAACTCGCAGGGCGCGGTGGGCGTGAGCAATCACTGGTGCAGCAGGGACCTGAAAGCAGGCCAGAGCACTTTGACGAAGACATCTCCAGCCAACCCGGAGGCCCGTTCTCACCAGCAGCGCGTGGCTCCGCAAAACAACCCGGTCCTTCATACGGTTTTCACATCGACACCTCACCACCGATTCAGCCGCTGTTACCTGAACATCTGGAAGAGGAGTCGGATTCTCTCCAGATAGCTCCAGAAGATATCGCCAGGTCGCAGGAAATCCGACGCTCTGCTCTGGGGGGCAGCCAGTTCTCCCACACGCCAGAAATACCGGCCAGCCCACCAAAAGAAGCGGGGGAAGCGAGTCCTCAGCCCCAGATCCAGATGCCGCCCCCGCAGGCTACTGGCACAAACCCTTTTGCCTCAATGGAAGATACCTCTTCCCCGCCACCGGTTGCAGAACAGCGCGGTGCCGCTCCTTTCAGGCAATTCGATTCGAGCGAGCATGAGATTCAAGAGGTCGCCGATCTGCCAATGGATGTTCTGGAGAGCCTCCAGCATGAGGAGGACGCTGAGGCTTTTGTGCCGCCCCCACCCACACCATCGGCGCCGGCGGCTTCTACAACAGGGAAGCGCGCATGGGTCGAGCCAGAACCGGAGGATGAGCAGGACGCTGAAGGACCGGAACGTACGTTTGGTGCGCGCTCCCGCAGTCTTCGGCCAGGCAGCGAGCATGTTCCTTTCTCGTTAACGCCACCCGGCCAGGAGCAGAAAGAACTTCCACCTATAGAAGATCAACCGACGCAGGTAACGCCGGGAATGTCCCGTTCTCAAGCACAGCCGACTCCGCCCGCACAATCCATTCCCCCTGCTGCTTCACGCCGTCCATCACGCGAACTCACAGGACGAGGCGGCGGAACGGCGCGTCCCGCCTCGCAGCCTCTCTCACAACGCCAGCAACCTGTTGCACGCACTGGCGCTTCAGAATCGCAAGTTCGCCGGCGCATAACCCCCACCCTCGGTAAAACAGGGGCAGGTGCCAGGTCAGCACCAGCTTCTCGCGTCCCCACCGCAGCCAGCGGCACCGCAACCGCCGCTGACCGTTTTATCGCCCGCCAGCAGCGGCAACAGCGTACAAACAGGCGTGCCGGCGTTCTCATCGTTGCCGTCGTGCTACTACTGGTGGTGCTGGCGCTCGGCGCTCTAGCCTATTTCGGTCCATCGACGGATATAACTCTTACATTGCAAACCCGCACCTATACACATGCGCTGAACATGACTGCTCGTCCGGGAGGGAAGCTTCCCGACGCTGTCCCAGCCCAGTTGCAGACCACCACACTCACCAAAGAGGGATTCCTGACCGCCACCGGCAGCAAGCCGATTGGGAAGGTACCGGCCAGAGGATTCGCCACGTTTAAAAACAACGGCAAACGCAACATCATTGTTCCTTCAGGCACGATTATCTCGACTGCAAGCGGCGTCCAGTTCGCAACGGGAGCCGAGTTCTCGGTGAACGTGCCGGGCCTGCCCGGCAACACTGTACTGGTCGATGTACAGGCGCTCCAGCCGGGCGCAAACGGCAACGTTCCTGCCGACAGTATCACCGTGATCCCTCCTGACAGCCTGCAAAAAATCGCGCAGGTCAACAAAATTTCTTCCGCCGAGATACAGTTGAAGGTCACCAACGAGCAACCCACGACAGGCGGGGGCAACGGTAGCGCCCCCGTTGTACAGAAGAAGGATCTGGACACAGTCAGAGGCAGTCTGCATGATCAGTTGCAACAGGATGTCAAGGCATGGGTCGATTCCTGGTCGGCAAAAGGCGTGCATGGCAATCCAACAACATCAGAAACGCTGGTCAATGCCCCGCAGGAAGGCCAGGTTGTGGATAACACGAAGGTGTCGGTAACGCTCAAAGCGACCGTTGCCCTCCTGTTCGTGAGCAACGAGACGTTGCAGCAGGCGGCAGTAGCGCAACTCAACGATCTCATGACGAAAGATAATGCTTTCAAAGGTGAGCGGGTCCTGGAGACGGCGGGCAACAAACAGCCAGTAAAACTGGCTCAGACAAAGGCGCCATCCGGCGATACCACATCCATGTCGCTGGCATTTAACGCCGAGGCGTTGGCAATGCCCAATATGAAAGAGGATGATGTGCGCAAAATGGTAGCGGGTCAGTCAATTTCAGGCGCTATAGATCAGCTCGGACATCTGCCCGGTGTGCAGAGCGTCGATGTAAAGCCCTCACCAGGCTTTGTCTCGTGGGTAGCATTCTGGCCGGCCCATATCAATGTCATCTTCAAGCCGGGAACAAGCAAAAAATAACGCTTACCGTCCGAGCCGGTTTTTCAATCCTCATCCCTTTTTAATCTGTCGCTGCTAATGTAGGGAGGGGAGACCCAGGAGGGCGCGACAGGTTCCCGTGCAGGAGAGTGTCCTCGCTTTCCCTCTTTTTCTCATCTGGGAAAGAAGAGAAAGAAATGGAAAGCCCGGCTGCCAGATAGGGGTGTTCGCTGGACAAAATCATAGAACCCGGTTAAAATTCTGCCGATATGGACTGATAGCGGGATGTTCAGCGATGACACGAGTGATGGCACTGGACGTAGGCGAAGCCAGGATAGGAGTGGCGGTCAGCGATGCCACAGGCTTCCTCGCTTCTCCCTATACTACCCTGCATGTTTCGCGCAGCGAGCAGGAGAACTGGCGGGCCATTCAGCGTCTGATCGAAGAGACAGGAGCAGAGCGGCTCGTTGTTGGCCTGCCGATCAGTCTGGATGGCAAGATCCATGCGCAGGGAGAACGAGTCCAGTCCTTTGCCAGGCGGCTGCAACCCCATATCACCATACCGCTCATATTCTGGGATGAGCGGTTGTCAACAGTTGAGGCACAACGTCTCCTCGCGCAGCGGGGGTCGGAAGAGAGGGGGGATCGCCAGAGACGTGCCAGTCGAAATCGCTCCCAGACGAAACGGCGCCGGCACGGTCAGGAGATTGATGCCCTGGCCGCTGCCGTCATTCTCCAGGATTACCTGGATCATCTGGGAAGCAGAGCAGAGGACAAGCACTTATGAAGAAATCTGGAGGGCGGCTGGCTCTCTTGTCGGTCATTCTACTTGGCCTGATCATTTTTGGCATTGTCTATTACGCCTGGAATACAACAACCGATGTTTTCCAGCCGGCCAGTTCTGATCCTAATAGCAAACCTATCGCTTTTAGCGTCGAGAAGGGGGATACAACGGCCCAGATCGCCGAGAGATTACAACAGAAAGGACTGATTCGCAATGCCCTGGCGTTCCGCCTCTGGGCGCGCATCAAGGGCCTGGACACAAAGCTCCAGGCAGGTGTCTACACCCAGCTCAAGCCGAATATGACTATCAGTCAGATTATCGATAAGCTGCTCGAAGCCCAGCCCGACGCCACGCGCGTACTCGTGCAGGAAGGACTTCGCCTCGAAGAGATTGCACGACGCTATGCAAATGCCAGTCCAAAGCTGATCAAGTTCAATTCCGATGAGTTCCTGAAGTATACGCAACATATTGATCAGTTTCCAGACGCCGGCAAATATCCTCTGCTGAAACTGGTGCCGCCTGCATATCATACTATGGAAGGGCTGCTTTTCCCTGCCACCTACGATGTACCTATCAACGCCAATGCACGTGATGTAGTGAATATGATGCTGAAGAAGATGACGAATGTGATCGAACAATATAACCTGGAGAAGCTGGGACAGGATCATCGTCTCGACCTCTATCACGTGCTGATCCTGGCGTCGATCATACAGCGCGAGGCGCTGTTCGACTCGGATCGGGGGAATATAGCGAGCGTCTACTGGAACCGCATTTTTCGTCCCAATACGGAGACCGTCAGCAAATTACAGGCTGATCCAACGGTGCAATATGCACGTGATACGCAAAAGCCACCGGAACAGGGGGGAAAATTCTGGAGTCCGCTGAACGATGTTGGCGGGAACATCGTGCCGGACAGCCCTTACAACACCTACACTCACCAGGGCTGGCCGCCTACGCCGATCTGCACCTCCGGTCTCATCAGTATGCAAGCTGCGGCGCAGCCGCCCGTCACCAATTATTACTTTTTCTTGAATAAGAAAGACGGGCATGCTGTCTTCGCCGAAAATGCAGCTAAATTTGAGCAACTGAAAAAACAATACCTGTAGAAACTTTGCGAGGACACCTCGCGCTCCGGCAGGGGACATACGTCCTCTGCCCTCCTTTAAAACGTTAGTAAGTGATTGAGAGTTACTGAATGAATCTAGACCCTATAAAAACACTATTTCTCGCACTCCTGCAAGGAGTCACAGAACTCTTTCCCATTAGCAGCCTGGGGCATACCGTCATCCTGCCACCGCTCTTCGGCTGGGGAGATCTGGAACACGACAGGCACTTTCTCCCTTTGATCGTCGCCCTGCATCTCGGCACGGCCATCGCGCTGATTCTCTACTTCTGGCGCGACTGGTGGAAATTCCTGCTCACCTTCATCAACATTGCCAGGACGCGCCGGGTGAGCCAGGGTACTGAAGAGTGGGTGAGTGTGATGGTCGTGGTAGGAACCATCCCGGCGGGTCTGCTCGGCCTGATTTTGCAGAAGCCGCTTGAGAAGCTGTTTTCTTCTCCCTTGATTACAGCGGCCTTTCTGGTAGTAAACGGTTCGATGCTCTTTCTGGCTGAAGGATTGCGCCGTCGCGCAGAAGCGCGCCTCAATGGCGCTCATCCCAAAGAGCGTGAGGCTTTTTTCCGACCGCTTGCGTCGCTTTCATGGAAAGAGGCAGTGATTGTTGGACTGGCCCAGGCGCTGGCACTGATTCCTGGCTTCTCGCGCTCTGGCGCATCGCTGGCTGGCGGCCTGATGGTGCGCCTGACCCACGAGGATGCAGCTCGCTTCTCTTTCCTGCTTGGCACGCCGATCATCCTGGCAGCAGCAGTATTGAAGGTTCCCGAACTCTTTCACCTCGATTCCTCAACGCTGCTGCTGGTCTTCCTCGGCATGGTGCTGGCAGGTGTGGCGGCTTTCCTCAGCACGCACTTCCTGATGAGGTATTTTGAGAAAGGACGCCTCGACCCCTTTGCTTACTACTGCTGGGGCGGCGGACTCGTCTACCTCATCCTGCTGCTGATCGTTGTTCGCCCGGCGTGATGGAGACTACCTCAGCCTAACAGCGCGCCAGCAATCTGAGAGTAGCCGCGCAGAAATTCTTCGGCGCTCATCGCCCGCTTGCCTTCCAGTTGCAACTGCCGGACCAGCAGCAGTCCTGAACCGGTGACGATAGCCAGGTCCCGGTGGCCTGCCTCATCACGCACGCTGACAGTGCCAGGTGCGACCTGTGCATCTGGCTCAACCGGTAGTGGCCGGGCGGCAATGATTTTGAGCAACTTACCATTCCAGTAGGTATAGGCGCCGGGCCAGGGCGTGCAGGCGCGTACCCGGCGCGCCAGGACACGGGCCGGCAGTCTCCAGTCCAGACGGCCATCTTCCTTCGTAAACATGCGCGTATGCGAGGCTCTGCTCTCATCCTGTGGCTCCGGCTTGATTTTGCCCGTCACCCACAGCGGCAGAGCTTCTAGCAGCGCGCCGGCGCCCAGATTCGCCAGCTTGATCGTCAGGCTGCCAGTCGTCTCGTCCTCGGCAATGGACAATGTACGCCTTAACAACATGGGGCCGGTATCAACGCCGGCATCCAGCAGCATGATCGTCACTCCCGTCTCCTGGTCTCCTTGCAGGATAGCTTCTGCAATGGGATTGGGACCGCGATACTTTGGCAGCAATGAGGCATGGATGTTCAGCGTGCCATAGCGCGGTTGATCGAGCACAGCCTGGGGCAGGATCTGGCCGAAGGCCGCGACAATATAGAGGTCGGCGCGGTAGGCGGCCAGGGCGGCACTGTTCTCAGGCTTTTTAAAAGAGCCAGGTTGCCAGACAGGAATGCCATGTGCCAGAGCTGTCTGTTTGACAGGCGAGTAGACGATGTCGCGCCCGCGTCCCGCCGGCTTGTCGGGACGTGTGACGACGGTAACAATTTCATAGCCTTCCGGCAGGACGACGCCGGGCGCAGTTCCTGCGATTAACGCTTCAAGTGCCGGTACCGCGAACTGCGGCGTTCCCATATAGATGATACGTAACATCAAAAACGTCTCTTTCTGGTCAGGAGTCCAGGGTCATGCCCCCTGGCGGGACGGGGAGAGCTTCCCATTCGCGTAAATTTTAGGGGCATCCCTTCTCCATTATTATAAGGAGAAAAAGAGAGATTCGGGGGACACCCGTTCCCCTGTGGGAACCCGCCGGGGGGCAAAGCCTCCCTGGACCCCTTTTTTCCATTCTGGTGTAAATTTTCGTCTCAGTGTATACTATACTCGCGCGTGGTACGCGCCAGAAATTTGAGTCTAGTTTGTAAAGAGAGACAGGTGACCCGGCAAAATGCAGTATAGCACAGATCATCTTGCCTGACAGGCGAATCAACAGGTGCAAATGACTACTTACGGCCTCTACTCTCTCACTCCGCCACCAACCGATCCCCCGGCCATTATGCAGCGCGCGGATGAGGTCAATGCAGTCCTGCGTATGCTTACAGACAAGCATACAAGCGCCGTCATACTAACCGGTACGCCGGGAGTTGGCAAATCGATACTGGCGGCTCTGCTCTACAAACGAGTGCGAGCCGCACAGCAGGCGGGGAAGTCCGCGCCTAAACATGCGGTATGGCTACGTCTCGGCACCTATACGACACTGCCCGATATGATCGCTGCCATTCTGCAAGCCCTGGAAGTGATCGAGTCAGATTTTTTTCTCTTGCGGCCTGAGCAGCAAATTTCGACGCTGTTGCGCACTTTGCGCCGTCCAGGTGAAAGCGCGCTGGTCGTGCTGGACCAGTTTGAACTGCTGCTGCACCCGGAGACACAGCACGGTGTGGCCGGGCGTGGCATACTCCAGTCCTTCCTCGCCATGCTTCAGACCGAACTCGGTGCTAGTCGTCTGCTGCTCACCGGTTACAACTCTCCTTTTAAGGAATCGGAGACAGATGACACACCGGCGCGAGTGCGCCCTTACCTTGTTTCGCGTATCAGCCTGCCGGAAGGGGTCACGCTGCTCCAGCAGCAGGGTGTTCAGGGTTCACCCGACGATTTATCTCTGCTCTGGCAACGCTGCTCAGGCCATGTATTCGCGCTGGTTTTGTGCGGCGCTCTTACACGCCTGAGTGGCC
>JADBKA010000352.1 GCA_014896635.1 Ktedonobacteraceae bacterium
TTCCGCTTGACCCCCCGCACGTCCCGACGGAGAATCCTACCGGCTGTTACCGCCGCGATTTTCTGCTGCCCGCAGCCTGGGCTGATCAACAGATCAGATTGCGCTTCGAGGGGGTCGATAGCGCTTTTCATGTCTGGGTCAATGGAAAAGAAGCAGGCTACAGCCAGGGCAGTCGCAACCCGTCCGAGTTCGATATCACTGACCTGGTGCGCGAGGGCCATAACAGCCTGGCCGTGCGCGTCTACCAGTGGTCCGACGGCTCTTACCTTGAAGACCAGGATATGTGGTGGCTGAGTGGTATCTTCCGCGATGTCTATTTACTGGCAGTTCCCCCAATCCACATGGACGACTTTTTCGTTCAGACAACACTGGACGATCAGTACCGCGATGCACTTTTACAGGTAAGAGCTTCCATCGGCCAGAGCAAGGGAGAGAGGCAAACAAAATGCCTGCTGACACTGAAACTCTTCGATACGCTCAAGCAGCCTCTGCCCGGCGCCGAAACTACAACCTCGTTCATCGCCACACCGGAAGAGACAAACACAGTCGAACTGGCATTGCCGGTGAGCAATCCGCAGAAATGGTCGGCGGAATCTCCCGCGCTCTATCACCTTCTGCTGATCCTGCGTGACGAGAAAGGCGAACTTCTGCAAGTCATTCCCCAGCGTGTCGGATTCCGCTCCATTGAACTGAAAAACGGGAATCTGCTGGTCAATGGCGTGCCGATAATGTTCAAAGGAGTCAATCGCCACGAACACCACCCTGACTTCGGCAGGACTGTGCCGCTGAGCTGGATGCGGGAAGAGGTGCTGCTTATGAAGCAACACAATATTAATGCTGTCCGTACTTCTCACTATCCAGACGACCCGCGCTTCTACGACCTGTGCGATGAGTATGGACTCTACGTAATCGACGAAGCAGATCTGGAGTGTCATGGCTTCTGCCTGACTTTGGAACCCCAGAAGTGGTCTTCAGACAACCCGGCCTGGGAAGCCGCGTATCTCGACCGGGCCGAACGCATGGTACAGCGCGACAAAAATCACCCCAGCATCATTCTCTGGTCACTGGGGAATGAGTCATTTTACGGGCGCAATCACGCAGCCATGTACCACTGGATCAAAACTTACGACCCCACACGTCTGGTCCATTACGAAGGGGATCATGAAGCACAAACCGCCGATGTCTATAGCAAAATGTACGCTTCACTTGAGACACTGGAGAAATTTGTAAAAAAGCCAGACCTGGACAGGCCACTCCTTCTTTGTGAGTATGCCCACGCTATGGGCAACGGGCCGGGAGGATTGCTGGAGTATTGGGAAACTTTCTATCGCTATAAATGCTTGCAGGGTGGCTTTGTCTGGGAATGGCGCGATCATGGGCTACGCCATGTGACCGCCGATGGAAAAGAGTATTTTGCCTATGGCGGGGACTTCGGCGATCAACCTAACGATGGCAACTTCATCATGGATGGACTGGTGTTCTCGGATCTCACTCCCACACCGGGCCTGCTAGAATATAAGAAAATTCTTGAGCCGGTGGTTGTCACAGCCTTCCACCCGGCTACAGGAACAGTTTCCCTGCTCAATCGCTACGACTTCCTGAGTCTCGATCACCTGGTTCTCACATGGCACATCATGGAAGACGAACAGGTACAGCAGTCAGGCTTGCTACCGCTACCCCCTATCGCAGCCGGCGAGAGCGCAACCATTTCCATTCCCTTTAATAAAACAGGGCCGTTCCAGCCACAGAAAGATTACTGGCTGAACCTCAGTTTCAGGCTGGCAGGCGATCTGTCGTGGGCCGCCGCAGGACATGAAGTGGCCTGGGCACAATTTCCGCTCCAGACAGCCGCCACAACGCCGTTGCCCCTGCCTTCCACTGCTGCCCCGCCGCTGCGATGCCAGCAGGCGGATGAGAAATTACAGATCGAGGGAGGCGATTTTACCCTCACTTTCGACCTGGCTTACGGGATAATTAGCGCGTGGTCTTTCCAGGGCCTGGATCTGCTGGCTCAAGGCCCCAGGCTCGATTTCTGGCGCGCCCCTACCGATAATGACCGTTTCTCGGTCATGCGTGAATGGAAGCAGGCTGGCCTGCACTGGCTACAACATCGCCTGCAAGACATCACCTGGCGAGAAGAGAGCCAGGCCGGAGCGGTAGTTATCGAAGTCAACACACACATCGCACCGCCCGGCATGGACTGGGGCTTCGACTGCACGCTCACCTATACCATTTTCAGCAGCGGGGATCTGCTGCTTGACGTGCAGGGCACCCCTGAGGGACCTTTCCCCAGAACTCTCGCACGCATCGGGCTGGTCATGGTCTTGCCAGGAGAACTGGACCAGGTGAACTGGTATGGGCGCGGACCCGGCGAGGCGTACAGCGACACAAAGCAGGCTAACCGCATAGGCGTCTATCATAAGCGCGTAGATGGACTTTTCACTCCTTACGAGCGCCCCCAGGAGAACGGCAACCGCACAGAGGTACGCTGGGTGACGCTGACCGCCAAGAGCGGCACCGGCCTGTTTGCTACACTTTCCCCGCAGTTCAATTTCAGCGCCCATCACTATACAGCAGAAGAGATGGAGAGAGCGAATCATTTGTATGAACTTCAAAAGCATCAGGATATCATATTGCATCTCGATTATGCTCAATATGGTATCGGCAGCGCAAGCTGCGGACCCGGCGTTCTGCCGCAGTACGAGCTACTGACCGGCGAGTTCCATTTCCAGCTCAGGCTGAAACCATTTGCCGGCGATCTCATTTCAGCGATGGCGCTGAGCCGGCAACAAATACAGATGCACAGGGATGATTGATTCCAGCCAGGCCAGTACGCTGGCACAACCACGCACGGATATGATATCCTGAACCAGAACAAACACGGTAAAGGATTACTACTTTAGCAACGGTAAGGAGTGTATTTCGCATGGGTAATCAGCAGTCCGGGGAAAAGGCAGTAGCTTATACTGCTGCGCTACAACGGCTGCGCGAAGAGGACGCCATCGGGCAATTGCGACGGCGCGATGGACATATGGCGATTCTGGGGAGCGAAGATGGAGCATTGAAGCTTGACTGGGTTGAAGGCGTAGCACGCCTGCTGGATCATCCCGGACAACTGGAGCAGATTGAGGCCGAAGCAGCTACGCTCTGGCAGCAGGGCATTCGTCATATCATCTGGGCCGGCATGGGCGGCTCAGTGTTAACCGTGCGCGTCCTGGACGCTCTGGGTTTCTGTGATGGCAGAAATGGCGAACAAATCGCTATCTATCCGCTGGACAGTACCGACCCGGCGGCGCTCAACACCATTGTACGCCGCATCGCCTCGGCCAAACGACTCGCGCTACCCACAGCGAGTATAGCCAGCGATCCTGAAACATTGCATACGCTACTGCAAGATGTGATGATGATTGGCGTCGCAATGGGCATGACTTCCGAGGAGCCGATCACACACCTGGAGTGGTTCACCGCACTACTGCAACAGGCGCAGCTCTCTCCAGCACAGCATCTGCTGGTCATGACTCTGCCTGATTCCTACCTGGACCGCTTCGCACGCCAGCATCACGCGCCCAGTCGTCCGCTACAGCCAGACGGCGGTACCGGCACCGGCGGGCGTATGAGCGCCCCGACCACGCGCGTCTTCCTGCTACCTGCCGCGCTCTCCCTGATACACGGCGGCACGGCAAGCGGCCGGCTCCGCGCCGTGCTCA
>JADBKA010000353.1 GCA_014896635.1 Ktedonobacteraceae bacterium
ACCTGATGTACAAACTACTTAAGCAACCAGGGCATATGGAGCTTGTTTTGTTGACGGGTATCGACCCGGCCTCCGAGGGGCTGGCACGCGCTCGTTCTCTGGGTATCCGTACCAGCTATGAGGGGATCCAGGCGGTACTGGAAGACCCCACTATCCAGATTGTCTTCGATGCTACCAGTGCTAGAGCGCATGTGCGCCATGCAAAGGCATTGCGAGAAGCCGGGCGTATTGCTATCGACCTGACCCCTGCCGCACGCGGCCCCTATATTGTGCCACCTGTTAATGCAGGAGCCTATCTGGATAGGCCCAATGTCAACATGGTCACCTGCGGAGGGCAAGCTACTACTCCGTTGGTCTACGCAGTCAGTCGTGTGACGCCAGTACTTTATGCGGAAATGGTTAGCACTGTCGCCAGTCTTTCTGCCGGGCCGGGAACGCGCCAGAACATTGACGAGTTTACCGAAACCACCGCGAGAGCGCTAGAGGTGGTAGGAGGTGCCCGGCATGGTAAGGCTATTATCATTCTTAATCCGGCTGATCCGCCGATTATGATGCGCAATACCGTCTATGCCATTCCGGCAGGTGAGTTTGATGAGGAGGCGGTGATTGATTCTGTCATGCAGATGGTCAAGGAAGTGCAGGTCTATGTGCCGGGTTATCATCTCAAAAATCCACCCGTTTTCGATAAGCTCAATACTCCCTGGGGCAAGCGACCGGTGGTAACAATGCTGCTAGAAGTTGAGGGGGCAGGTGATTACTTACCTCGTCACGCGGGCAATCTCGATATTATGACTGCCTCGGCCCGCCGCGTTGGAGAACTCTTTGCCCGGCGGTTGCTGGGAGTGCAACAGGAGGTGGCAGCATGAAAGCTCCTCGTATTACTGATACTAGTTTGCGTGATGGCTCTCACCCGATGCGTCATCAGTTCACTGCCGAGCAAGTACGAGCCGTCGCCCAGGCCCTTGATGAGGCCGGGGTTCCTGTAATTGAGGTGACACATGGAGATGGTTTGGCTGGCTCTTCTATTCAATATGGCTTCTCGCGTGTCTCGGAGATGGATCTGATCGCGGAGGCACGTTCTGTCTGTCGGCAGGCCAGAATTGCTGTTCTTTTGATCCCTGGTATCGGCACCGTTCATGAGTTGCGAGAGGCCAAGCAGCGCGGAGCTGAAGTAGTACGTATCGCCACGCAATGTACAGAAGCCGATATTTCGGAGGAACACTTTGAGATTGCGAAGAAGCTTGGCATGGAAGCTGTTGGATTTCTGATGATGGCCCATATGCGCCCACCAGAGGTGCTGGTACAGCAAGCCCGCCTGATGGAATCCTATGGGGCCGATTGTGTCTACATCGTGGACTCTGCAGGGGCTATGTTGCCCCGTGATGCAGCGGCTCGCGTGGCCGCGCTGAAGGAAGCTCTATCGGTCCAGGTAGGATTCCATGCTCATAACAATCTGGGGGTGGCAATTGGGAATAGTCTGGCGGCATTAGAGACCGGGGCAGATCAGTTAGATGGTTGCTTGCGTGGCCTGGGCGCAGGGGCAGGGAATGCTCCGACCGAATTGTTGGCAGCAGTGCTGGCAAAGCTGGGGCTTAATACAGGTCTGGACCTCTATAAACTGATGGATGCCGCAGAGTATGTTATTGCCCCAATCATGCCCTATCAGCCAATTCCAAGCCGCGATGCGATCACAATCGGCTATGCTGGAGTCTATTCGACCTTCCTTCTCCATGCCCAACGCGCAGGTGAACGCTATGGGTTGGACCCACGTGTGATCCTGACGGAACTTGGACGGCGTCAGGCAGTGGCTGGACAGGAGGATTGGATTCTGGATGTCGCCCTGGAGCTGGCACGAGGCAAGCAGGCCGACTCTTCCGCCCATTATGAAACTGTTTCCGCAGGAGGAAAAGAGGTAGCAGGAGAAGCAAACACTCCTCGCCCGTAAATGATGATCTACTCCCCGTTGCTGACGTTTTCTACAGATGATCTGCATGCAGGGGATCACATATATAAGGAGACAAGGGGCGGTGTTCAGTCAACCTTGACGTGGCGAATCGGTCATATCATTCATGAGCAGAGGGTTAAAGTACCTTCCAATCATCGACCAGGTTCGCCACCCTCCTGGATACGGAAACATTATTGCTTGCGATCTCAGTCAGAAGGAGATACAGCATGCCACAACAGTTTGTCATTGTCGGAGCCAACCTGGCTGGCGGCACGGCTGCTATTACGCTGAGGCAGGAAGGTTTTGAAGGTGAGATCATACTCATTGGAGCGGAACCACAGCTCCCCTATGAACGCCCCTCACTCTCTAAAGAGTATCTACAGGGAAAGAAACAGTTCGAGGAGATACTGGTCAAGTCCCCTTCCTTTTATACGGATCACCATATTCAGTTGCGCCTGGGTGTACGGGTGAGCCGGGTGAACCCGTGGTCAAAGTCTGTTGAACTTGAGAATGGTGAGCATATACCTTATGATAAACTGCTCATTGCCACCGGTGTTCGCAATCGTCAACTACGCTTGCCAGGAGCCACACTGGAGGGTATTTACAGTCTGCGCACACTGATGGATGCTAATTGTATTCGGGCGGAAAGTCAAAGTGGTCGGCGGGCTGTCCTTGTTGGTATGGGTTTTATCGGCTCTGAGCTAGCGGCCTCTTTACGCTGCTCTGGCGTAGAGGTGACTGTAATCGAGGCATTCAAAACGCCGTTATATCGCGTCCTGGGCGAACAGATAGGCCGCATTTTTGAGAGCATCCACCGGGAACACGGCGTACACATGCTGTTTGAAGAGGGCGTGACTGCTTTTGAAGGAGATCGTCGCGTACAATACGTCGTGACAAGCAGCGGTCGCCGCCTTGCGTGCGACTTTGTTGTCGTGGGGGTAGGCGTTGAACCGGTAGTCGAACCTGTGATCGGCACAGGTGTGAAAATCGAAAACGGCGTTGTGGTAGACGAGTATTGTCAAACCAGCGTGCAAGACATCTATGCAGCAGGAGATGTGGCAAATCACTATCACCCCGTTTTTAGACAAGCTGTGCGGGTCGAACATTGGCAGAATGCTATTCGCCAGGGCCAGGTTGCAGCTCGTAACATGCTCGGCAAACGTGAAATCTATCAGGATATTCACTGGTTCTGGTCAGATCAATATACCTACAATGTACAATATGCAGGCTTCCACAACACATGGGATGAACTCATTGTGCGTGGACGCCTGGAGACACGCGAGATCGTGGCCTTCTATCGGCAACAGGGACGGCTGCTCGCTGCTGTCGCTATCAACCGTGGCAAAGATATCTTGCACACCATGCAGTTGCTAAAAGCCCGTATCCCGGTAGATGCTGACGCCTTGCGCGATGAAAATGTTGATCTACGTACACTTCTCCCCGGTTCTCGTGCAAGACGCCCCTTCCCTTCTATATAAGAAGCACAGCAATGCTCCTTATACTTAAGGTTGAGAGATAAGAGGGGCTGAATATATGGAAATGTCTGCAACGTCCCCTATCAGAAGGTCGATATTGCCCTCAGCTATGCCCTAATTAATAGCGGTGTCGGCGAGGGCAAGGCCGATGGATTCAACAGTTTCACTAAGTAACTAGCCAATTAAATTTAGACGAAAGGAGGCCAGATCGACGCAGCCCTGAGCCGCTGCGAGCGCCGTCTCCTGCGACTCGCCGGTACTGGGCGGGAACGGCGCGCATT
>JADBKA010000354.1 GCA_014896635.1 Ktedonobacteraceae bacterium
ATGTGCTGGAAGTCTATGTCGGCTATCTACGAACCAAGCTTGAGGGGAACGGCGAATCGCGCCTGATCCATACCGTTCGTGGCATTGGTTATGTCCTCAAAGAATAATCCCATCCCTGTCCCGCTGGTAAGCAGCGCGCAGCAGAGTGGGCCAGATCACCCCCCGGTCCACTCGCTGCGCCTGCAATTGCTGCTCTGGTATGGCTCGCTGGTGGCTGTCTCGCTGCTGGTCTATGCGATCCTGGTGCTCGTACTCATCTCGAATGCGCTCTATGAAGGCGTGAAAGATTCGATCAGGGCGGAGATCAGAGTAGCGACGGTGAGCATCAACCGAGAACTGGAGCATGCCGCTGATCCTGCCCGCTTGCCGGCACAACTCTCTTTGCCAGCAGTCGATGTTTCTCAAGAATCCGGCTTTATGGTAGAAGTCAGGGATCTCCAGGGGAAAATGCTATATCACTCCATAGATAGTGGACAGACTCTTCCTGTGCCGCCCGCTGTCCTGCGCTCTGTCGCGCGAGGGCAGCAGCCTGATATCTATGGGCCTGCCGGTGAGAAAGATCAACTGCTTATCGGCGCACGGCCAATCTTTGCTCTGGAGAGAGACGCCGGCGGGAAGCTTGTTGGGAGTAAGCAGGTCATCGGCATACTGCTCGTTGCCCGGTCGTTGAATGAAACCAGCAATACCCTGCAACTTTTACGCTTACTGCTGTTCGCGTGTGGCTTGCTGGTGCTGGCGCTTTCGCTGATCGGTGGACGGGCGATAGCCGCCCGCGTGCTGCGTCCATTGATGGAGATTGCAAGAATTGCTCGCTCGATTGCTTCGGCGGCGCGCGGAACGCACGTGGGCAACTTGAATCAGCGAGTGCCGCGCCCTCGTAGTAAGCATGCTGATGAGATGACACACGTCGTTGATACGTTCAATGAGATGCTGGCCGCCATCGAGTCAGCGACTCAGGCGCAGCGACGCTTTGTGGCCGATGCATCACATGAACTGCGCGCGCCGCTGACAACGATACAGGGCAATCTGGCGTTCCTGCTGCGTCGTATCGACGAGTTACCAGCAGAAGAGCGCCGCACGATGCTCGGTGATGCGCACAGCGAGACGCTGCGACTGGCGCGCCTGGTAGATGGGTTGCTGATGCTGGCGCGTGCGGATCTCCAGGAAGGGAGATCATCTGAGCACCTTGCTGGCGAGAAAGACGCCGATGCTGCTCACCGGATTCCTCCAGCACCTGTTGAGTGGGATCGAGTGCTGTTGCTGCTTGTGCGCCAGTTGCGCGGCAGGCTGAGCGTAGAAGGTTCGCATATCAAGCTTGAAATTGGGCATATCGAACCTGTTCGTGTGCGTGCTGATGAAGAGACATTGCGCCGTATTATGCTTATCCTGATTGACAATGCTCTCAAATATACTCCTGCGCAGAACGGTGTGGGGCGTATCACCGTCTCTCTGGTGCGCAAGGAGCAAGAGGCGGTGCTGAGTGTACGCGATAGCGGTATCGGCATCGAACCGGCTGATCTGCCATACATTTTCGAGCGGTTCTATCGCGCTGACCGTGCTCGTTCGCGCAAAGGCACCGGCCTGGGCCTCTCGATTGCGCAGACGCTGGTCGATCAGCTCAATGGGCGTATCAGCGTTGAGAGCACACCCAACCAGGGCAGCACTTTCAGCGTCTGGCTTCCTGCGGCTTGATGGCCTGCTCGTTCAGCTTGAGTGGCCGGTATAGCTATGCTCTCAGTTCCGCTTCAGTATTGCCACAGGATTTCCTTAGCCGACTGTGCTACACTCGGTCAGTGGCATGGGTCGATCTGTCATCATTCCGCCCTTACTCAAACGTGTTAGGTATCAGCAGGGGGTGGCTGGTTGGCTGGTGTAGCGGTAATAGCGGATCGGGAGAAGTGCGGAAGCTTCACAATGTTGTGAAGGCAGATCTGGCTCAGCCAGTCACTTTTTTGTTGATGGATGTGGAGAGATCGGAATCAGCAGGTGATAGGGCGCAAGCTCTATTCACCTGCAACTCTTCAGGGAGAAATACATGTCTGCCGGAAATATCTGGCTCTGGATAGGATTTACTGTTTTTGTGCTGGCACTGCTGGCGCTGGATCTGGGTGTGTTTCATCGTAAAACGCATGCAGTTGCGCTCAAAGAGGCGCTCGCCTGGAGTGTGGCCTGGATCGTGCTCTCACTGGCGTTTAACGTCGGGGTGTACCTGCTGAGTGGGCCAGAACCTGCCTTGCAATTCCTGACTGGCTATCTGATCGAGAAATCGCTCAGCGTCGATAACATTTTCATCTTCGTACTGCTTTTTGCCTACTTCAGGGTACCTGCCGAGTATCAGCATCGCGTGCTCTTCTGGGGGGTGCTTGGTGCGCTGGTGATGCGAGCGACCCTGATTCTAGTAGGCGCGGCGCTACTTGAAACCTTCCACTGGATCATTTACCTCTTCGGTGCCTTCCTGATCTTTACGGGTATCCGTATGGCATTTCATAGAGAGCAGGAAGTGCATCCCGATAAAAACCCGGTCGTCAGACTGATTCGGCGTGTGGTGCCGGTGAAGAGTGACTACGCGGGCAAGCGTTTTTTTGTGCGTGAGCATGGCAAGCTGTTTGTCACTCCATTGTTGATCGTGCTGGCAGTGATCGAGACGACCGATCTGATTTTCGCGCTCGACTCGATTCCCGCCATTTTTGCCGTCACTACCGACCCGTTCATCGTTTACACGTCGAACGTTTTTGCAATCCTGGGCCTGCGTTCTTTGTACTTTGTGTTTGCCCGCCTGGTTGATAAGTTCTACTACCTGCAAATCGCGCTGGCCATCATCTTAACCTTTGTCGGCCTCAAAATGGTAGCGGCTGACTTCTATCATGTTCCGACTATTGCGTCGCTGCTCTTTATTGCTCTGGTACTGACAATTGCCGTTATTGCTTCAGTTGTGCGTGCTCGTCTGATAGCCGGGCGTGAGCGTGAGCGCGAGCGCGAACATGAACGCGAAGGAGAGACATTACCGCTCTAACGCTAAGCTCTGATCAGAGCTTCGGTATGCTAAACTGACTGGCTTCTGACTCAATTGGTTATAAAGATTGTCGTCAGGCAGGGAGCGCCGGAAGGAGAAGTGTTATGTCGAACAGCGATGAAACACCGATGCGCCCCGATCCATACAGGCATGGCTACCGGGGCATGCCGGCAGGTCCGGGCGACTCCAGCGTTTCCCCGCAAGGCGAAGCCGGAACCGGCGTTCCGCCATCCCCGCAAACTCCGCAGGCGTTCCCCGGCTCCGATCCTGCCGGTCCTGGAGTCGGCGGGCCGCCTGCGAGAGCGCGTGGCAATCTGGGAGCCGGCGCCATTCTAGGGCTGGTGCTGGCTGCTGTCCTGTTGTTCGGCGCGGGACTGTTCGGTGGCTGGCAGTTGGGGAAGGGAAATGTGGCAACTGCTCCACTTCAACCCGGCCAGGCGACTGCCACATCAGTTGCGACAGATGAGGCTTTGCAGAACGCGCGTGAGGCGGTGGTAGAGAAGGTCCGACCGGCTGTCGTGCAGATCAACGTTGTCATGCAGCGAGGTGAAGGACTGGGATCGGGTGTGATTATTGATCAGCGTGGCTATATCGTTACCAACAATCACGTGGTTGAAGGCGCGCAAAAGATGGCGGTTGTGCTGGCGATCGGCACGACTGTGCCGGCAGCGCTGGCCGGCG
>JADBKA010000033.1 GCA_014896635.1 Ktedonobacteraceae bacterium
TATGACTTTGATCTGCCGCGTGCGCTAACCCCCGAAGATTTGCCGGAGATCGAGCGCCGGATGCAGCGTATCGTTGCGGCAAAATATCCCTTCCTGCGAGATCGCTGGCCGCGTGAGAAGGCTTTAGACTACTTTGGCAAAAAAGGGCAGGTCTACAAAGTCGAGATCATCGAGAACCTGCCGGATGCGGAAGTGGGGATATACCGGCAGGGAAACTTTCTGGACCTGTGCCGGGGTCCGCATGTCGAGAACACGGGACAGATCGGCCCGTTCAAGCTGATGCGCGTGGCGGGCGCCTACTGGCGAGGAGATGAGCGTCGCCCGATGTTGCAGCGCATCTATGGCACGGCCTGGTTTACGCAGGAAGATCTCGACCAGTACCTCTGGCGACTGGAAGAGGCGCAGAAGCGCGATCATCGCAAGCTTGGCCGCGAGCTGAAACTGTTTGTGATGAGCGATGAGCTACCTGCCGGCGTACCATTGTTTCTGCCGCATGGCGAGATGCTGCGCCACCTGATGGAGAGCTATGTGCGCGAGACGCAGGAACGCTACGGCTATCAGCATGTCTGGACGTCGCATCTGGGGAAAGTACATCTCTACAAGACGTCGAAGCACTGGTATACGTATCGTGAGAACATGTTCCCGGTGATGAAGGGCGAGCAGGAGCTGACGGAAGATGATGCCTACATCCTCAAGCCGATGAACTGCCCACATCATTTCGTTCTCTACAAGTCGCAGATGCATAGTTATCGGGAACTGCCGGTACGCTATGCCGAGTTTGCCACGCTCTATCGCTACGAGAAGGCCGGCACGCTGACGGGGCTGGCGCGTGTGCGCAGTGTGACGCAGGATGATGCCCATGTCTTTCTGCGTCCCGACCAGATCCAGGAAGAATTTGATCGGGCTGTGAATCTGATCCAGGAGGTCTTTGAGACGTACGGCCTGTCCGATTACTGGGTGCGCCTCTCGCTACGTGATCCTGAAAAGAAGGAAGAGTATGTCGGCGGGGATGAAGTCTGGGCAGCAGCCGAGGCGGCTCTGCGCCAGGCAGTTGAGAGCAAGGGCATGAAATATGAGGTCGGCATTGGCGAGGCAGCCTTCTACGGCCCGAAAGTGGACTTTATGGTGCGTGATGCGCTCGGACGCGAGTGGCAGTGCGCGACGATCCAGCTTGACTTTATCCATCCTGAAAATTTCGAGCTGGAATATATCGGCGAGGATGGGCAGCCACATCGCCCGGTGATCATTCACCGCGCGGTAACGGGTTCGACGGAGCGCTTCATGGCAATGCTGATCGAGCACTACGCCGGCGCCTTCCCGGTCTGGCTCGCGCCTGTGCAGGCGGTAATCATTCCCATCGCCGACCGGCATGTGGAGTATGCCAGTGGAGTGCTGGAGGCTCTGAAGGCTGCCGGGCTGCGAGCTGAAATTGACGCGCGCGGCGAGCGCATGAATGCCAAGATCCGCGATGCTCAGTTGCAGAAGATTCCTTACATGCTGGTCGTTGGCGATAAAGAGGCAGCAGCCGGGGCAGTGGCCGTGCGCCTGCGCACGAACGAGAACCGGGGCGCGATGCCGCTCGCTCAGTTCATCGAACACATCTCTCAGATCGTGAAAACGAAGAGCCGCGAATTGTAGCATTGTCAATTGTAATATGAGTAATTCAGGGGACACGCTCTTTCGAGAGAGAAAAAGCGTGTCTCCTTTCTGCTTGTCAGCAAAATATCTCTGCTGGCGTCTCTATTCCGCTTTCAATTGTTCAGCGCGTTCGTAGCATGCTGCGGCGTCTTCGCGCCGTCCGAGTATTTCAAAGACAGTGCCGCGATTAAACCAGGCGACGGGATCATTCGGGTTGAGAGAAATGGCCTGTCCATACATTTTAAGCGCCTCGGTATAGTTTTCGAGAGCGAATAGAGCATCTCCCAGAGCGAGCCAGAGTGAAGCCCGACCTGCGTCCAGTGCCAGTGCTTTCCTGTAGGCATATACCGCCTTCTCATAATCATGCTTCTTAAAGGCATTATCTCCCTGTACCTCCCAATCTTGCATACTCATCTGCGCAAGAGAGGGAGAACTACTGGCAGGGACAGGGTTTGATGGTATTCTCGCCGGTCGTTGTGGCGCTGACAACCCGGCTGGCCAGGAGGAACGTCTGTTCTGCGGAGCAGGTTGCGCGTCGCCGATACCGGGCAGGCTTTCGAGCTGGAAAACAAGCGCATCTGTAAATGTGGCAATGCTATCGAACCGCCTGCTCACCTGCTGTTGCAGAGCCTGTCGCAGTACCGGTAATATGTGCGTATATGCCCGCTCATGAAACAGGCGCTTGAGAATCTGATTACAAAGGACAGCGAACATGTATTGATCGCTGGCCGGGCTGCACGCATTCCAGAATGGAGTCAAATCGCCTGTATGCATACAACTCTGCACGATGGGAGAGAGTTCCGGCGCGAGGTAGGGAGAGGAGGGAGGAGAGAGGCGGGCCAGGCCGAAGTCAGCCAGCCAGAGGTGATCCTGAGCATCAATCAGGATATTGCCGGGGACAAGCGCGCCATGAACAAACCTGCTGGTGTGGATGGTAGACAGTGCCATGCCAATTTGCCCGATAACGCTGGTCAATCGAAGAAGCTTTTGCCTGGCCGTATTGCCACCGGTTCCCCCATGTGTAAATTCATTTCTTTCTATTTCTGCCACGAAGTGTGAAAGCGAGCCGGGGATATACTGGCAGAGGGTCAGCAGATAGATTCTCTTTGATGTGAGAAAAGTCTCATCTATGGTGAGAGGAGATTCAAATCCTTCGGGACGCCAGTAGTTGCAACTGAAGGTGGGGAGCACTGTGTCATGGCGCAAGGACGCTATTGCACGCACTTCCCGCCGGGCAGATTCCCAGAGCATGAAGCTGGCAGGATTGGGGGGGAAGAGTTTGATCACAGCCTGTTGTCCCAGGCGCAGGTGTATTGCCAGATAGGCTTTTCCACTCCGTCCAGCTCCGAGCATGCTGTGAATCTGATAGGTACCCAGGATGGCTCCCGCGACGAGTGTTTCGCAGACTGGACAAAGAATCGTTCCTACAGTGACGGCATGAGAGGGGTTGCCGAGGCAGAAAGCAACTCCCTCTTTTTGTATTCGCTGGTCTCTTCTCCTTTCCATCTCTCTGTCAGCCTTTTCTTCATCTATCTGGCCCGGCGGTTATTTTTCTTTCCCATTGCTCTCTCTGTCAGAAAGGCTAATGCCCGTCTAGATCTTCTCCTGTTGCCGGCTATTGCCGGGTGCATCGTCAGATAGTTGCTTCTATCCAGCGGGGGAAGGAAAGCACCGGTGTTTCCCCTCTCCCGCCGGAGTCCAGGGCCAGCCTGTTTCTCAGCCGAAACGCTGAACATTGCTTGACTTAACTTTGCTCAGGTGCGTGAGGAGGATCAAATTCTATTCTTGTTTTTCGCAAACTCTGGCTGGCTGGTCTGGAGAAAGATAGCTCAGAGCGAGGAGGGATCGAAGGTCGCGCTGTCTTCACCTGTGGTTGCTCCTGCTGTTCGTCCGATCCCGAAGATGATTCAGAAGAGATGAACCGCTCAGTGGATGCACGAGTCGTACCAGCCTGGGGAGATCGTGATGTGAATTGTGTGAGCAGACCTTTTTGTTGCTGGTCCAGCATATTGATGGTGCGGATTGCACCATCAAGTGTTATGCGTTCAGAGGAGGAGCTATCAAAGAGATGCGATTGCCTCAAATTAACCAGGGCGTCCTGTAGCCGCCGGGTCATGGCATTGATAGACTCCAGGGCACTGGCAGTGCGGTAGCGCTGATTCTCCAGAATACGCTGGGCATAGAAGACGGCCAGAAAAGCCGGGCGCAAGGGCGTGCGGCTCTGCGAGACGATCTGCTCCACCGGTATACTGACGGTGCCTTGACTGATCTGCTCGATGGCGTTTTGTAGAACCTTGCCTTCCCGCAAAATCTGCTGGTATTCCGAAGCTCGCTGAGCCAGCGAACTCAGGCGCTCAACCATCAGGTTGAAGCTGATAGCGATTGGCAGAAGTGGACCGGAAACTGCGGGAGCGCGTGCCGAGAAATCGCCACGCGCAACGCGAGCGTGTGTCTCTTTGAGCACTTCCACACCCTCTTCCAGCGCTCGTTTCTCCATCGCCTCACGGGCAGCTTCATCGGCTTCGCGTCGCGTCACCTGTAATTCGCGGCGCGAGATCACCAGTTCGCCGCGCATCTGCATCGTCAGGCGGTTATTCTCCATCAGCGTCAAGGCCTGGCGCACAACAACGATCAGGAACAGCGCCAGTGCAATCACATCTGCCTGGATGAGGACAGACGGCCCGCCCATAGAAGGAACTGCGATCAGTAAGATTGCGCAGGTAAAAAGCGCAAGTATAAAAGGAGCAATAGCCTGAGCGGTCAGGCTGATCTGGGAGATATGACCTGTCACCAGGCTCTGGGAAAGGCCAGAGATGGCATTGCTGGCGCGCATCTCCTGCTCCTGTACGCGTGCCACGCTGCGTGGATGCTCGATTGCCGCCAGGCCAATAAACTGCATGCTCAACGGCCAGAGAACGTCTTGCAAGGTACCGGTGTTAAAACCGGAAGGCGAGAGCGAGAAGTAGCCCAGCAGGCTGTCCGTGATCGCCAGGAAAAAGAGTCCCAGGCACAGGCGCAGGAAGACTGGCTGCTGTTCACGATGCGCCAGTGGACTGGCCATCAAAAATGCGCCGACTGCAACCAGGAATAAGTCGCCAGTAGGAAAGTAAATGGAAAGAAAAGCAGCACCGGGACTCGGTGCCTGAGCGAGTCCAGCTATTGCCGGGCGCAGCACGAAAAACCAGGAGAGGGCGAGAGCTGCACCAAGCACAGCAAGCGCGTCCAGCAGCAGGCGTGTTCGCCCAACGGCTGCACGGCCACGACGTGTAAGCAGGAGCGTCCCCGCCAGAAAGAAGGGATACGAGCCGACGAAACCGATGTCATAGAGGCCCGGAAAGGGAACCTGAGCAGAAGGCATGCGCACATCGTAGCTCGTCCAGATCAACTGTCCAGTCGAGTACAAAGCAATAGCAATGGAGAGGAGAAGCCAGGCAGTATAGGCGCGCCTGGCATTCTGTACCTCGCACGTATCGTCGTAACTCACTGCGCGAGTGTTGCTCTCTTCCATCTGTCTTAATGTACGTTCTACCTGTGTAGAAGCTCTTCGCAGACGTAAAATAATGCGTATGCAGAAAAAGAGACCGATAGCTTCTCCGGCATACTGTAAAATGTCAGAGATGCTCTTCAAGAGAAAACTCTGGCCAGGGGCATGTCCCGCCAGGTTCATGACGATCAGAAAAAGCGCAAAGGCGCCTGTGAAGCCAGCGACGATCCACCCGCCAGAACGCTCTAAGAGCGGGTCGCGTGCTAATGCCTCGCCATGAAATGGAAGCTTTGCCGGGACACCTGTTCCTGCCGCATTCCTCTCCTGCGATAGATCGGATGGGAAAGGCACACCAGCATTTGTCCTCGCCGGATGAGGGAAAAATAGTTCAGCCTGATCAGAAACGTTTGACGAATCATGAAATAGCATACTCTTCTGCTCCTATGGGTTGGAAGGAGAGGGATTGCCTTTTCCCTCCTGCGACTGACCTGGGCAAGCGTTTGGTTTCCCGCTTTACGAGATGGGAAAGTCTCTCTTTTCTCTCTTCTTCTCAATCACCTTATGCTGGAATCTGAAATAGTCCCGCTCTCTAATTCAATAGTGGCTTACTGCAGAAACAAAATTAGTATAATGTAAACCATTAGTAATAAGCAAGAAAAATTATAGTAATTCAGACCCATCAGGGAAGTATCCGTACCAGTACACTTACTACTTTGTTGTATACTATTGTGATATCTTTCTCAGATGCCCGGCCAGACCTATTGAACCTATTGAACCTGTTGGACTTATTATCAAGCAAATGGAGGTATCTGTACTAGTGAATAGGAAAATAGTCCTTGAAGACGAGATATTTTTGCAGCCGCCGCAAGGCAAACGATATGTTCGTTCTTTTCTCTTTTCGCGGCGGATTGATGCTCCATTTGCTGCCGTGCATCTCATCCCGCGCACATTGTTGGTTTTATGTCTGTCCGGCCTGCAACTGCGCACCATTGATGCGGCCCACCCGGACATTGCTGGCGCGGCTCTTTTATGGTGTGTATCCATACTTGTATTCCTGGCCAGCGGGATGTATGCACGGGTTGCACGACTCTATTTTCTGTTGACGCTGCCTTCTCTGTTCAGTCTCTTTACCACCTGGTTGCTATTTAATCCCGTTGCCGGTAAGGTAACACTGCTCACGCTCCCGCTCTATTCGGGTCGTCTGCCGGTCGGGATAACGCTGTGGGGCATCGTCTGGGTAGGAATTGTGGTCGCCTATTTTCTCTGGACGCGCAAGCTCTTGACAGGTATCCTGGTGGGGGCAGTGCTTGCGTTCGTCATCGCGCACCTGCCCTGGCGGCTTGAATGGATTGTGGCGCAGATTCCGCTCTTTCACCCGCTGACCGTCACGATCAGTGATCGTGGTCTGCTGGTCGCGGTGACAAAAGTCATTGGCTACTCCGGTATGGTGCTTATTACCATCGCGCTCGTGGTGAGCAGCCGTGACGTTGAGTTGATCGGCGCGCTGCGTCAATTGCGCATTCCGCAGCCTGTTGTCTTCTTCGTGAGCACGGTTTTCCGCTCGCTCGACCTGGCGCTCTCCGATTATGACACCATTCGCCAGGCGCAACTGGCGCGCGCGATCAACGCACGGCCACGCAGCTTTTTAAAGCGCCTGCGCGATCTGGGGAGCATTGCTGTGCCGATGGTCGCCATGATGATTCGCCGTTCTGGAGAGATTGGCGATGCGCTGCTGGCGCGTGGATATCGCCTGAGCAAAGAAAGCACCGACTTTTATGAAACCAGGCCGCTGCGCCTGCTCGACTGGGCTGTGCTCGTTGTGAGCCTCGCGTTACTCTACCCGACCTTTGGACCACGCTTCGATGTGACCGGACTGCTTCAGCAGTGGTTTACACTGGCGAATGATGGACACGTTCTGCCTGTCCAACTTCTACAATGGGGGATAGCATGCCTCACGCTATAATGCTCAATGGCCTCTGGTGGCGTTACCCAACCTATAGTGAGAAGGTTCCCCCCTGGATACTGCGCGATATCAATTTGCAGGTGGAGCAGGGGGAGTGCTTTGGCATCACCGGGCCAAGCGGGGCCGGCAAGACCACGCTCTGTCGCACGATCATCGGTATTCTTCCCGCCAGCGCCCGTCTGACCGCTGAGCAGTTGTCGCAGCACTTTCGCGGGAGCGTCTCAATCCTGGGCAAACCTGTGACCGAACAGACGGCGAGCAGCAATCAGATTGGCCTGGTACTGCAAGATCCCGAAAACCAGTTCTTGCGTATGAGTTTGCTCCACGAACTGGCCTTCGGTCTCCAGATCCAGCATATCCCCCATCATGAGATCATCCAGCGCGTCTCCGAAGCACTGCGCCTGGTTGGATTAGAGCACCTCTGGCATGGTGCGGCCTATCTGCATCCAGCCGAGTTGTCCGGCGGGCAGAAGCAGCGCGTTGCTATCGCGGCTTTTTTAGCCAGGCGTCCCCAGGTGCTGCTCCTTGACGAGCCGACGAGCGACCTTGATCCTGTCGGGAAATACGAGGTAATCGAGACTATTGCGCGTCTGCGCCGCGACACGCGCATGACAGTGGTTCTGGTAGAGCAGGACCCGGCCATCCTCTCGGCTTTCTGTGATCGTATTGCGCTGCTCTATGAGGGACGCATCAAACTGGTGGCTCCCCCGCAGGAGTTTTATGCGCAGCGCCGTCTGCTGGAGCGGTGTGGCGCATCCGCCGGTGAACTCGCGCGCATCTCCTGGCACACCGGTCTTACTTTTGAGTCGCGTCCACCGCTGACCTTCGATGAGGCCGAGCAGGCATTTGCGCCGGCCCTGGCACAAAAAATCCCGGCGGAACCGGCGCTTGCGGCACTGCCACAACAGCAGGTAACACCTTCGACTGATCCCATCGTCGAGGCTGAAGATGTATGGTATGCCTACGATGACGGCACGCTAGCCCTGCGAGGAGTCAACCTGACGCTCTTTCGCGGTGAAATGCTGGCGCTGCTTGGACCCAATGGCAGTGGCAAAACCACGTTTGCAAAAATCCTGGCTGGTATCTACCGTGCCTCACGCGGGCGTGTGCAGGTACTGGGACACAATGTTCTTGAGCGACGCGCACGCAAACGCCTGCCCGGCCTGGTTGGCTATGTCTTCCAGAATCCCGACCATCAGATTTTCAGTCGCTCAGTGAGTAGCGAGATCGACTACGGCCTCAAGAATCTGGGTATCTCCGCCCCGCGCCGGCGTGAAATCGTCCAGGAGACACTTTCCGCTGTCGATCTCGCCCACATCGCTGACGAAGATCCCCTCTTCCTCAGTAAAGGACAGCGCCAGCGCCTGGCCGTTGCGGCGGTACTGGCAATGGGACCGGAGATCCTGATTGTCGATGAACCAACAACCGGCCAGGATTATCGCTCCGTGACGGCGATCATGCATCTGCTGCGCAAGTTGCAGGAGCAGGGAAAAACGATCATTATTATCACCCACGATATGACGCTGGTAGCGGAGTATTGCCAGCGGGTCGTCGCTTTCCGCGATGGCACCCTTGCTTTCACAGGAACACCCGCCCAACTCTTTGGGAAAAGCGAATCGCTCGCTCGCACAGGGTTGCAGCCACCGGCGGCGGCAGCTCTTGCAAACAGATTGCGCAAACACTATCCTCACCTGCCACCGTTGCTGACCGTCGAACAGTGGCGTGAGTTGCTCGCTTCGCGCGATCTGGAGGCGTCTGAAGCTGAGTAGCAGAACAGGGGGCCGGAGGACATTGTTCCTCTGGACCCCGTTCACTCTTCGCTTTTTAGCTCAAAGCATTGCGAATAGTGAGGCCGGAACGCTCAACCACCGGACCAAGCGTTTTGAGCAGAACCGAGCCGATGATCAGCGTCACGACCACGTTGGAAAGCGACCAGGTGAACCAGGAGAGCAAGAAAGCGCTAGGAGGGAAAATGCCGTTTTGCATCAAGATGAAGTTGCCATAGAGGCCACCGATGATGTTGTTGGGAAGCACTGCACAGAGCACAAAGAAGATGAAGCCCTTCACCGTATAGACATCCTTGCCAATCGGGTTGACACCAAAGCGTTTTGCCAGCAGGCGATAGAGAATCATAGGAAGGCCGAGCTGAATAAGATCAACGGTGCCAAACCAGAGCGCAACGGGCAATGGCAGAGCGGTGATCACATTACACTCTTCCTACCCATGCCGGTACATCTTGTCGAGAGTCACCCGCACGTTCTCAACCACCGGGGGCGTGTTGCCATTACGCGCGGACCACTGGTCTACTGTCTTGAACAGGCCGATCATCAGGGCGTACACGTCTGGGATATCGCTCTGGAGGTCGGTACCACCTGGGAAGCGCGTCATCAGCCAGAACTGCTCGGTGGTGTCACTACCCTGCACACCGGCGGATGGCAACTTGATACCACGACATGGAAACAGCGCCTGTACCGTCCATTTCGGCAGCAGAGCACGAGCCTGGGACCGCTGGAAATCACGGCTATTCCCTATTACGCCTGGGCAAACCGTGCGCCCGGCCCGATGCAGGTCTGGCTGCCTATAGAGCAGTAAGGCAATGATCCCGATTCTACCTGTGAAGAGAAAGGAAGACGCAAATGCCATTCAATGGATTGAGCGGCCATCTGGGCAATCTCTGGCAATTATCACATGCCCGTACACGCTCTATCAGCGCGGAGAATTTCACTGGTGAAAAGGGCCAGGGAGGACGAGCAACAGATGGAACAGGAGCATTTCATGCACATGAGCTGGGTGTGGGCTGGAAAATCTCTCCCAGCATCAAACTCGCGCCCGGTAGTCTCACCACGCTGGCTGAGATCACAGGATCAGGCGCACTCCAGCATATCTGGATGACGACGCACCCCCGGCACTGGCGACAACTGGTGCTGCGCGCCTACTGGGATGGCGAGCAACAGCCTTCTCTTGAGTGTCCTTACGGTGATTTTTTTGCCTGTGGCTGGTGCGAATTGTGCCATATCAACTCGCTACCGATAGCGGTGAATCCGGCGGGCGGCATGAACTCCTACTGGCCGATGCCTTTCCGCCAGAGTGCCAGAATCACCATCGAAAATCTGGGGACGGAAGAAGCCGTCCTCTACTATCAAATCGACTATGCCCTGACCGAGGTGCCGGACGACGCGGCATATTTCCACGCAAGCTGGCGGCGCAGTAATCCGCTCGGCTATAAAGAGGTGCATACGCTGCTGGACGGTGTGAAAGGGCAGGGACACTATGTCGGTACCTATCTCGCCTGGCAGAGCAATAACAACGGCTGGTGGGGCGAGGGTGAGATCAAATTCTACATGGATGGGGACCAGGAGTTTCCGACCATCTGCGGCACAGGCACGGAAGACTATTTCGGCGGCGCGTGGTGCTTCGAGCAGCCAACCGGCCAGTACGGCACCTACTCCACAGCCTTCCTGGGATTCCCTCAGCTCATCCGACCAGATGGCACCTACCGCAGCCAACAGCGATTCGGCATGTATCGCTGGCACATCATGGACCCGATCCGCTTCGAGCAGGATCTGCGCGTAACTATTCAGGCGCTTGGCTGGCGTAGCGGCGGTCGCTATCTGCCATTGCAGGATGATATCGCCTCCGTCGCCTACTGGTATCAAAAGGAGCCACATACACCGTTCGCTGTACTACCAGGGAGAGACGAACTGGAAGTGATTTAGAAGAGAATAGAGGCATTCTTCTATTTTATAAACGGAAATAGAAGAATGCCTCTATTTGTTGAGAACGCCTCGCTACTTGTCAGAGAGAGATAACGCACAGCCGGCGCGAATGTCTCCATCGCTCCTTCTGTCACAGTCAGACTGCCCCCAGAAATATGAACAAAGTTGCATTTTTCATGTCAATTACTTGATTCAGCGCCCGTAATCTTTGACATTCCTCTCTCTACAATTAACACCATGAAAATTTTGTAATATTCATCAAGTTTTATTGATTGATCTTTCATTGTTTTCTCCATTTTAGAAGTCAAATTTTGCCAGAGAATACAAATATTCACAATTATACAGTTACACTTGAAAGAGCCAGACGTTTTACTGATAGGGAAGGACAGGCATCTCTAAGGTTCGTGTCTTCTTATACTACCTTGCGTTCAGATGGGCAAGATGCTTGCGCATCTTGCCCATCTGAACGGGTATCAAGATTTCATCCCATGTTGCTTTCAGAGAAGCAACATGGTATTACATCCAGAAATGCAAGAAGATAAAGTAATTCGATTTGTCTATCTCGTAGAGCATTATCAGCGGTTATAAATCAGTACGTGTTGGAAGGGAAGGATAGTTTATGCGGCTACGCGATGTAGTACAGTTCTCATGGCGAGCCATTTGCCGGCGTTTCTGGTTGCTGCTCTGTGGTATTTTTCTCTGTATCTGTGTGGTGCTTGTCACCACTTTCTCTTTTCCCCCACTATACCAGGCTGTCGCGCTGCTTATGGTCAACGATACAGGTGCAGGTGGTAGCGCGGCGCACAATAACCGGGCGCTTATGCAGAGCTACGCGCTGCTGGTAACGTCCGATGACGTATTGCAAGCGACTGTGCGTAAAGTGCCGGGTACCACTATTGATGGTCTCAGGCAGGCGGTGAGCGCCGAAGCGGTTGTAGATACACAACTGCTCATCATTCGTGCGCAGGCCGGGCAGCCGCGGGCAGCCGCGAGCATAGCGAATGAGGTCGCCAGAACGTTCATTCAGGTTCAGAAGGACAAAGACGCTGCACGTCTTCAATCTCAACTGGATCAGATCGCTCAGGATCTCCAGACGGCAAAGCGCCGTGTTGACCTGGCCCGTACTCAGTTAGCAGATCTGCAAGCGGCGCATGCCTCAAACGAAGAGTTTTCTCGTCAGCGCAACGTGCTGGAGACCAGCGAGGCAAGTTATACGGCGCTGCTGACCATCTACCGGCAGGTACAGCAGCAAAAAATCGAGGCGTCCAATCTTCTGAGCATTAGCCAGGTAGCGATTCCACCACACTATCCCATGAACCGGCAAGTGGTGAGGAACATTCTCATTGCCGTACCCGCCAGTGCTCTCCTGCTCATCGTGTTGCTGGTAGTATTCGACAGGTTTAGTGACTCTTTTCGCAACGCACCGATGTTCAGGCGAAGAAAGATGCCAGAGATAGTGGGGACACCGGAAGCGGCAGACGAGATCCCCCGCACAGCATCTGCACCTGTCAATGCGCCAGTACGCTCTCTTACGGCGATGCCTGAATTATTGCCGCAGACGCCGCCTCACCTGGTCCGGGTGATATCGGCTGACATGCTGGAGCATACTGATCGGTCTGGGCATTATGCAAACTTCACATCTTCACTTGAATCTCTGGAAACATCTTTTCTGCCGGCTATAACTGCTGATGGACAGAAAGTTGATTCGGGGCAGAAGACGATCCCGCCCTCTCCCCGGCTGGCGGTAACGCCACTGAAAGGCATCGGCCTGCCCGGCTGGAGCAGCGCACAACCGGGCGGGCGAGCGGAGCATGCACGCCTTGGCAGTTATCTACGCAAAGATGAGCTGTTATCTCGCGCACAACCGGTGGCGAAATAAGCACGCGAGAGAAGGGAAGTTGTGATGTACAAGGGAAGTTCGCTCACCGGCGGATTGGACGTTGTGCCGGGTCCCGCCAGAACTGTACGCACTGTCGCACTACAACTACTGAGCTGGAGTATGACTGGTCCGCTGATCCTGCCAGTCACAGCTCTGCTGGCCCACTACTTCGGTCCCGTTCAGTACGGTGAATACAGCTTTACGCTCCCATTTCTCGCCACCTGCGCCCTGTTGAGCGGCACGGGTATGGACCCGCTGATCGTGCGGCGCCTGAGCCGGCAGAGGCGGTCTGAATGGCGCGATACATTAAGTTATGCCGCCGGCTCACGGCTTCTTTCCACGCTCCTGAGCATAGGCGTGATCTGGCTGCTGGCGGCGGTACTGCCACTGGCCGTCGAAGTACGCTGCTTACTTGTGCTGGGCAGCGCATCTTTGCTCTTCAGCTTCACCTACAATGGCTGGCGAGCAATCTACCTGCACGGCTTCCATGCCGAGCAGCGTGTGAGCCTGCTGGTATGGCTCGAAACGGTCAATCGCTGGTTGATGGCAGCGATGGCGGTGCTCGTGGTTATGTTCCATTTACCGCTATTGCTGGCTTATGCACTGATCCTGTATATTGATCTACCATGTTTTATTGTGCTGATGTATATTGCCCGGCGGCGCTTCGGCGTCCGTATCCGCTTCAGTCTGGCACGGATGCGCGAACATTTGCTGGATAGCCTGCCCCTGACAGGCTATGATGCCCTGGCATTAATTACGAATCAGGCCGATGTGCTGCTACTCATGCTGTTCAGTGGTCCGCTGCAAGTGGGCCTCTATTCTCTGGGACTGCGTATTACCGATCCTTTGTTGACGATGGCCCTGGCCTGCATGAGCGGTATCTATCCGCTACTATGTTTGACATTTGAAAAGGGACGCGCATCTTTCAACCAGGTTTACCGTGAAGCTTTGCGTATGCTCTCTCTGATAATTCTGCCAGTCTCTTTTTTCATCAGTATAGAAGCAGCGCAGATCGTGGTTCTGCTAGGGGGACAACTTTTTGGACAGGCCGTCGTTGTTGTACAACTTCTGACGTGGGCAACAGCGACAATTTTTTACAGTCAACTGGCAGCTCAGAGCTGCACAGCAGCCAACATGGAACGCTTTGTTCCTGTCGTAGCCCTGGCATCGGCTGTAATCAATCTGCTCGGAAATCTGCTACTTATACCACTCTGGCACGCGACAGGAGCCGGCGTGGCCGCGCTGGTGAGCGAGTTTACTACACTCGTGCTGTTCTCGCTACTGCTCAGACGGCATGTTCCGTTACTGCCGGCATACGGCGCAGTTCTGCGCGTATTTCTGGGATCGCTGCCGGCCTGCGCCTTTCTGTGGTGGCAGTCCGAGGGATCGCTGTTGCTGAACGCGATATGTACGCTGGTACTGACGCTGGTCGGCTGCTTTGCGACACGCGCGCTGACCTGGAGAGATCTGCAACTGGCGAAACGCTACCTGTTTCCAGGACGCGCGGCGCCGGCTGAACCTGTGGCGCACACACAAAAGGAGATAGGTGGAGAGAAACTCGCCTATTTGCCGGACAGAGCCTGCTGCTCTACTCTCATCTTACCTCGTATTCGCTTTACCGGTGTGAGATGACCGGGCGCTATTCTGCCAGCAACTAGATGTTATAGCGAACGTTTATGCGGCTCTTCTGTTTCTTGAGCCGCATTTGCGTGTTATAATCTGAGAAAAAGGAGTTGCGGAATGGCAGACGATCATCATGATCATGCATCCACCCCTGCCGCAGATCTGCTTGCCAGCCTGCCAGAGCGATTTGGCACGATATTAGCCGACCCACCCTGGCAATTCACCAATCGTACAGGCAAAATGGCCCCCGAACACCGGCGCCTGCTGCGCTATCCGACTATGACGCTCGACGATATTCTGCACCTGCCGGTCGCGCAACTCGCCCTCCCTGAGAGTCATCTCTACCTCTGGGTGCCGAACGCGCTGATCCTTGAGGGACTTGAGGTCATGGGACGCTGGGGCTTCATCTACAAAACGAACCTGGTCTGGTATAAAATTCGTAAAGATGGGGGACCGGACGGGCGCGGCGTCGGTTTTTACTTCAGAAACGTCACCGAGCTGGTGCTTTTCGGCACGCGCGGCTCTCTGCGCACGCTGCCAGCAGGACGGCACCAGGTGAATATTATTACCAGCAGGAAGCGAGAGCACTCAAGAAAACCCGACGAACTCTACGATATCATCGAACGCTGTAGTCCCGGCCCATACCTCGAACTCTTCGCGCGTCATAGCCGCCCCGGCTGGTGTCAATGGGGCAACGAGGCGCCTTCACCGGCAGATGCGCGTCCATGTGAATGCGGCAAGGGCGCCCACTCCTTCAGGGGTGGGAGGAACTGCCGCCCTCCTTTCCACTAACTAGTTGACATTACAAGCTCTTGATGGGATACTTCCCTCATGGATATTCAACGAACCGTGACGATCATCATTGAAGAGGATGAGGATCTCAAAAGCACGCTTCACGCCTTTCGAGCAATACAGCAGAAGGTGTCTGCCGTCTGTTTCAACCAGGGCAAACCTCTTTCTGCCCTTGCCTTGCATCATGCGTGTTATCACCAGGTGAAAGATTCGTTGAATGCTCAGATGACCTGTTCGGCTCTCCGCCTGGTGGCAGGCGCCTATGCCTCGGCCAAATCCAACAAGAAACCGGCACAGCGCCCCTTCTTGTTTACAAAGGCGTGCGCCCTCTTCCTCATTGGCAAACGCGGGCGGGACGCGGATGTTCGCTCTGATGGCACTCTGTCGATCTGGACCAGAGCCGGACGCAAGCATCTGTCCTACACCATCCCGCAAGACTTCAAACCCCTCTTTGAAAAGGCCAAAGAGCTTGACAGCCTCACCGTCATCAAGCGCGATGACAAGCTCATTGGCCGTCTCACCCTCACCCTTGAGGCGCCTGAACCAGCAGGGATTCTCCCGGTTGGCATTGACCTCAACGAGACCAATGCGCTCGTTGCCGTTGATCCTGACGGGCGAGAACTCTTCATCAGTGGCAAAGCGGTCAAAGTCAAGAACCGGCGGACGGCGAAAACCCGCGCCCGTCTCCAAAGAAAACTTGCGGCCCGCAAGGCAGAGAAGAAAGATACCCGCAGTGTGCGGCGTCTTCTCAAACGGCTTGGTCGCAAACAGCGCAACCGGACCCGCACCTTCGCCGAAGCCACCGCCAAACAGCTTGTCCAGTGGGCGCCCAAAGATGCTCTTCTGGTCTTCGAGGATCTGCATCTTCCCCGCCCCGAAAAAGACAAGCTTCGAGGGCGATCTCTCAGACGACGCATGTCGCTGTGGCCACGCGCCCTTCTCCGCCTCTGTGTCCAGAACAAGGCCCAGGAATGTGGCATGAGCGTGGCCGAGGTCAATCCGGCCTATACCAGCAAGAACTGTTCGCGCTGTGGGTTGCGTGGAGTGCGTCGTCGTCACACTTTCACCTGTCCCCATTGTGGATTCTCCGATCACGCTGATATCAATGCTGCCAGGAATATCCGCAACCGATTTACTCAGCTTCGGCTGAGTGGGCTGCCGTCAATCAGCCCCGAAGCCCTGTCTCCTGCGGGAGATGAGGGCAAGCCTCCGTCTTCAGACGGGGGTCATTGACATATGTATAATGGAAATGCAGCCGAGACGGATATTGCGTAGCTGCATCAAACAGAAGAGATGAGTTTATAAATAGTAGAAAAGTAGTTGCATCACCTCTTCACATACCTCTATTTTCTCATTTTAATTATAGCATTTTTGTCAAGCGCCTGGCATCGTTCTTCTGGACGATTTTTTCTGACTGCACCTTCTGTATACTCTCTTTCCACAAGGGATCGAGAAAAAAACAGAAGGAAGCACGAAGATGGAAAAGCCCTCTCCCCGCTCTCTGGAGCAGTCCGGTTCTGAGAGCACTGCCTCACCACGAGCGAGAAAAAGTCTGCTGCGCGCCCTGGCTGCGTTGCGCCATCGCAATTTTCGCCTGTACTGGTTCGCCCAGATCATCTCGCTGATCGGCACCTGGATGCAGACCATCGGGCAGGCCTGGCTGGTGCTCTCGCTGACCCACAGCGGCTGGCAGCTTGGCCTGGTTGGCGCACTACAAGCCTTGCCGATACTGCTCTTCTCACTATTCGCGGGGGTTGTCGCTGACCGCTGGCCCAAACGGTACATCTTGCTTGTAACTCAAGCGGCAGCCATGCTCCAGGCATTCTTCTTCTGGGTATTGATCGTTACCGGCACGCTCCAGATCTGGCACATCTATGTCCTGGCGCTGCTGCTCGGTGTGACGAACAGTCTGAAGTTGCCGGCAAGCGGGGCGTTTGTTGTAGAGCTGGTCGGGCGCGAAGATCTGCCCAATGCGGTTGCGCTGAACTCCTTCTTCCAGATGCTGGCGCGCATTATCGGACCTGCGGTGGCAGGTATGATCATCGCCGTGAGTTCCGTCACCGTCCTCTTCCTGCTCAACACGCTTAGTTTTCTTCCTGTAATTGTGAGCCTGGCACTGATCAAGCAGAATACTCTGCATGCTCAGGTATTTCGTCATAGCCATAGGAGCGGGCGACAGAATGCCTGGCAGAGCCTGCGTGAGGGCGCGGCCTATGTCTGGCGCACGCCGGCAGTGGCGCTGCTGATCGCGGTAGTGGGCCTGGTGTTGCTCTTCGGCTCGAACTTCAACGTATTACTCCCGCTCTTTGCTACCGATATCCTGCGCGTGGGAGCAGAGGGGTTTGGCTTTCTTTCTGCCGCGACTGGAGCCGGTGCGCTGCTTTCCGCGCTGTGGCTGGCCTGGAGCAACCGGCAACCAGCGATTCGAGATGTGCTGATCGGTATGCTGGTCTTCGCTCTACTTGAAATAGTGTTTGCGGTCTCACGCATCTATCCTCTGTCAGTGCTGCTCATTGCAGGTGTGGGCTTTAGCGAGACCGCGTTTGCCGCGCAAACCCTGACCGCGCTCCAGACGCTTCCCCCGGACCACCTGCGCGGGCGCGTCATGAGTGTGCAAGTCCTCTTCTTCGATGGCAGCGTTCCGCCCGGCTATCTGCTGGTCGGCTGGCTATCAAGTCTGTGTGGACCTTCCCTCACCCTGCTCATCTGTGCTTTGCTCTGCCTGCTGATCACGGGAATCGGCTGGCTGTGGCACAAGCCTGCGGAATGGCGTAGCGATTCGTAATCGCCTCTTCTTATGAACATGCTTGTGGTATAATGTGGAAGTGGCGAAGTTCTATATAGTCCTGAATCATATTGGGAAACGAGAGAAAAAATTTTTACAGCAAAATATGTTAATAAAGTATTATTAGTACCAGAAATAGATGAAAGATGAATAAACAGGAAATAGAGAGTTATCTCACTCAGTTAGGACAAGAATTACAGGATTTAGGAGTACGGCAGACGATACATGTTGTATTAATTGGTGGAGCATTTATGCTTACTCAAGTCGATGAGAGACGGACTACTGATGATATTGACGTATTATTTAAGGATATTGATGATATAACTGTCTCACCAATATATCAAACATTCAAGATGGCAGCGAGAACTGTCGCAGCCAGGAATGGTCTAAAAGGGAACTGGATCAATGATGTAATGAATGATTTTCTGAGAAATGCAGGAATTATCCCGGAAGAAAAATTATGGCGGCGATTTGGCAGGCTAGAGGTACTTCTTCCGCCGAAGGAATATGTGCTGGCACTGAAGTTACTGGCAGGACGTCCGAAAGATAGGCGCGACATAGAGGTACTTTGTCAGCAATTAAAGATACGAACGCGAGATCAGGCTCAGAGGCTTATTGATCGTTATATTCCTGATAAGCGACTTCAGCAAATAAACGATCTGGACGATACGCTTGATAGCTTTTTCTCGTGATCCATCATATTTCCCGGCTTTCTCAGGCTCCTGGAACAGAAAAGGAAAAGTGTCCTATGAAAAAGTATAACCAGCTTCAGACAATCGCAGTAGCTTATGCCGAAATTTGCCAGGGGGAAGAACCCTGGGTAGCACTGGGCAACTTTATGAACGACTGGTTTGATTATGCGAAGAATCAACGCGAATTGCTGGTTGCTGACCCGGTTGTCGAGCCAGAATCCGCCACTCCGACCATGCATCGCTGGGCTGCATTCTGCGCAGCCTCGGTCGAATGGCTGTGTCAACGATATGGGGTATCAATCCCTGCCTGGGTATCTGATCCCCGCTACGTGCTGCCGGACCCCTGGTTTGATTCGCCCGGCGCTCATAAACCCGAAGTACGTAAACGGCTCATTCAGCGAACGCCTGAGCCATTTGCCAGGCGCAACATTTTTTGTGGAAATCGCATGTTTCTGAATAAGTACGAGCTGGCTGAGAGCTACAGTCACCTTTCTGTTTAGTGCAAATAGCGGTTCTTCTTTGAGCAACCAGGCTTCACGCATCTGCTATAATTGGAAGAAAAAAAATACAAAGGACTGTGCTATGACACAACTGGAAACCTATATTAAAGAGCACGAAGACCGTTTTCTCGAAGACCTGAAGGGCTGGCTGCGCATCCCCAGTATCAGCACGCAGCCGGAACACGCCGCCGACGTGCGCCGCGCGGCGGAATACGGCGCCGATCAGCTCAGACAAATCGGCTTTCACAACGTCGAGGTCGTTCAGACACAGGGTCATCCACTCATCTACGGTGAATGGCTTGAAGCGCCCGGCAAGCCCACGCTGCTTATTTATGGACATTACGACGTGCAGCCGGTCGATCCGGTCGAACTCTGGCATTCGCCGCCTTTCGAGCCGACCGTGCGCGACGGCAACCTCTACTGCCGGGGCGCCAGCGACGATAAGGGACAGACGATGCTGGTCCTCAAGGCGCTGGAGTCGCTCATGCGCGTCAACGGCGCGCTACCGATTAATGTGAAAGTGCTGATCGAGGGTGAGGAAGAGGCAGGCGGCGAATCGGTCGAGCACTATGTGAAGACGCATCCAGAGCGGCTCGCCTGCGATGCTGCCTTTATCTGCGATACTGGCATGCCGACGGAGAACATCCCCGCGCTGATCTACGGGCTGCGTGGCATCGTCTATACTGAAGTCGAGGTGCAGGGCGCACGGCGTGATCTGCATTCCGGCGTCTACGGTGGCATTGCTCCTAATCCGCTACACGCGCTTGCCATCATCATCAGTCGGCTCAAAGACGCTGATGGACACATCCACATCCCCGGCCTCTACGATAAAGTGCGCCGACCAACGCCAGAGGAGAAAGACTTCTGGACGAGCGATCCGCTGCATTTTGGCGAGTTGTTGCGCAAAGAAATGGGCGTCGCGCAATTTGCAGGCGAAGCTGACTATCCGCCGATGGAGCGCGTCTGGGCGCGACCAACGTTGGAAGTGCATGGCATTGCCGGCGGCTTCACCGGCGACGGCGCCAAGACCGTCATTCCGGCCTGCGCGAAAGCGAAGATCAGCCTGCGCCTGCCGGCGGATCTGCAATCGGGCGAAGCCTTTGCGCTGTTCGAGCAGGCAGTCAAAAATGCCGCGCCTGCCGATGTGACGGTCACAGTACGCCTCATTCATGGCGGCGAAGGTCTGCTGATCTCGCCGGACAGCCCGCCGCTGAAGGCCGCTGCCGCTGCACTGAAAGAGACGTACGGCAGAGATCCGGTTTTCATGCGCGAGGGTGGTTCCATTCCCATCGTAGCCCTTTTCCATAAAATTCTTCATGCACCGTCAGTGCTGATGGGTTTTGGCCTGCCCGACGACAACCAGCATGCTCCCAACGAGAAATACTCGCTCAACCAGTTCTATAGAGGATTGCGCACGGTCGCCAGCTTCTTGCAAAAACTGGCGTAAGAGGAATAAGTATGAACGAGAAGATCCAGTCAGTCCTCAATTCGCTGCCACACCGGCCCGGCATCTATTTGATGAAGGATGCCGAAGGCACGATCCTGTACGTGGGCAAGGCCGTCTCGCTCTATAACCGCGTGCGTTCCTACTTCCAGGAATCGACAGACCTGAGTCCCAAGAACCGCAGCATGGTGGCAAAGGTCGATGACATCGAATTCCTGGTAGTAAAAAACGAAGTTGAGGCACTGGTGCTGGAAAGTAACTATATCAAGCAATATCGCCCGAAATATAATGTGCTGCTGCGCGACGACAAGAGCTATCCCTACATCAAGGTGGCGCTGGCAGAGGACTTTCCCCGTGTCTATCGCGTGCGCAGCTTCCAGCATGACGGCAATCGCTACTTTGGTCCCTACACCAATTCGGGCGCGGTAGATGCTACCCTGGACCTGTTGAACAAGCTGTTCCCGTTCCGCACCTGCCGCTACGATAGCAGTGCATGGGCGCCACCGCGCAACGGGGAGCCTCCGGCAGGCTGGAAGCAGAAGCTGCTGCCGCGTCCCTGCACGCAGTATTATATTCATCGCTGCGTCGCGCCCTGCGTGGCCTATACAACGCGCGAGGAGTACGATAAGATTATTCAGCAGGTGATTCTCTTCCTGGAAGGCAAACACGACGAGGTACTCAAAGAGCTGCACCAGAAGATGGAACAGGCGGCAGAAGAGCTGAACTTCGAGGAAGCAGCGCGCATCCGCGACCGCATCAAGGCTGTCGAGCGCGTTCAGGAGAAGCAGCGCATCATCAACACCGAAGGCCAGGATGATCAGGATGTGATCGCGCTGGCAAGTGGCGACGATGAGACGTGCGCGCAGGTCTTCTTCTTCCGTAACGGCAAGCTGATCGGACGCGAATTCTTTATCCTGCAAGGAACGCGCGAGAGCAGTCCGCAGGAAGTCATGGCCTCGTTCTTGCAGCAGTTTTATGAGACCTCGCCACACGTTCCCGCCGATATCGTCACTGAAGTCGAACCAGAGGACCGCGAGGTGTTGCAAAGCTGGCTCAGAGAGAAACGCAGGAGTAGTGCCACTGCGAACGGTAGAACCGCCGTGACCATCTCCACACCTAAGCGCGGCGACAGGCTGCGCCTGATCGAGATGGTCAAACAGAACGCCCAGGAAGTGCTGGAACAGCAACGCATCAAATGGCTGACCGACAGCCAGAAGACGCAGCTCGCACTGGAAGAACTGCAAGAGACTCTGAACCTGGTCGCGCCGCCGCAGCGTATCGAGTGTTATGACATCTCGAACATCCAGGGAACAAACTCGGTCGGCGCAATGGTCGTGTTCGAGGGGGGACGTCCCAAAAATAGCGAGTACCGACGTTTCAAGATCAAGAGTGTGGAAGGCGCCAACGATGTTGCCAGTCACCAGGAGATGCTACGCCGCCGCTTCCGCCGCGCAGCAGCACAGCAGGAGACGATGCTGGATGAGGAAGCGACGGCAGCGACGGATAAAGTGAGTCAGAAAGTGACCGGACCAGGCGGCAACGGTGAGCATGGACAGAGTGAGGTGCAAGAACCGGCCTTGCAGCATGACTGGACGCTCCCCGACCTGATCATCATTGACGGCGGCAAAGCCCATCTGAATGCGGCGCTGGAAGTGCTGCGCGAGTTGAATCTGGATATCCCGGTAATAGGCGTGGCAAAAGAAGAGGGATCGCACACAAAACTGGCAACAGCAGAGGGAATCTACCTGGCCGGTGCGCCCGATCCGCTGTTGCTGCCACGCAACTCGCAGGGCCTCTACCTGCTCCAGCGCATCCGCGACGAAGCGCATCGCTTCGGCATCACCTATCATCGCAAACTGCGAACAGAAAAAACGTTCAAATCGGCGCTGGACGAGATACCGGGCATCGGGCCGAAACGCAAAAAGGCGCTGATGCAACATTTCGGTTCACTGCGCGCCATCAGCGCCGCCAGTATCGACGAACTGGTGGCCATCGAAGGCATGACACGCGATGCAGCCGAAAAAGTGAAAGAGTTCATCGGGCGCCAGGGATAATATCAAAGCCGGGAATAAAGTATTGTTGTGATTTGTTTTCCTCTATGAAAGCAGGAAGAGTGCTAGCACTCTCATGTGGTGATTGACAGCACAGCGGAATCCGGCTACTATATTAAGGGGAAGAGGGCCTATCAGGTCTCTCTTTCTCATTGTCAGGAAGCGGATCGTAAAGAGTAGACAGGCAGGTAATGCCTATGTACTCGAATTTGTAAGAGGTAACTGAATATATGCCAACGTACGAATATCTCTGTCAGACATGTCATCATCGTTTTGAACAGTGGCAAAGGATGTCCGATGAACCTTTAACTGTTTGCCCACGATGCGGGGAACAAATTCGCAGGGTGCTTCATCCTGCCGGTATCGTATTTAAAGGACATGGCTTCTATAAAACTGACTACGGCAATGGCAGTGTAGCACCTTCTTCCAGCAACAATGGTCATAATGGTAGTAGTGGTGAAAAAAGCGAAAAACCAGCGGAAAGCAAATCTGGCAGTGAAAGCAAGGGTGGAGAAACGGCAGGATCAAGTAACGCGAAAACTGGTGAGGCAAGCACGGTCAAGTAAAAACGGAACAGCCGGCGATGAAAGAATCAATCCTTGCGGCAATCCAGCGTCAGCAGATCGAAATAGCAGTTGGTGAACTCTTACTCACCTCTGACTACTATATGCGCCAGTCAACGATTGAGCGCATTCGCCATCTACTCGCGCATGCTGACCCGACGCTGGATACACAAAAACTGAGCGAGATGGCGCGGGAAGAGCTGGAAGAACAGGGGTTACTGCCGCCACAGGAGCGGGAACAGTAGCCCCGCTTCTTTCTCTTATCCGATAGTCCTATGCAATACGCCAGTCAGCAATTCGCCTGCCAGTGATGGCATATACTGATACAAATAGTCTCTTTACAGGGCCAGGTATACAAGGAGATCTTCAAGCATGCGGGCGCGACAGCAATCACCCCACAACGAAAACTCCCCTGAACCAGAAGAGACAACCCATATCTTACAGCAGCGGGTAGATGCGCTGCTGGCAGAAAATGCGCAACTCAAAGAGCAACTGGCTCGGCAGGAGCGATTTCTGGCAATGATTGCGCACGACCTGCGTAGTCCGCTAACACCTATCATTATCTATGCCCAAAAGATTGCACAGCAGCTCCCTTCTTTAAAAGGCGACGAGGTGAAAAGTCGGCGCAGCACACTATTGCAGCGTTACATCACCATCATCGTCAGCCAGGCCAGGCGGTTGAGTCGCCTGGTCAACGATCTGCTTGACTCCTCACATCTCTCTACCGGCCAGTTTGCGCTGATGCGCGAATCCTGTGATATTGTGGCACTGGCAAAAGAAGCGGTGGAGAATTTGCAGCCTCTCGCGCCACACCATACACTGATCGTTGACGCGCCGGAGACACCGATCACCGGCAACTGGGATAGTATTCGCCTGCAACAGGTACTCGGCAATCTGCTGGACAACGCAATCAAGTATTCTGATACGCGCACTACCATTACGGTGCGTATCTGGACACTGCCAGGTAAAGTGTGTGTCAGCGTTCATAACGAAGGTGTTGCCATCCCCAGAGGCGAGAGTGGCCAGCTCTTTCTCCCCTTCACTCGCCTGTCTGCTGCTCAAGGACACGAGGGGTCTGGCCTGGGACTCTATATCACGAAATCCATCATCGACGCTCACGGTGGCGAACTACAGCTTGAATCTGCTGCGGACGGCGACCGGAGCGCACAGACGCCGGGAACGACCTTCACATTTAGCCTGCCGCTCTAAATACTACACTTCAATGCTATGAAGAGAACATGCGCTACCAGTCCACGAGCAAAACGTCCTGTCTCATCCTGTAGAAATGGACAGGTGGGGACTGGTAATCCGGGCGGCCTCAAAAACTGGTGGAAATGGCGGCGCGCAGCGGTTCAGGTGCGGCTATACTTACTCCTGTGCAGAGGAACCTGCCGGGCAGGTCCGGCGACCGGCAAAGCGTTGATTGTGGAACCCGGCGCACCGGTCGTTTGCAGTCCCTCGCTTCTCCGTCATTGCTCGTGAGCGAGGCCGGGCAGAACGGATCTTTCCTGCGAAGGGCTGTGCGCGGTCTTCTCGGATAGAGGATCGCGGGACCGGGCCGGCAGGGACTCACCAATAGTATTGGAAGGAGCAAGACAATGGCGCAATGGGCCTATAAAGTGGTCTACATCGACTACCGGGGGCGCATCTCCTGCGAGGGCCAGGAGACTCTGATCGGCAACGAACGCCGTAGCGCCTTCGCACGCCGCTATCTGAACACCCTGGGCCGTGACAACTGGGAACTGGTAGGCATTCAGCCACTGACATCGAACTCGGCGTACTACATCTTCAAACGCCCGGCGCAAGAAAGCGACTACGCAGAACAATCCCCATCTGCATCTGCACAGCAAACTCCGCCATCAGCCCCACCCGCGCAGGGCGGCAGTCCAACTGTAGAATCGGCCTGATTGTGATTGAAGCGCGGGATCAGGTACAAAACCAGGACCGGCAGCATTCCATCTTACGAGACTCTTCTTCCAGGGCGTCCATCAGGGGCGTCCTGCTCCTGTTCTATAGAGCCTGATTGCGCTGGAGTTCAAACTGCTCAAACATTGTCTCCCAGACGGCCTGGTTCTGCAAACGTTCCTGTGGGCTGGCTATACGCGAATTGATCATCTCGAAAATGCAACTGAGGAGCCGCTGGAGCACTTTCGTCGCCTCTTCATAGAAGGCGGCGGCATGCTGGAGGTCTCCGCTCATGACACGATTGCAAAGGACGGCAAAATCTCCAACGTCGATGTGGTTGTGCTCGACACGGAAACGATAATTGCTTATGCTGGCGAGTCCTTCACTGTGCATTAGCGAACCGAGCGTGTTGGGATCGAGTTCAACTCCCCTGGCGTAACAGGCTTCGCTGAGCGCGTCCATCGTCCAGTTAACAAACTCGGCCAGTGCCGGCAGTTGTTCCATTGGCGTGCGGTGCTCTTCCCAGTCAGTTTCCATGCGCTCGATCAGGTTGAGCAGTTCAAAATGCTCCAGTCGCAGCTTTTCGGCGGGATCGGGAAGGCGTATCTTGCGGCCATTGGTGGGCGGAACGATGTCCTGCGGGATGGGGAATAACATCCGCTGCTCGACAAGACGGGCCAGGTCGCGGGCCACATCGAGTTCCGGGCGACGGACAGCAGAGGCGATACGGCGAATGCTGCGATAGAGATTGACATGGGTGAGCAGTTCCATTGTACGGACATCAAAACGGAGAGGATAGGGGAGAGAAGGTGTCATTATCAACATGGTGCGCATGCCATGCGGCAAAAACGATTCCACCTCCTGCCACTCGTCGCTATAGCGTACTATCTCCATTGTGACACGCATCACGTCAATATCGAGCGACGTTTCGCCGTAAGGCAGGAGTTTCTGTATGCTCTTGCTGGCAATAAATTCGTAGGTTCCATCTTTCCACAGTCCCAGTTCACGCGCTATCCACAGGGCTTTTGTACGCAGCGCCTCTTTCAACTGCTGCTCACTGATGGCCCCCATCATGACCAGGCGCTCACCAATACGCTTCCCAAGCGGATCACGCAACTGTTGAGCAAAAGCCTGCTCAATGGAGTGGTACGTGGTCATGCCGAGTTGCTGAAGTACGTCTCCTATCGTTAACGTGCCAGCATCGAACTCAGAGCAGCTTGCCAATCTGCCCTCGTTGAAGTAGAGAATCCCCATTCGTCCTGTACCCTGCTTGAGGTGGATCGCGCCAGTCATCCCGCCCATTTCCACCACTTGCAAAACTTCCACCAGCCCGAATTCCTTAAGCAAGCCGGACAGAACTGTACTTGTGGTCATGAGTCCCCCATACCATACTTTGACTCCAACTACAAAATAAATAGTAGCACAACATAGCTCAACATTCAACAGAATGAGACAGGCAGGGCTGGTCCAGGGAAGGTGGAATCCCTTTGCAAGCCTGGCTTCCCTCCCGGCATCCCGCTTCCAAAAAACCTGCACTCGAAAGAGCCGGTACCCTCCTGGACCCTTAAAAACATTACATTCCCCAGGTCATGGGGAGTTTTTTCACACCAAAAACAATAAAACTCTTGATGATCTCCAGCGGCTCATCCACTACCTGCCAGCGACCGGGCAGGCGGTCAAGCATGGCATTCAGAGCGATTTTTGCTTCCAGACGGGCCAGAGGAGCGCCCAGGCAAAAATGGATACCGCGACCAAAGCCCAGGTGGCGGTTGGGATCGCGCTCAATATCGAAGCGATCGGCGTGGGCAAACTCGCTCTCGTCACGGTTAGCCGAACCGATCCAGGCAATGACAAACTGGTCCGGGCCGATGCGCTGGTCGCCGATCACCGTCTCGGTGGTCGTAATGCGGGTCATAGCCTTGACCGGCGAGTAGTAGCGTAGCGCCTCCTCGATGGCAGACGGAATCAGCGCGCGGTCAGCGCGCAGGCGCTCTACCACGCCGGGATTCTCGTCGAAGCAAAGTACCATGTTCCCTAAGAGATTTGTCGTCGTCTCGTTGCCTGCAACCAGCAACAGAGCGCAGAAGCCTAGCAGTTCTGCATCGCTCAGGCGTTCTCCATCGACCTCGGCTGCCAGCAAGGCGCTCACCAGGTCGTCCTGCGGATGCAGGCGCCGTTCCTCAAGCACCTGCGAGAAGTAGCCGTACATGCCGCGAATCTCCTCAAAGAGCCTGTTGCGCTCTTCCTCCGTCATGTTCTCCTCACCGGCAACGAGCGCATCCGACCAGCGTTTGAAATCGTCTCGCAGTTCGGGGGGGATACCAAGTAGCTCGGCAATAACGGTCACGGGCAGGGGATAGGCCAGGTCGCGCACCATATCCATACTGCCGGATGGCGCTGCCACGCGATCCAACAGTTCGTGGGTGATAGCAGTGATGCGCGGCTCAAGCTGCGCCACCATACGCGGCGTGAATGCCTGTGAGACCAGGCCGCGCAACTGGCGATGGCGTGGCGGGTCCATGCGCAGGATACTGGAGAGAATCGGGTCGGCTTCGCCCTCAAACTGTGCCATGCGATGGCCGTCGGATGAGAAGGTTGCATATTCGCTCAGCACTCGTGCCACGTCAGCGTAGCGGAAAACATGCCAGGCATTCGCCCACTGTTGATCTTGCGCTACAGGTTGCGTAGCCCGCATTGTGCGATACCATTCGTAAGGATTGTGGAGTTGTTCTTTAAAGCTTTGTGTTTGCATAAAACTGATCTTTCCAGTAACGCTAAAGGTACAAACATACCTTGACCCCAACTGTCTTTCTTTACGTCTGATATGACGGCCAGGTTAGAACGAAGAGTCAGCAGCCAGGCAATAGCCCGCTCCTGTTCGACTTATTCTCGAATTTGAGTACAATCGCCTGAGAGGAGACAGCCACGCCGAAAGGGCGTTCTCACTCACAACGGAGATGGATAATCAGAACCGGCTCTGAGAATTAGAGGCAGAACTGCGCAAACGCCTGCCGCGACGCTTCTAGTCTGATCCCTTCAAACAGGTCGCGCTCCTCCCGGCGTCCCCCATTCACCAGGCTGAAAACGCGATAATACTCTTGCGTCCCCCACAGGCGCATGTGCAGCTCTTCGGGAATGTCGTTCAGCACCTCTTCCGCCGGGATCTGCGTGCGATGGCAGCGTACAGCCTGCACGACTCGCCGCCAGTAGACGCTGGTATCAAGGCGCGTGGTCATAACCCAGTGGTCCCAGGAGTACGCCCGCCGCTCTCGTCCATCAACGCGCATGACCAGCTCACCAAAAATGGGCATATAATACCGGAACCAGTCGGCAGGAGCCGTCCTGTAGTAGAGCTTTGAGACGGTATGCGGCTCCAGTTCGCGTGCATAAGGACAGGCGGGATTGGCGGCGCACATTACCGCCGAGGTGGCAAACTGCGAGATGGCGATATGATCAGGATGGCCGTACAGTCCATCAGGGCCGAAAGTTACGACTACCTGTGGCCGCACCTGTCGCAACAAATACACAATTTTTGCGATAATCTCGCTCTCATTCGCCCGATCTACCTCGCCATCCATATAATCGAGAAAATCAAGGCGCGCTACTCCGAGTACAGTAGCTGCTTCTCGCACTTCGATCTCGCGTATGCGTCCCAGTGCCTGCGGCCCCGGATACTCGCCCGGTTCGCCAAACCAGCCGCGCTCTCCCCGCGTCGCTACGATAAGACTCGTCTCGACGCCTTCTTCCGCGTACTTTGCCAGCGTGCCACCGAAAGCCAGAGATTCATCATCGGGATGAGCGAGAATGCTCATCAACTTCAACGGTTCTCGCATACACATCCGTTCTCCTTTAGCTTTTATCTTCTCATTAAGTTATTTTTACACCTGTAAAAGACGTTACGATCTAGAAATACTATCTTTGATCGCCTTTCAGCATGCTGACCGGCAAAGACAGATTTCTCTGTCTTCTGTTCGTTTCCAGTCTGATAGCACTCTGCCATGCCTGTACTTCGTCCTGAGTCTCCTCAATGAGAGGTACTGGTATAAAACGTTCAATTGCGCCTTCATCAAGCTGCTGCGCAAAAAAGCTATCGTGATGGATCTGTAAAAATGCTTCACGCATTTTCTGCTTCAAACTGGAACTTACATGTGCGGCAACAACCACGAGGGGATGCGTTGAAGAACTGCAAGTACACAGCACGCGGAGTTGTGCTGTCATACGCGGGCTGTTGCGATACGCAAGCGCGAGCAGGCACGCATCAATGGCTGTGACATCGGCTTCGCGGTCAAGCACAAGGCGTAGCGCCCCGGCCTGTGATGCGGTTTCTATCGTTCTGCCGTTGTTGAAAGTGAAAGGAGTGGATGCCGGCAGGAATTGATTTTCTATATGTGACGCTCTACTGTGGTAGGCCCAGGTGCAGGTGTGGCGCTCCAGGTCGCTGAGCGTATTGAATGTACTCTCTCGGTGTACCACAATAGCAATCAATGTGGGTAATGCCTCATCTTCTGTCATACCCTTGAGCACAGGCACAGCCAGCGGTTCTACCGCGCATGGTTGCTGCGCCAGCAGTTGCATGTAAGCATGCGCACCGATAATGCCCGCGTCGGCATGCGCTACGGCAAAGTCGTCCAGGCTCTCACCATTCAGAAGAAGTGTCGGCACGCCTGTTCTGCGCTCTATATACTCAGTAATGTACAGAAAAGTTCTATACCAGTATGAGGCGAGGAAAGTCTCAAAAATGATAGTTTCTTTCATCCTATTGTGTCTCCTGTGGTCAGGCTGGCTAAGACAAAAATGTCGTCGGCTGCCTGACAATACGGTTCACGCTCAAAAAAGGTGAACGTATAGAAACGTCAAAAATGGGTGAAGCGTAAAC